>CAYYKK010000266.1:0-10885 GCA_964467935.1 uncultured Polyangiaceae bacterium
CGAGACCGCGGAGCGGCTCCACAAGGAGCAAGCGGCGGCCGTGGTGCTCGAGGTCGGTGGCGTGCTCGACAAGGTCGCCGCCCGCGACCTCACGGCCCGCGCCAGCGGCGCGCGCCTCTCGAGGCAGCTCGACGAGCACGGCGACAAGCTCGCCGACTCCTTGAACGGCGCTCTCGCCAACATGGACGACGCGCTGTCGCAGGTGTCGTCCGCGGCCGAGCAGGTGTCCGCGGCGGCGGGCGAGATCTCCGCGGGCGGTCAGTCGCTCGCCCGCGCGACGTCGCGCAACGCGGGCTCCATCGAGGAGGTGACGTCGAGCCTCCAGGAGATGAGCTCCATGGCGCAGCAGAACGCGACGCACTCGCAGGAGGCGCGGAGCCTCGCGGAGGCCGCGCAGCAGAGCGCCGAGCGCGGCGCCGAGAGCATGCTCCGCCTCTCGCGCTCGGTGGAGAAGATCAAGACCAGCGCCGACGAGACGGCGAAGATCGTCAAGACCATCGACGACATCGCGTTCCAGACCAACATCCTCGCCCTGAACGCGGCCGTCGAGGCGGCGCGCGCGGGCGACGCCGGCCGCGGCTTCGCGGTGGTCGCCGAGGAGGTGCGCAACCTCGCGATGCGCAGCGCCGAGGCGGCCAAGACCACCGCCGGCATGATCGACGGCTCGGTCCGCAACGCCGACGAGGGCGTCGCTCTGAACCGCGAGGTGCTCTCGAACCTCGGCGACATCACGGGCCAGGTTCGGCGCGTGGTGCAGGTCATGGCGGAGATCGCCGCGGCCAGCGAGCAGCAGCGCATCGGCGCGACCCAAATCAACCGCGCGGTGGAGGACATGAGCCGCCTCACGCAGCAGAACGCGGCGACGAGCGAGGAGTCCGCGTCGACCGCGGAGGAGCTGGCGAGCCAGGCCAAGACCTTGCTCGACCTCGTCTCCGGCTTCCGACTCACCCACGCTCGGCCCGCCAGCGGGCACCGCCCCGCGCCGAAGCCGGCCGCAGCGCCGCAGCGTCCGAGCCTCATCGTGCCGGCCCCCGACCACCACCCGGCCCGCAAGAACGGCAATGGCGCGGGCAACGGCCGGGCGGCGGTGAAGGCCTTCATCCCGTTCGACGACGACGGCGCGCTCGGCGAGTTCTGATCCCCGTCGAGGCCCGCACCGCCCCCGCGATCCCGAGAGAGCCCATGCTGGTCCAACCCGCCCACGCGACGCCCGAGCTCGAGTCGACCGTGTTCGACGCGATCAGCGTGCTCACTCGGGACATCGCGGGAATCAGCCTCAACGACTCCAAGCGAGAGCTCGTGCGCTCGCGGCTCGGCAAGCGCTTGCGGGCGCTCGGGCTCGACGGGTTCGCGGTCTACCTCGACCTCGTGCGGCGCGACAAACGAGAGCTCGGTCGCATGATCGACGCGCTCACGACGAACAAGACGAGCTTCTTCCGCGAGGCGCGCCATTTCGACGTCCTCCGGGAGAGCATCCTCCGCCCCGCGCTCGAGCAGGGACAGAACCGAATCCGCGGTTGGAGCGCCGCGTGCTCTTCCGGCGAAGAGCCTTATACGATCGCCATGTTGCTCCGCGAGCACGCGCGCACGGTCGCCGACGCTCGCATCCTCGCGACCGACATCTCCGCCCGCGTCCTCGAGAAGGCGAGCCGCGGCGAATACGCGGTAGAGCTCACCGAGTCGGTGCCGGTCGAGCTCCGCGCGAGGAACTTCAAGAAGGCGGGCGGGGACCTCGTGTGCATCGCCCCGGAGACGCGCGGCCTCGTCCGGTTCGGCTGGCTCAACCTGATGGGCGACTGGCCGATGAAGGGCCCATTCGACTTCATCTTCTGCCGAAACGTGATGATCTATTTCGAAAAGTCCGTCCAGGAGTGGCTCGTCGAGCGGATGCGGGCGCTGTTGAGGCCGGGCGGACATCTCTTCATCGGGCTCGCCGAGAGCCTCACCGGCCTCCAACACGGGTATCGATTCCAGGAGCCGGGGGTCTACGTCAAATGAGCGCCACCGCGCCCGCGCTGCGCACGACGGCCGTCGCCACCCGGAAGATCGTCGTCGGCATCGCCGAGATCCACGTCGCCGGCGGGGTGGGGATCGACATCCTGACCTACGCGCTCGGGAGCTGCCTCGGCCTCGCCATCTACGACCCCGTGTCGCGCGTCGGAGGCCTGCTGCACGCCATGTTGCCGAGCTCCTCGGTGTCCCCCGAGAAGGCCGCGAAGAACCCGGCGATGTTCGTCGACACCGGCGTGCCCGAGCTCTTCAAGGCGTGCTATCGGGCGGGCGCGCAGAAGAACCGAATCCAGGTCTACGCGGCGGGCTGCGCGCACCTATCGGAGAACGCCTCGGGTGACGTCTTCCAGATCGGTCGCCGCAACATGGTCATGCTGCGAAAGCTCTTGTGGAAGAACGGTGTCTTGCTCGCGCGCCACGACACCGAGGGAAACGAGTCCAGGACGATGATCCTCTCCCTCGACACGGGACAGGTCCAAATCGGGATTCGCGGCAAGCAGAGGCAATTATGATTCGGAGGTCCGCGCCATGGCGCTCAATCTGCTCGTAGTCGACGACAGCGCGACGATGCGCCGCATGATCATCCGCACGCTCCGCGTCGCGGGGCTGCCGCTGCGCGAGGTGCACGAGGCCGGAGACGGCTCGGAGGCGCTCGAGAAGCTCGCTGGGAGGAGCGTGGACATCGCCCTCCTCGATCTGAACATGCCCGGGATGAACGGGATGACGGCCCTCGAGCGCATCCGCGAGAACCCGGAGACGCGCGACCTCGCGGTGGTCGTCGTCTCGACCGAGGGGAGCGAGACACGCATCCAGAGCGTGCGAGAGAAGCGCGCGCGCTTCTTGCGAAAGCCGTTTGCGCCGGAGGCGCTCGTGGCGGCCGTGGCGGACGCCATTGGAGGGGTCGATGAAGAGAGTGAATGACGTGCGCCTCGAGGAGGCGCTGCGCGCGACCAGCGTGAGCGTCCTCGAGGATCTGTGCTTCGTGTGCCCGGACCCGGCGGACGATCCGTCGCCGAGCCGGACGAGCGCCCTCACCGTCGAGGTGACGTTCCGAGGACCCGCGAAGGGCGCCCTGGCGCTCCGCTTCCTGGACTTGCCGCGGGAGGAGATCGCCCGCGCGATGCTCGGCGAGGAGGACTCGGCGCTCTCCGAGGAGGAGACGCGCGACGCGCTCGGCGAAGTGGCGAACGTGATCTGCGGACAGCTCTTGCCGAGGGTCGCGGGCGACGAGGTCGTGTTCGATCTCGGTCCTCCCTCCTACAGCGACGTCGCCGCGCCCGGAGAGCCGGAGGCGTTCGTGGCGTTCGCGGCGCTCGGTGGTCGCATCGAGGTGGCCCTGCGCGTCACGAGCGGCGCGCTGTCGCTGGGGACGACATGATTCGGGTGCTCATCGTGGACGACTCGGCGGTCGTTCGGCAGGTGCTCTCGCGCGAGCTGTCGGCGTGCCCGGACATCGAGGTGGTCGGCAGCGCGGTCGATCCGTACGTGGCGCGGCAGCGGATCCTGGAGCTCCGCCCCGACGTGCTGACGCTCGACGTCGAGATGCCTCGCATGGACGGCCTCACGTTCCTCGAGAAGCTGATGACGCACCAGCCGATGCCGGTCGTGGTGCTCAGCTCGCTCACGCAGAAGAACAGCGCCAACGCGCTGCGCGCGTTCGAGCTCGGCGCGGTGGAGGTGATCCCGAAGCCGGACTCGTCGATCAGCGTGCCCGAGGTGGGCAAGCACCTCGTCCGCGCGGTGCTCGCCGCGGGCGTCGCGAAGGTGAAGCGCTACGAGGGCGGCAAGCGGGCGTCCCCGGGTCAACCCGTCGGCAACGTGCGGGCGCTCGAGACCACGAACAGCGTGGTCGCGATCGGATCGTCGACCGGCGGTCCGCAGGCGCTCGAGTCGGTGTTCCGCGCGCTGCCCGCCACGTTCCCAGGGACGCTCGTCGTACAGCACATGCCGGCCGGCACGTTCACGCGCTCGCTCGCCGCGCGCCTCGACGGCGTCGGCGCGATGACCGTGCGCGAGGCAGAGGACGGACAACCCGTCTCGCGTGGGCTCGCGCTGATCGCGCCCGCGGGCTACCACCTCGTGCTCCAGCGCAGCGGCGCCAGCTACGTCGCGCGCGTGAAGGACGGCCCGCAGCTGCACCACGTGAAGCCCGCCGTGGACGTGCTCTTCGACTCCGTCGCCAAGCAGGCCGGCGCGAACGCCGTCGGCGCGCTGCTCACGGGCATGGGCGCGGACGGCGCGCGGGGGCTGCTCTCGATGCGGCACGCGGGCGCGCTCACGGTCGCGGAGTCGGAGAAGAGCTGCGTCGTCTTCGGCATGCCGAAGGCCGCCATCGCGCTCGGCGCGGCGTCGGAGATCGCACACCTCGAGGACATCCCCGGGTGGATGGTGCGCGCGCTCTCGAGCCGCAGCGCCTACGCGGGGATGCGGACGACCGGCTGACGCGCGACGCTCACAAGATGTAGACGCGCGGCGGAACCAGCGGCGCGAAGCTCGACGGCACGTCCACGATGCGATGGGCCGGATCGACCTTCGTGCCGGTGACGGCCTCCGCGAACGGGACCGAGACCGTCACCGACGGCCCCGAGGGATTCAGGCCGAAAGAGACGGGGACGACCAGGCTCTCCGTCGCGCCGTCGAGCTCCACCTCGACCACGCCCGGGTAGGGCGCGGCCTGGGCGCCCGACTGCGTCACGGTGAGCGTCACCATGCCCGACGCCGCCTGGGTGCTCACCGCGAACGACGGCCACGCGGGCGCCCCGGCGCCGAACACCCATGCGTCGAAATACGGGCCGAGGCTCGCGCCGCTCGCCGCCTCGAGCGCGGCCTCGAGATCTGCGACGCTCCGCGCGCCGGGATCCTGGAGGAAGGCACGAATCCCCGAGAGCACCGCGGCGCGGCCGACGAGCGGCTCGAGCTGCACGAAGAGGAGCATCGGCCCAGGCCCATAGACGTCGCCATAAAAGGCCTCCACGGCGGGGGGCGGATCGTCGGTGGGCCTTACGTGGTATTTGGCGCCGAGCGAAGCTGCGTCCCAATAGGCCCTCGTGGCGGCGGCTTCGCCCACGGGGCGCTGTTCGTCCTCGAACACGTAAGCAAGGTATTCGGCGATCGCCTCCTTCCACGCGAAGTCCTGGGCGGTCGCGATGGTGCTCCGGTCGCCGGCCCATTGATGGATGGTCTCGTGCATCGCGACGTGCATCGTCGGGTCGAGGTAGGGTCCCGAGAGGGTCGGGAGCGCGTCGTCGAGGACGACGTTGGCCGGGTGCTCGAAGCCGAGCCATTTCGTCGGCGCCCCTGCGAAGCGGAGCTCGCTGCCATAAGGGAATGGACCGAGGAGCGTCGTCGCGAAGCCGAGGAACGCCTGGAACGAGGCCGCGTCGAGCGAGCTCGCGAGCGCGCCGTTCGGTGCCTCGTAGAAGACGACGTCCACGCCCGCGGCGCTCGTGAACGGCGCGCGCTTCCACGTCGTGTCGGCCATGACGGCGAACGCCGAATAGGTCGGCGCGGCGGTCGCGAGGAGATCGCAATGGGTCTGCGTCGCGCCGGCGACGAGCGTCCCGGGGCAGAGGGCCGTCGTGCCCGGCGGGTGGGCGATGTCGTAGGTGAAGTGGACGAGCGCGGAGGGGCGATCGTCGCACGGGCCGAACCGATCGCAGCCCCCGACCCAGCTGAGGAGATAGGTGAACGTGCCGGCGCCGTGGGGCTTGTTCGAGAAGCCGACGTCGAGCCCGGGCGCGACGCCCGCCGAGACGACGTCGGTCGCGCGAAGGGTGTGTGGCCCGATGGCGAGGCCCGGGCCGCACGCGGTCAGCGCGCCGGACGTCACCTCCGCGCTCGACGCCGCGACGCCGTCGAGCTCGACGTCCGTCGGCGTCGGCATCGACGGCACCGTGTAGCAGCTCCCCGCCTCGACCACGTCGAGCGAGAGCGAGGTCGTCAACGTGCTCGAGGCGAGATCGAACGCGAGATCGTAGCGGGTGACGCTCGCGACGGCCGGATCGCTCGCCGCCCCTCCGGCGCCCGACGTCGTCGCGTCCGTCGCCGAGGTCGCCGTCGTTCCGGCGCCGCCCGTCCCGGCGCTCTCGTCACCCCCGCAAGCAGCGAGCAGGAGCGGCAGCGACACGAGGGCCTCGTAGCGGAGGAGCTTCACGAAAGGAGCATAACCGCGTCGCCTTGCGGAGCGTAAAACGGTGGTGCTCGGCCGCGCTCTCTGCGATCGTTCTCGGCGGCGATGGGCGGAGGAGACGAGAAGAGAGACCGCGAGGGCCCGACCTCGACGCGCTTCGTCTCGGGCGAGCGCCGCCCTTCTCCGCCCGAGACGCCGGCGGCCGCCGCCCGTCCTCGACCGAGCGTTCCTCCACCGAGCGCGCCGCCGCCCACCACGGAGCGCCCGACGACGGCAGGCGCGAACGCGAAGCGCACGCCGCCGATGGGGATCGACCGGCTGCCGAGTCGACCCACCCCGCCGCCGATGGCCCGCGTCACGCCGCCGCCGATGGCCCGCGTCACGCTGCCGCCGATGGGGCTCGGCCCCGCGGGCTCGCTGGGACAAGACGATCACAACGTCACCCGCGGCGCGCGCAACGTGATCGGGCGCTGCCTCTGCGTCCGCCCCGGCGAGACCGTGCACATCCTCACCTACCGCGCCGATTCGCTCTACGTGCTGATGGCGCGGGCGGTGGCCGAAGCCGACGCGCGGGTCGTCCGCGTGCCGATCGAGGCGCTCGACACCGAGGGCGCCACCGTCCCCGATCTGATGACGAAGCTCGCGCCCCTCGTCGAGGGCGCGACCGCGACGATGCTCCTCGCGCCGGATCGGCCCTCACCGCCGATGTCGGTCGCGATCGCGAAGACGGCCGAGAAGATCCGCGCGCGGCACCTGCATCTGCTCCAAGTCGACGAGCGGCTCCTCGGTCAGAGCCTGCGCGCCGATCCGGATCTGCTCGCGATCGTCAACGCGCGGCTCTCGACCGCGCTCGCGCCGCCCTGCCAGCTCCGCGTGACGAGTGACACGGGCACGGATCTCGAGGTGCGGTTGGCGCTCTCGCATCCGATCCTCTCGTCGAGCGGTCGACCGAGCCGGGGCACGAGCGAGAACCTACCGGCCGGGCTCGTCTACACCCACCCTGCGCGGGTGAGCGGCACGCTCGTGGTCGACCGCGCGATGTTCGGCCCCGGGACCACGCTCGATCGCGCGCTCGTCAGGCGCTCCCCCGCGAAGGTGCGCTTCACGGCGAGCCGACTCACGAGCTTCGAGTGCGCCGATCCGATGGTGGAGCAGGCGCTCGAGCACTACCTCCAGAGCCACCCGGACGCGTCGCGCGTGGGCTTGCTCGTCTTTCCGACGAACTACCTCGCTCGCTCCGACGTGGGCATCGATCGGCAGGACATGCTCCTGCCGGGGATGAGCGTGTCGCTCGGCTACGCCAGCTCCGAGACGACGAAGGCGAGCTACGACGCGCCGGTGCAGATGGTGCTCCTCGGGCGACGACAGACCGTCGAGATCGGCGCGCGCAAGCTCGTCGACGGCGGACGGCTCGAGGACGGGCTCGTCGACGGCATCGATCCATTTCGCTGAGGCGCGGCCTCGCACGACGCGCGAAAAAAAAGCCCTCGACCCGATGGGGGGCCGAGGGCTTTCGGTAGTCCGGGGGTGACTACGCCCCCTTGTACGGCCCGCGATCGCGTTCCTTAAGAGCCGCCCGACGCCGGGAGCGAGGGCGGCGGACGCAGCGCGGATCGGCCCTGGCTCGCGCCAACCTGCTGGCGAGAGCGTCAACGCGTTGGCGCTCCGAACGACCGCGGGCTGGTCAGGCGTCCCGCGCGCAGGCCGACATCGGCGGGCGCGCGCGTGGCACGGGCGCTGCTTTGCAGCTCCGCGAGGGATCATGTCGACGGAGGACGACGAAGTACTGAAGGAGTTCCTCGTGGAGAGCCACGAGGGCCTCGACGCGCTCGACCGCGATTTCGTCGCGCTCGAGAAGGACCCGGACGATCGTTCGCGGATCGGCGGCATCTTCCGCGCGATCCACACGATCAAAGGCACGAGCGGCTTCCTCGCGTTCACCAAGCTCGAGGCGCTCGCGCACGCGGGCGAGAGCCTCCTCTCGCTGCTGCGAGACGGGGTGCTCTCGCTGACGCCGGAGATCACGTCGGGCCTGCTCGCGATGGTGGACGGCGTGCGCGGCATCCTCACGTCCGTCGAGAGGACGGGCGAAGAGGGGAGCGCCGACTACAGCCAGCTCATCGAGGAGCTGCACGCGCTCGCGAAGAGGCCGGGCGGCCCCGAGCCCGCGCGAGCGAAGCCGAGCGCGGTGACCTTCTTCTCCGATCCGGCGCCGTCTCCGCCGTCCACATCGACGCCCGCCGGCGACGCCCCCTCCGGTGCGCCGCCGACGAAGAACGACGCGGCCCCTCCCGTCGCCGCCACGACGCCCGAGCCGGCGAAGGTCGAGCCTGCGAAGGTCGAGCCCGCGAAGGCCGAGCCCGCCAAGGCCGAGCCCGCGAAGGTCGAGCCCGCGAAGGCCGACTCCCCGCCCCCGAAAAAGGCGCCCGCGCCGGAGGCGAGCGCGCCGGCCGAGTCGCGAGACGCGAGGCCGGCCATCACCGACACGAGCATCCGCGTGGACGTCGGGCTGCTCGACAAGCTCATGAACCTCGTCGGCGAGCTCGTCCTCGCGCGCAACCAGATCCTCCAATACGGCGCGACGGCGAAGGACACCGCCTTCGTCGGCACGACGCAGCGCCTGAACCTCATCACCACCGAGCTGCAAGAGGGCGTGATGAAGACCCGGATGCAGCCCATCGGCAACATCTGGAGCAAGCTCCCGCGCGTCGTGCGCGACCTCGCCGTCACGTGCGGCAAGCAAGCCAGCATCGAGCTCGAGGGCGCGGACACCGAGCTCGACCGCAGCATCATCGAAGCGATCAAGGACCCGCTGACGCACGTCGTTCGGAACGCGGTCGACCACGGCATCGAGCCCGCCGACAAGCGCGTCGCCGCAGGCAAGCCTGCGAACGGCACGCTGAAGCTCCGCGCGTTCCACGAGGGCGGCAAGGTCAACATCGAGATCTCCGACGACGGCGGCGGGATCGATCCCGCGAAGGTGCGCGACAAGGCCCTCTCGCGCGGCCTCATCACGCCCGATCGCGCGAGCCGCATGAGCGAGCGCGAGCTCCTGAGCCTCATCTTCCTCCCGGGGTTCTCGACCGCGGAGAAGGTCTCGGCCGTCTCGGGTCGCGGCGTCGGCATGGATGTCGTGAAGACCAACGTGGAGAAGATCGGCGGCACGGTCGACATCCAGAGCGCGGTCGGCAAGGGCACGTCGCTGCGCATCAAGATCCCGCTCACGCTGGCGATCATCCCGGCCCTCGTCGTGACGAGCCGAGGCGACCGCTACGCGATCCCTCAAGTGAACCTCCTCGAGCTCGTGCGGCTCGACGCGGAGCAAGCGAAGCGAGGCATCGAGCACATCCAAGGGGCGCCGGTGCATCGACTCCGCGGTCACCTCCTGCCCCTCGTGCGGCTCGACGCGGCGCTCGAGACGAGCGCGCGAGACGAGGCCGACGGCGAGCTCTACATCGTCGTGCTGCAAGCGGACGATCGGCAATTCGGGCTCGTGGTGGACGAGGTGCTCGACACCGAGGAGATCGTCGTGAAGCCCCTCGGCAAGGAGCTGAAGGCGCTGACCGTTTACGCCGGCGCGACGATCATGGGCGACGGACGCGTCGCGCTCATCCTCGACGTCCTCGGGATCGCGCAGCGCTCCAACGTCATCAACGCGCTCCGCGAGCGCGCGCTGCGCGAGAGCGCCGGCGACGCGCGCGACGTCGGCGAGCAGAAGGAGGCGATGCTCCTCTTCTCGCTCGAGAGCGGCGACCGCATGGCGCTCCCGCTCGAGATGGTGGCGCGCCTGGAGGAGTTCCAGCCGCGCGTGGTCGAGCGCGTCGGCGCGTGCCACGTCGTCCAATACCGAGGACAGATCATGCCCCTCTTGCCGCTCGACGAGATCCTCTCGGGCGCGACGTCCAGGACCAGCGACGACGGCGCGATGCAGGTCATCGTGACGCAGCAGGGCGGCCTGACGGTCGGGCTCGTGGTGAAGGAGATCCTCGACATCGTCGAGGAGACGATCACCGTCCGAACCAGCACCGGAATGCGCAGCGGCGTCCTCGGGGCTGCCGTCCTGCAAGGCCGCGTCACCGAGCTGCTCGACGTGGGCGCCGCCCTCCGTCGCGTGGCGCCCTCCATCGCACTCTCGGGAGCCTGACCCCAGATGAGCACACCGCGACAGCTCTGCACGTTCTACCTCGATCGCATCCTCTTCGGCGTCGACGTCACCCAGGTCCAAGAGGTGATTCGGCACCAGGAGATGACCCGCGTGCCGCTCGCCCCGAGCGGGATCCACGGCCTCATCAACCTCCGAGGTCAAATCGTGACCGCGGTCGACATGCGCACGCGCCTCGGCCTCCCGAAGAGGCCCCCCGAGGAGAACCCGATGAACGTCGTGGTCCGCACGGACGACGGCGGCGTGAGCCTCTTGGTCGACGAGATCGGCGACGTGCTCGAGGTCCACGAGGGCGCGTTCGAGCGGGCGCCCGAGACCGTCACCCACGTCGCGCGCGAGCTCATCCACGGCGTCTACAAGCTCGACGGTCGCCTCCTCCTCGTGCTCGACACGGGGCGCGCGGTCGACTTCGCGACGACCGGCGGGGAGGCGCGCCCGTGACGCCGCGTCGAGCTCGCGCGGCCGCGATCCTCGCGCCCCTCCGCGTCTTCGCCGCGATGCTCGCCGGGATGGTCGTGCTCTCCGCGGTGCGTCCCCTCTTCGCCGCGCGCGGCGCTTCTGAATCTTTGATGCACATGTTCATG
>CAYYKK010000267.1:0-10863 GCA_964467935.1 uncultured Polyangiaceae bacterium
CCCGCGCGCGAGCTCGGCCGATCCGAGGAGCGACGAGATGTCTCGGGTCGCTCGATCGCGGCGCGTCCCTTCGCCATGGTAGCGCTCGCGCCACGCCACGGCGTTCGCGCCGCGCACCGACATGTCGAGCGAGAAGTCCGCGGCGCCGTCCGCCGAGAGGCCGAGCGTGATGCGCCGATCGTGCGGCGACGCCTCGGGAGGCGGATCGGGCAGCCGGACGAGCTTCGGCTTTCCTTCGTTGATTTGGAGCCCGACCGCGCGGCGGTCCATCGAGGGCAGCTCGGTCGAGCCAGCCCCGTCGGCGGTGCCGTCGAGATAGAGATCGAGCGACGGCACGTAGGCGATCGCGTGGTCGAAGGCGGCGATCGTGGGCGGCGCGCCGTTCGGCAGATCGCCCCGCATCCCCGTCCGAAGGAGGACGATGGTCGAGGGGATGCCCAGCTCGCGGAGCATCGTCACGATCATGGTCGCCTTGTCTTTGCAGTCGCCCCAGCCGCGCGCGAGGGTGAGCGCGCAGCGACGAGGCTTGATCCCCTCGATGCCGAGCTCGAGGCCGACGTAGCGCAGGCCCGTCACGTAGCGATAGACGGCGCGGACCTTCGCCTCGTCGCCCGTGAGGCCGTGGGTGATCTCGCGCACCTTCTTGCGCACCTCGTCGTCGACGTCGAACTGATCGCGCGCGAGGCCCCAGTACCAGGCCCCGAGCTCGTCCCAGGAGCCGAAGGTCGAGACGTGCACTTGACCGAGCACCTCGCTCCACGGAGGCATCGCGGGCTCGGGCATCAGCGGCGGAACGTCGGTCGCCGTGTAGTGGTAGATGCGCTGGTCGCCCTTCTCGGTCGACTCTTGCTTGAGGCCCGGGAGGCCCGAGACCCAGGTGTTGAGCTTCTTCGACTTGGGCGCGATGACGACGTACTCGCTGTCCGCGATCGGCTCGTCGGCCTGCATGTACTCGATCTCGCCGAACGAGTCGGCGACGTCGTTCACCTGCGCGACGTCGTCGACGCGGTAGCGGAGCTCCACCACGTCACCGGGTTGGAGGCGCGGGAACTGGACGTAGAAGGTGCGCTCCGACGTGTACATCGCGATCGAGGGATCGTTCGCGGCCCCTTCCCCGCTCTCGACCGCCTCGGCGACGGTGCCGTCGGCGCGATAGACGCGCGCTGCGCGGAGCTCGACCTCCTGCTTGTCGCCGTGGAAGGAGAACGAATACTGCCGTGCTCGCGCCGCGCCCTCGTCGGTCATCGGCTGGAAGACGACCTGATGGAAGTGCCTCGCGAGGCCGTTGGGGAACACGGTCGTCACGGTGAGGTTGCGGAGCGTGCGCTGCGGCACCTGCTTCGATCCGCCCTCGCGCATCTTCAGGAAGCGGTCCTTGTCCCACGCGTAGGCCTCGTCGTCGCGGGGCTTGGCCGGCTCGATGTGCTCGACGTATTCGCGCACCTCCTTCGCCTGCGGCGAGAGCGCGAGGAGCTTGCGCAAGAGCCGGAGCTGCTCGTCGCGTCGCTCGTCCTGCCCGGCGAGATCCGCGAGCGCCCTCAGCGTTCCGAGATCCTCCGGGGCCACCTCGAGCGCCGACTCGAGCGCCCTGCGCGCGCGATCCTTCTGACCGAGCGCGCGGAACGTCCGCGACGCGACGCTCGCAGCGAAGACGGCGTCGCCCTCGTTCGCGAGGAACCGACCGAGCCAGCGCTCCGCGCCCTTGGTGTCGCGGCGCGCGACGGCCTCGTCGACCTGCCGGCTCGCGAAGCTCGTGTCGTCGGATCGGAACGCGAACCATCGCGCGTCGATCTCGTCGGCCTCGGTCTCGCGCCCGACGAGCCGCAGCTGCAATGCGTAGGCGCGGAGGAGAGCGACGGCGCGAGGGCGAGAGTCGACCGCGTCCTCGAGCGTCGCGAGCGCCGTACGCGGGAGGCCGGCCTGCGCGTAGAGATCGACGCGCCCGAGCATGCCGATGAGGTTGTCGGGCTCGAGCGCGAGCACCTTCTCGTAGAAGGGGACCGCGTCTCGCCATTGGATGCCCGTGCGGGCGAGGCGCGCCTCGGCGAGCAGCACGTCGACCTGGGGCTTGTCGGAGAGGGCGCGCGCCTTGTCGATCCAGGTCCGGAGCTGGTTGCGATCCTCACTGAGCTCGCCCGCGAGCAGATCGCGCTTCACGGTCGGCTCCGCCTCGGCGGCGCGCTGCGCGAGATCGCGCGCGCGGTGCTCGCCGCGTGGATCGCCGGAGGTCGACACGAGGTAACGTGCGTAGGCCTCCATCGTCGCGGCGCTACCGCCGCGATCGCCGATGGCCCGCTCGAAGGCTTGGATGGGCCCCTCGAGCGATCCTTTGGAGAACACCTTCGTGGACGGGGCGGGGGGCGCGCCCGCGTCTCCCTTCCCCGCCGCCTTGCCGGTCGGAGAGGGGGCCTTCGGCGCGGGCTTCGCTGCGGGCTCCTTCGCGCCCTCGCGCGCGGCCTTCGGTTTTTCCTTCGCGTCGGGCTCGCGGCTCTCGGCCGAGAGCGCGGGGTCGGCGCTCGCTTCGACCTCGAGGTCGGGCGCGCCCTTCGCGTCGCCGAGCCGCAGGGAGAACTTCGGCGCGCTCGCGTCGCCGCAGACCTTGACGGTGACGCGATTCTCACCTCTTTCGAGCGTGATCGTGGTCGCGAGGCGGTCGACGTCGAGCTCGCGCATCGCCTCGTCGGAGAGGACGAGCTCGCCGTCGTGGAAGACCTTCACCGCGCCGGTCGCGCCGACCCAGAGGCTGAGCGGCCGAGGCGCCTTGGCCTGATCCTTCGCTCGCAGGAAGGTCGTCGCGTAGCCGCAGACGTTCTCGCGTGGACGCAGGTAGGCGCCGAAATCGAAGACCGTGGAGCCGACGCCCGAGGGGGCGTCGCGGAAGCGTACCGGTCGCTCCTTCCCGTCGAACGCGCGGCCCGGGACGATCGGCTGCGTCAGCTCCTGCTCGGGTTGGAAGGCACGCGCGAAGCCGCCGCGGTTCTCGTTGTCGAACGGTCCGACGAAGAGCCACTTGTCGACGAACCCGAGCTTCTGCGCGATCGCCGCCGCACCCGCTGCGTCGCCGCGACGCTTGCGCGCCTCCGCGACGAGCATCTGGGCGTAGACGCGCACGGGCGCCGCGAGCTTGTCGCTCTCGGCCGCCGCCCGCAGCTCGCCCTCGACCTGCGTCGGATCCGCGAAGTCCCACAGCTCGAACAGGCTTCGCAGCGCGGCGTACATCTCGGGGCCTTTGGCGCGATCGACGTCGGCGACCCGCTTCGCGAGCTCCGTGTCCACCGCGCTCGGCTCGGCGGCGGCGTGCTCCCCCGAGAGGCCTCCGAGCGCGATCGCCGCACCCGCGACGATCCGCAGCGCCACGTTCGTCCGGCGCGCCATCCGCCTGCCTACCTTGTCGCCGCTCGGCGCCCGCATGGAAAAGCCGTATCCCGTGCGAGGCGCCCACGGTCAACCCCAAACGCCGAGGCGGGCGCCGAAGAAACCCGAGCGAACCGATTGCGAGCCCATGCCGCTATCGGATAGAAACCCGAGATGGTTGCTCGACGGAGCAACGGCATCGAGGTTTCCTAGAGAACGAACCCGCGCGCGAGCAGGCCAGCCTGCTGCGACCCCAGCATCCCGCGACGTGATAGCCTCGTCCTCCCCAGCGTGGGGAAGAGGGCTCACGGTCCGCGGAAGAGGCGGGTTCGGAAAAGAGTGCGCTCCGGAGGGATGATGGTCAATCCGCAGATGGTCATGTACGAGGAGGAGTTCAATCAGATCCAGGCTGTCGTGGATCTCCTCGTCAAGAGCGCCAACGCCAAGGTCGTCTTCATCGTCGACAAGAACGGGCAGCTCATCGCAGCGAGCGGTGACGTCGAGAACCTCGACACGACCTCGCTCGC
The DNA here is from genome assembly GCA_964467935.1 of uncultured Polyangiaceae bacterium. Lineage (GTDB taxonomy): Bacteria > Myxococcota_A > Polyangia > Polyangiales > Polyangiaceae > CAYYKK01. The sequence continues at coordinate 3,882 of CAYYKK010000267.1, forward strand.
GTCGCTCACCGCCGGCAACATCGCCGCGACGGGCGGCATGGCGAAGCTCCTGAAGGAGAACGAGTTCGCGACCCAGTTCCACGAGGGCGAGAAGGCGAACATCCACATCCAGCTCGTCGGCAACCGCGTCATCCTCGTCGTCATCTTCGACTCGAAGTCGAGCCTCGGCCTCGTGCGCCTGCGCGTCCGCAAGGCGAGTGAAGAGCTCAACACCATCTTCGAGAGCCTCCTCAAGAAGGTCGCAGAGCCCGGCGCCGACTCGCCGTTCGCCGAGATCACCGACGAGGACATCGACAACCTCTTCAACGACTAAGGAGCGCGCCCAGAGATGAGCTTCATCAATTACATGGCGCGCGAGATCAACTGCAAGATCGTCTATTACGGTCCAGGTCTCTGCGGCAAGACGACGAACCTGCAGTACATCTACGAGCGCACGAATCCCGAGGCGAAGGGCAAGATGATCTCCCTCGCCACCGAGACCGATCGAACGCTGTTCTTCGACTTCCTCCCGCTGGCCCTCGGTGAGATCCGCGGGTTCAAGACGCGCTTCTACCTCTACACCGTGCCCGGCCAGGTCTTCTACGACGCGAGCCGGAAGCTGATCTTGAAGGGCGTCGACGGCGTCGTGTTCGTGGCCGACTCGCAGATCGCGCGCATGGAGGCGAACCAGGAGTCGGTCGAGAACCTCCGCACGAACCTCGCCGAGCAGGGCTACTCGCTCGACAAGATCCCGTACGTCATCCAGTACAACAAGCGCGACATGCCCGACATCGCGACCGTCGAGGAGCTGCGCGAGATGCTGAACCCGACCGGCGTTCCGGACTACGAGGCGTGCGCTCGCACCGGCGTCGGTGTGTTCGACACGCTGAAGGCCGTCGCGAAGCTCGTGCTCACCGAGCTGAAGAAGGGCGGCCCCTGACCGGACGCCCGACCGCACGCGGGACCGCGCTCGCGTGCGGGCCCGCGTGGATCGTCGGCTTGGCGTCGATCGCCTCGTCGCTCGCCGCCTGCGAGGACGCGCCCCGAGAACCTCCGAAGCGAGGTCTCGGGGCGTCGTCGTCCATCGTCGCTCCCGCCTCGGCGGACGCAGCGACCTCGGCGAGCGAACCGGTGCGGGCGCGCGTGTGTGGCGTGCCGGGGCCGCAGGCTGGAAACGAGGGGCTCGCGCTGAGGGCGAGTCGAAAGGAAGCGCCGTTCGCGAGGCTCCGCCATGGCGCTCCGCTCGAGGCGGGCGCGCTGACGATCGGCGTGCTGGAGGGCCCCCAAGACGTCGTCGCAGTCGACCTGAGCGCTTCCTCGGTGCGGCTGTCGGGCTTCGCAGACGCGCGCGCCGTCGATCTCGAGCTGCGATCGCCGACGATGCTCGGCGGGTTCCTGATCGCGCGACGGGTCGAGATCGTGCGGGCCTCGCGCGCCGGCCTCGACGTGGTGCCGGCGCCGAGCCCGCGCGTCGAGCTCCTCGCCCCCGGGCTCTTGCTCCACGTGCCGTGCGCCGAGCTCGCGGCCGGGCGGCGGGGCGATCACGCGCGCGTCCCCGGGACGCGAACCGCGGCCGAGCTCGTCGATGGCGAGAGCATCGAGATCGCCGCGACGGTGGACGGGCCGCCGGCCGCGCGGCTCCGTTCGGACGCCGCGCGCACGACGGCGCTGCTCGAGGTGCGGGGCGCGAAGAAGCGCGTCGAGATCGAGACGGACGGCGCCACGCTCGTCGGCTTCGTCGACGCGCGGCTCGTCCGGACGAGGACCGATCGAGATCCGGCGCCATCGGCGCGTCCGGAGGTGCTCCCTGCGGCGTCGGTCGGGGAGAAGGTCTGCGCGCACGACCTGCCCCTCTACGTCGGCTCGACGCGCGTCGGCACCCTCGTCGCGGGCTCCCACGTCCCGATCGTCGCGACGGCCGCGCGCTTCACGAAGATCGGCGCTCCGACGTTCGACAGCCTGCTGAGCGGGCAGCTCGCGGACCTCGATCTCGAGCCGGGGGCCGATCTCGCGGTCGAGACCGACGCGCTCGCCGCGTGCGCGCCGTCGCCGAACTAGCGCGACGAGGCCCGCGCGGGAGAGGGATCGACGTAGTCGACCTCCTCACCACGGAACGTCCGAAAGCGCGTGCTCCCCTCCGAGCGGGCGACGACGTAGTCCGGTCCGATCGGGACCTTGCCGAGGCCGCCTGGCGTGTCGACGATGAGCTTGGGGAGCGCGATCCCGGTGAGCCGACCTTGGAGCGCCTCCATGATCTCGACGCCGCGCGAGACCTTCGTGCGCAGATGGCCGGTCCCCCGCACGGGATCCATCTGGAGCAAGTAGTAGGGACGAGCGCGCGCGCACACGAGGCCGCGAAAGAGCGCTTCGAGGATCGAGGGGTCGTCGTTGATCCCGCGCAGCAACACCGTCTGGTTCATGACCGGGAACCCGGCGTCCGCGAGCCGCGCGAGCGCCGTGAGCGAGGCGGGCGCGAGCTCCTTCGGGTGGTTGAAGTGCGTCATGATCCACACGGGGTGGAACCGGCGCAGCGAGCGCACGAGCTCGGCCGTGATGCGCGACGGGAGCGTCACGGGCACCCGTGTCGCGAGGCGAATCGTCTCGATGTTACGAATGCGACGCAGTCTCTCCAGAAGCGAGACGACCCGACTAGTCGCCATGCTCAGGGGGTCGCCGCCGCTGACGATGACGTCCCGGATCTCACGACGGCGCGCGAGGTACGAGAAGGCCGGCTCGAGCTTCTCGAGCGACACCGCGCCTCCGCCATCGCCGACCATCCTCGAGCGCGTGCAGAAGCGACAATAGACCGCGCAACGGTCGGTCGCGAGGAGGAGCGCGCGATCCGGGTAGCGCTGGACGAGGTGAGGGGCGACCTCGTGCGCGACCTCGCCGAGCGGATCGACCATGTCGCCTCTCGTCTCGAGCGCCTCGTCCGCGACGGGCACGCACTGTCGCCGGATGGGACACGCCGGATCGTCGTGATCGACGAGACCGAGGTAGTGCGGCGTGACGCGGATCGGGAGCCCCTCTCGCTCGGCGCGGCGAGCCCCCTCGAGCTCGGCCGGCGAAAGCCGAAGCGCCCGCGCGAGACCGTCCGCGGTGGTGACGGAGCGTCGCAGCTCACGCATCCAGCGCGGACTCGGACGCGGCGCGACCTCTCCGCGCGAGGCGGGCGCGTCGTGCGCCCGAGGCTCCGCGAGGACGGTGAGACGACCGCGTCCGGCGCGCTCCCCTTGCTCGGAGCTCATGGCTTCGGGCTGCGCGGGGTTCCGGAGGGCGCCTTCGCCGAGGCGGACGCGGGCGGCGCGGGCGCGGCCTCCGAAGACGAGGGCGACGGCGGCGCCACCTCGTCGACGGGCATCGGGACGTCGAGCTTCGCGAGCGCCGCGTCGTCGACCTCGACTTTGTACTTCTTGCGCAGGTCGTCCTCGACCTGTTTCTCGAGGGCCGTCGTTCGCTGCTGGAGGAGCGCGACGCGGATCTGCCGATCGGCCTCCGCGAGGGAGCGCTCGTGTCCCGCGGTCTTGCCGCTGAGGCGAAGCACGTAGAATTTCTTGTCGGCGGAGACCACCTCGCCGAACACCTGGCCGACCTTGTCGACCTTGAAGATGGCGGCGCGGGCGGCGTCGGGCACCTTCGAGTTGGCGCCCCGCGCGTCGTCGGGAGGACCCACGATGCCGAGGTCGCCCGCGAGATCGAGCGGCACGTTCGCCTGCTTCGCCGCGGCCGCGTTCGTCGAGCTCTCGAAGAAGAGCTTGCCCCATGCGGTCGCGTCGTCCGACTTCTTCGCGGCCTCGAGGATCTCCTTCGCCTTCTTCTCGTCGTCGAGGATGATCGCGCTCACGCGGCGGCGCTCGGGCTCTTTGAAGTCGGTGATGTGCGCGTCGTAGTACGCCTTGACCTCCTCCGAAGGGATCTCGGCGGGCGTGGGCAGCGACTTGCGCGCGTCGGCCATCAGCGCGTCGCGCAGCACCTGGCGGATCGCCTCTGCGGTCTTCGGCTCGTCGGCCAGCCCGCGCTTTCGTGCCTCCGCCGCCAGCAGCTCGATGTCGACGAGCTCCTTCAAGAGCTCGCGCCGACGCTCGGGAGACTGGTAACGCAGGCGATCGAACTGATCCATGCGATCGAGCGCGGCGGCGTAGTCGCCGAGCGTGATCGTCTTGTCGCCGACCTTCGCGACGACGCGCGCGGCTTGCTCGGGGGTCAGCCCTCCGGGGGCGGGCCCCGCGTCGGCCTGCGGGGGGGCGGGCGGATCGCTGCACGCCGCGGCGCCGACGGAGAGAAGCGCGAGCGAGCAGAGGGCGGCGAGCCCTGTTCGACGGAGGCGCGGAGACATCGTGCGGCGTCATAACACGACCCGACGAGCGCCGCTCGCCGAGCGCGGTCCGCGCGGCGGCCGGGTCCGATTGCACTTTCGCGCGCGAGGAGCTAGACCCGCGACGTGCCCGGCGCGCTCGACTCCCTCCTTCCGCCCCCTCCCCCCGACACGAGCCTGCGCTATCGGCGCATCCTGCTGAAGCTGAGCGGCGAGGCCCTGTGCGGCGAGGACGGCGGCTTCGGCATCCGACACGAGACGCTCCAACACGTCGCGGCCGAGCTCGCCGAGGTGCACCGCATGGGCGTGCAGATCGGCATCGTCGTCGGCGGCGGCAACATCTTCCGCGGGCTCAAGGGCGCGAGCGCGGGCATGGACCGTTCGCAGAGCGACTACATGGGCATGCTCGCGACGGTCATCAACAGCCTCGCCTTGCAGGATGCGCTCGAGAAGAACGACATCCCCACGCGCGTGATGACGGCGCTCGAGATGCGGCAGATCGCGGAGCCCTACATTCGTCGACGCGCGATGCGCCACCTCGAGAAGGGCTACGTGGTGGTCTTCGCCGCCGGGACGGGCAACCCCTACTTCTCCACCGACACGGCGGCCGCGCTCCGCGCGATGGAGATCCAAGCGCAGGCGCTGTTCAAGGCCACCAAGGTCGACGGCATCTACGATCGCGACCCCAAGAAGCACGAGGACGCGCAGATGTTCACGCGACTCTCCTACGATCGCTTCCTGGCCGATCGCATCGGCGTGATGGACTCGACGGCGGTGACGCTGTGCCGTGAAAATCGCCTCCCCATCCGCGTGTTCAAGCTGAGCGATCGCGGGAACATCTTGCGCGTCTGCCAGGGGCAGAACCTCGGGACGGTCGTCGAAGAGCTGTGAGCGGCGCCCGCGTGCGGCCTCACGCCCCTCGACGTTCACACGGCTGACGATCGGTCCAGCGACCGGCGCGCCGATCAGGCGGGCCGTCCGCCACGACCTCGGCCGCCCGCGAAGAGCGCGGCGCCGTCGATCGCTCCAGCCTCGAGGGCGCGCATGCCGTGAGCGAGCTCGTTCTGCATCGCGAGATCGAACGGCATGTCGTGCTGCTCGTAGGCCGAGAGCCGATCGCCGCGCATGCACGTCTGCGGGAAGCGCGCGATCTCGCGCGCGAGATCCTCGGCGGCGCGGCGCGCGTCGCCCACGGGCACCACGCGGTTCACGAGCCCGATCGCCAGGGCCTCGCGCGCGTCGACGGCGCGCCCGGTCAGGATGAGGTCCATCGCTCGCGAGAGCCCGATGAGGCGAGGCAGGCGGACCGTGCCCCCGTCGATCAGAGGAACGCCCCAACGTCGACAGAAGACGCCCAGCACCGCGCCTTCCTCGGCGACGCGCAGATCGCACCAGAGCGCGAGCTCGAGGCCGCCGGCGACCGCGTGACCGGCGATCGCGGCGATGACGGGCTTCGAGAGGAGCGCGCGCGTGGGCCCCATCGGTCCATCGCCGTCGGGCAGGACGCGGTTCGGCTCACCGCGCGCGATCGCCTTGAGATCGGCGCCCGCGCAGAACGTGCCTCCCTCGCCGAAGAGCACGCCGACGCGGGCCTCGGGGTCCGCGTCGAAGGCGCGAAACGCGTCGGCAAGGGCCTCGGCGGTCGCGCGATCGACGGCGTTCTTCGCGGCGGGGCGGTGGAGGAGGACGGTCGTCACGGGGCCGTCGCGCTCGACCGTGACGCTCACGGATCGAAGTCCTCTTTGTGCTTCGGCTTCGCGCCACCGCCCGCGGGCTTCGCGGGGCCGGTCATGCCTGCGGGCTTCGTCGGCCCCGAGGGCTTCGATGCCCCCGAGCCCTTGCCGGCGGGCTTGCCCTTCCCGCCGGACTCGGAGGACGCGACGAGATCGGCCCCGCCGGTGTCGGCCGCGCGCGCCAAGGCGGCCACGAAGTTGAGCGACCGACCCGACTCCGCGAGCGCTCGGTTGCGCGCCTTCTCGAGCTCGATCTGCGACGCCTCCAGCTCTCGCATGACCTCCGCGCGCTTGTGCGCGTCGGGGAACGCGGAGTCCGCCTCTTGCTTGAGATCGTCGAGCTTGGCCTCGGTCTGCCGGATCTGCGCCGCGAGCCCAGCGAGCTCGTCCGCCTTGTCGAGGCCGAGCTTCGTGGTCTCTTCGAGCGTCTTGCCGAGCGCCCCGGCCTTCTCCTTGCCGTCGCGCGAGAACGAGCGCGGCTCGGGGAAGAGCTGCACGTAGATCGCCCCGCCCCCGCTCTTGATCGCCTCGGCGCGCTCCTTGGCCGCGGAGAACATCTGGTCGGAGGCCGCGGTCGGCGCGAGGCCGAGGCCGTCGGCGAGGCGCTTCTTGAGCGGCGTCTCGCCGTCGAGATCGGACGTCTTCGAGCGCGCGTCGAGCACCTCTTCGAAGAACGAGTCGAACTTCGGGTTGCCGCACGCGAACGACTCGCCCTGCCCGATGTTGGTCACGGGTCCCAGCACCGGCGGCCCGCAGCCGAAGGCGCCGAGCGACGTGGCGAGCGAGAGCGCGATCGCGCTCGCGAGGTTCGAGAGTCTCATCCGCACTGCAGCACCGCTCCCCACATCTCGAAGCCGTCCTCTCCGCGCTGAAGGAACACGACCGTCGTGTAACTTCCTATGTGCCGCAGCCCTGCGCTCGGCCAGGGGGGAGTCGCCCTCATAGAGGAACTGGG
>CAYYKK010000268.1:0-10796 GCA_964467935.1 uncultured Polyangiaceae bacterium
AGCGCGGCTCGTCGCCCTCGTTGTGGCCGTACTTCCGGTAGCAGTACATGTCGATGACGACGTCCTGACCGAACTTCTGCCGGTAGTCGATCGCCAGGAGCGCGACCTGCGCCACGGCCTCGGGGTCCTCGCCGTTCACGTGGAAGACGGGGACCTTCAGCATGCGGGTGATGTCGCTCGCGTACCGCGTCGAGCGCGAGTCGCGCGGGTTCGTCGTGAAGCCGATCTGGTTGTTCACGATGAGATGGATCGTGCCGCCGGTGCGGTAGCCGTCGAGGTTCACGAGGTTCAGGGTCTCGGGCACCACGCCCTGTCCGATGAACGCCGCGTCGCCGTGGATGAGGAGCGGCATCACGCGACCCATCGCGCTCCCCTGCGACGCGAGGCCGGCTCGGTCCTGCTTCGCGCGGACACGCCCCTCGACGACCGGGTTCACGAACTCGAGGTGGCTCGGGTTGAAGGTCAGCGTGAGGTGGACCTTGTTGCCCGTCTCGGTGACGCGATCCGTCGAGTAGCCGAGGTGGTATTTCACGTCGCCGCCGTGGAGGCTGAGCGACGCGTTCTTGTCCTCGAACGCCGCGAAGATCTCGCGGTGGCTCTTGTCCATGATGTTGACGAGGACGTTGAGACGCCCGCGGTGCGCCATGCCGAGCACGACCTCGTCGACGCCCTGCTCGCCCGCGCGCTCGATGAGCAGATCGAGCAGCGGCATCATGCTCTCGCCGCCCTCGAGGCTGAAGCGCTTGGTGCCGGCGCCGTACGTGCCGTGGATGAACTGCTCGAAGACCTCGGCCTCGGTCAGCTTCGTGAGGATCCGCAGCTGCTGGGCCTTGCTGAGCGAGAGTCGGTTCTTCGTCGACTCCATGCGCTCCTGGAGCCAGTGGCGCATCTCGGGGTCTTCGATCTGCGTGAACTCGACGCCGATCGATCGACAGTAGGTCTCCTCCAGTCGGCCGATGATCTCGCGGAGGGACTGCACGTTCGGCCCCGGCAGGTCGACCGTGGGGAAGGGCTTGTCGAGGTCGGCTTCGCTCAGCTGGAAGTTCGAGAGCTCGAGCTCCGGGTGCGCGTCGACGGGCGCGCCGAGCGGATCGAGGTTCGCGAAGAGGTGGCCTCGCACGCGGTACGCGTTGAGCAGCTGATAGACCCGCGCGCGACTCGCCGCCTGGGCGAGCAGCTCGCGCTCTTCGTCGCCTGCGCTCGAGCGTCCGACCAGCGGCTGCGCCGAGAGCGTCTGCGCGAAGGCCCGATCGAGCTCACGGCCGAGGGCGCCGCCGTTCGCCTCGCGGCTCGCCTCCCCGTTCCCGTTCGAGGCGTGTTTGTCGCCCGAGACGCCGTTCTTGCCCCTGGCGTCGGCGGGGCCGTAACCGCCGTTGCGGTAGCCCTGGGGACCGCGCCCGGTCTCTCGGTCGAAATAGGCGCGCCAGCTCGAGTCCACGGACTCGGGGTTCTCGAGGTACTGGTTGAAGAGCTCTTCGACGAGGCCGGCGTTGATGCCGAAGTTCAGCTCGGACATGGATGCTTCGTTTCCTCGGGCCGCTCGATGGTCGCTCCGTAGGGTCGAGCGGGCGCGAGGTCGAGTTCTCGCGCGGGTCGAACGCGGACGGAGTCAGGGGAGGCGGGGCTCCCCGTGGGGACTTGGGGTGCGATGGGGCACACCGTGCAGCTCCCACATATCGCGGCTCGGGCCCGTTCGCCAGGGCGTTTCGAGCGCCTACCGCCTCGCACCTCGGCGCTCCCCCGAATCGGACGCGCGCGCCTCGGTCACACGGCGGCGACCGAGGCGTTCGGGGTTCTTCGATCCGCGTCTTCGCGATGAGGGCCTCGGCGCAGGCCTCCTGACCCTCGTCGCGTTCGCCGAGATCTCAGGCGGCGGGGGTCTTGTGCGCGTCGCGCGACTTCTTCCAGCGCTTGGTCTTCTTGCCCACGCGCTTGGGGGAGCGGGCTTCCTTGGCGGCGATCTTCTCTTCGAGGTGCTTGAGCTGTCGTTCGGGTCGGTTCATGGCGGGCGGGATGTTGCCGAAGTGGCGGCTCGCTGTCCACCCTCTCCGACTCGCCCGCGGCCCCTCATCCGCCGGCGTCCGGGCCGAGGCGCCCGTACCGATGGATCGAGACGACGAGCCCGGCGACCCCGGCCACCACGAGGATCATGCCCGGCAGCGACGGGCCGGTGCCCACCAGCGCGACCCCGACCAGCGCAGCCGCCGCCGCGCCGACGAGCATCGCGCGGATCGAGGGCTCGGGGGATCGCGCCGGCTCCGTGGGGACCAGCTTCCGCGCCTTCGACTTGCGCTTGCGAGGCCGCCTTCGTGCGGCGCTCTCCGCGCGACCCTCGCTCGCCGGCCGCGGCTCGTCGGCGTCCTCGCGATCGCGATCGTCGGCGCTCATCGCGGCGAGCCTATCGAAGCGCGCGCCCTCGGGCAAACGGCCTCGACGCGCGCCCGCGTCGCTCGGCGCGCACACGCGTTGATTTCGGTTTCCTCCCTGCCCGTCGAAGAACTAAGACCCGCTCATGGCGCGGCTCGCCGCGATCGATATCGGCTCCAACGCGATGCGCTTGCGCATCGTCGACGTCGACCCGCCCGAAGAGGGCCCGCGGGGCCCGCGTTTTCGTCCTTTTCGCGAGGTGAGCGCCGAGCGCGTGCCGGTGCGGCTCGGGCACGACGTGTTCACCAAGGGACGCATCGAGCCGTCGATGATCGCCCAGGCGTGCGACGCCCTCCGCCGCTTCCGCACGACCATGGACTCGGTGAAGGTCGATCGCTATCGCGCGGTCGCGACGAGCGCCTCGCGCGAGGCCAAGAACGGCGACGTGTTCGTCGAGCGCGCCGAGCGAGAGGCCGGCGTGCACGTGGACGTCATCGAGGGCGTCGAAGAGGCGAGGCTCGTGCAGGTCGCCGTGCGCGAGCGGCTGAACCTCGAGGGCCGCTCGGTCGTGCTCGTCGACATCGGCGGAGGCTCCACCGAGCTCACGCTGATGAAGGATCTCTCCGCCGTCTTCGCCCGCTCGCTCCCCGTCGGCACGGTCCGGCTCGTCGAGGCGTTCCTCGACGGCGGCGGCCGCGTCGACGGCGTCCGCGCGCAGCTGCTCGAGGAGTACGTCGAGCGCGTCTGCTCCGAGCCGCTGCGTGAGCTCGTGCTCGCCGCGGACGGACCCATCGACGTGATGGTCGCCACCGGCGGCAACATCGACACGCTCGCCGAGCTCTGCCCCACGCCGCTCGCCTTCCCGGAGACGCGCGCCGTCGAGATCGCGTCGATGCGAAAGCTCCTCTCGTCGCTCTCCGAGCTCACGCTCGACGAGCGCTGCGCGCGCTTCGGTCTCCGGCCGGATCGCGCCGACACGATCGTCCCCGCGAGCCGCATCCTCCTCCAGGTCGCCGACGCGCTCGGCGTGCGCGAGCTGCTCTCGCCAGGCGTGGGGCTCAAGGAGGGCGTGCTCGTCGATCTCGCCATCGAGCACTTCTTGCCGCGCGACTTCAGCGGCGAGGCCGCGAGCGTCACCGATGCGTGCTTGCGCCTCGGACGTCGCTACCACTTCGACGAGGCGCACGGCAGGGTCGTCTCGCAGCTCGCGATGCAGCTCTTCGACGATCTCGACACGCTGCACGGGCTCGGCCCCCGCGATCGCATCCTGCTCCTCGCGGCGGCCATGCTGCACGACGTGGGCGACTTCGTCCGATACGAAGGCCACCACAAGCACAGCTTCTACATCATCGCGCACTCGGACATCATGGGCCTCACCCCCGCGGAGCGGAGCATCGTCGCGAACGTCGCGCGCTATCACCGCAAGAGCCCGCCATCGCTCGAGCACGAGAACTTCCGCGACCTGTCGCGCGAGGACCGCAGCAAGGTGAAGATGATGGCCTCGCTCCTCCGGCTGGCCGACGCGCTCGATCGCGAGCACCGCCGCGTCGTGTCGAGCGTCAAGGCGCGGGTCTCCGGCGGCACGCTGTGGCTCGACGTCGAGGGCACCGAGGCGCGCGCCCTCGAGGAGTGGACCGTGCGCGCGAAGAGCGGCATGCTCCGCGAGACGTTGGGCCTCGAGGTCCGCTTCGAGGATCCGGTGGTGCTGCGCTCGTCGTCGTCCCCCCCCTCGGTCCGTTGAACCGCCGCCGACGTCGCGCCGTCCACGCTCGCGATTGCGAGGCGGCGGGCGGGCGACTACGCTCGCTCGCCGTGATGCCGTCGAGAGCCCAGGCCGCGCGCGCCGTGACGCCCCTCGTCGCGCTCGCGTTCGCGCTGGGCGCCGCGGCGCTCGCCGGCTGCTCCACGGGATCCATCCCCGATCCGCACGACGCCGCGAAGGCGTACGCCGACGCCGCCGCGCGCGGCGACGCGGACGCCCTCTACGGCATGCTCTCCGACAAGGGGCGCCGCTCGCTCACGCGCGACGAGGTCCGGCGGATCGTGAACGACGAGAAGAGCGAGCTCGCGCTCCAAGGCAAGGCCGTCGCGAGCCCCTCCGCGGTGGTGAAGAGCGAGGCGCGCCTCAAGTACGCCGACGGGGAAGAGGCCGCGCTCACCGTCGAGGACGACGGCTACCGCATCACCGCGGCCGACGCGCTGCCCGCCGCCGCGCGCACCCCGGTTCAGGTCCTCGGTCAGCTGCGGCGCGTGCTCGCGCGTCGCAGCTACGCCGGGCTCGTGAGGGTGCTGTCGCCCGCGACCCGCGCCGCGATCGAGACCGATCTTCGGACGCTCGTCGAAGGGCTCGAGAATCCCGAGGGGCTCGACGTGCAGGTCACGGGCGACAACGCGACCGTGGTCGTCCCCGGCGGACACGAGGTGCGCCTCCGACGCGAGGGCGGGACGTGGCACGTGGAGGACTTCGATTGAGCGCGGCGCTCTACCGCAGATCATGGCTGCGGGGAGCCTTTGCCGGCGGCGTCGCGCTCGCCACCGCGAGCCTCGCGCGCCGCGCGCGCGCGTTCGGCGAGGAGGGCGCCTTCAACCCGCGCGCGCTCATCGTCGGCGACGCGAAATGGGAGGGCGTCCGGAGCACTGCGCCCGCGCGCTGGGCGGACGAGGTCGTGCGGCGCACGAGCGCGCCGGGGCGCCTTCGTCCGACCACCGTCCGCGCCGACGCGCCCGAGCTGCTCGCGGAGCCGTTCGTCTTCTGGGGCGGGTCGCAGGCCGTCGCGCCGCTCATCTCTGGCGAGGTGCTCGGCCTCCGCCGGTTCTTCGCGATGGGCGGCGTGCTCTTCGTCGACGATTTCGATCCCGACGCGGGCGCCTTCGGCCGCTCGGTGAAGCGCGAGCTCGCGCGCGTCCTGCCCGAGCAGACCCCCATCGCGATCGGCACCGAGAACGTCGTCTTCCGATCGTTCTACCTCCTCAAGCGCGCCGAGGGGCGCGTCGCGGGCCCCGAGAAGCTCGAGGGGATCGTCCGCGGCGGCGTGCTCCAGGTCATCCTGTCGAGCCACGACGTCCTCGGCGCGCTGGCGCGTGATCCGAGCGGCGCCTCCGCGCTGGACGTGACCCCGGGGGGAGAGGAGCAGCGCGAGCTCGCGATCCGCCTCGCCGTCAACGTCGCGCTCTACGTCCTCTGCTCGAACTACAAGGACGACCAGGTCCACGCCGAGCTCATCATGAGGCGCCGGGGCGGCAAATGACCCGAACCATCGAGGCCTCGACGGACCTCGGTCGAGGCGCCCTCGTCGTCGCGTGCGTCCTCGCGGCGCTCAGCCTCGCGCTCCTCGTGTACGAGCTCGTCAAGGCACGCAAGCCGAGGCGCGTCGCGCTGCCGATCGCCCTCACCGGCGTCGCCGGCGTCGTGGCGCTCCTCTGCGCCGTGCTCCGCCCGGCCAAGGTCGAGTCGGACGGAACCGCCGTGGGCCCGCGCGTGGTCGTGCTCGTCGACGCCTCGCGCTCGATCGATCTCCCCGGAGACGACGCCACGCGCCGCGAGACCGTCGCGAAGGTCCTGAAGGAGCTCGGAGCGCGCGCGAAGGACGTACGTGAGGTCGTCCTCACGTTCGGCGTCGGCGCCGCCAAGGCGATCCCCAAGGGCGCGACGTCGAGCGGCGCCTTCGACGTCGCGCCCGCGCCTCACTCGGACCTCTACGCCGCGCTCGAGAGCGTCGCGCGCGCCGCCGACGAGCACCCCTCGGCGATCATCGTGGTGAGCGACGGGCGCGTCGACCGACCCACCGCGATCGACTCGCGCGCCGCGCTCGGCCTCGAGGGGCTCGAGATCCCGGTGCACGCGGTCGCCCTCACCGAGAAGATCCCGAAGGACGCGAGCATCCGCAGCGTCGCGACCGCGGGAGCCGCCGTCGCGCACCAGCCGTTCTCCCTCCGCGTCGAGGTCGGGTGCGCGGGAGGCATGACGTGCGGCTCGATCCCCGTCGTCGTGCGCGAGCTGCGCGACCGCGAAGAGCCCGACGTGCTCGCCAAGGGCGCCGCCACCGTGGTCGACGGGTCGGGCGTCGTGGAGCTACCGATCACGCTGCACCGCGCGGGACCCCGCGTCGTCGAGGTCGCCATCGACTCTTCGTCGGTGGACGACGTTCCGGACAACGACCGCCGCTTCATCACGCTCGACGTCGCGCGCGATCGCGTCCGCGTGTTGCACGTCGCGGGCAGGCCCACCTACGACGTCCGCGCGCTGCGCATGTGGCTCAAGGCCGACGAGTCCGTCGACGTCGTCGCGTTCTTCATCCTCCGCACCCAGACCGACAGCGTCGGCGCGCCGCCGAGCGAGCTCGCGCTCATCCCGTTCCCCGTCGACGAGCTCTTCAGCGTCCACCTGCCGAGCTTCGACGCCGTCGTGCTCCAGGACTTCAACGCCGACCTCTACGGCCTGACGAAGCACCTCGGCTCGCTCGCCCGCTACGTCAAGGACGGCGGCGGGCTCATCATGGTCGGAGGGCCCGACGCGTTCGGTCCCGGCAAGTACGCGGACTCGCCCCTCGCCGACGTGCTCCCGGTCACGCTCACGCGCGATCTGGAGGAGCCCGACGCGGGCGTCGATCTCGCCTGGTTCACCCCGACGCTGACCCCCGCGGGCCGCGTCGCGCCGGTGCTGGGACCCCTCCGAGAGATCATCGGCGAGACCTTCCCGGACATGCCAGGCACGAACGTCGTGGGCCCCGCCCGGCCTGGTGCAACCGTATTGCTGACACATCCTCGTCTCAAAGCGGGCGGCGCGCCGATGCCCGTCCTCGCCCTCGGCGAGAGCGGCACGGGGCGCACGATCGCGCTCACGGTCGACGGGTCGCACAAGCTGCTCTTCTCGAGCTTCGCCGCCGCCGCGGCTGGGCGAGCGCACGGCGCGCTGTGGGACGGTCTGCTCGGCTGGCTCATGCGCGACCCGCGGTTCGAGTCGACGGTCGTGGATCTACCGAACGGATGCATCGCCGACACCCGCACCGAGCTCGATCTCCGGCCGCTCCCGGGCACGAAGGGCGAGGCGCACGTCACCATCACGAAGCTCGGCTCGAAGAAGGTCGTCTTCGAGGGGCGCAAGGCGCTCGTCGACGGCGACGGCGCCACGCCGTTCGACGTCGATCCGCTCGGCCCCGGCGGCTACTCCGCGAGCGTCGAGATCATCGAGCAGGGCGGCGCGGCGGGCCCCGTCACGCGCCGCGACTTCGCTTGCGAGAAGGGCGGCGACGAGTGGGCCGACAGCCGTCCGGACCCCGCTCGGCTGCGCGCCATCGCCGACGCGACCGGCGGCAAGCTCGTGCGACCGGGCGACGTGGACGCGATCCCCCTGCCGCGCGCGACGGTCGTCAGCTCTCAGCGCAAGGTCGAGCCGGTGCTGCCGCCGTGGGCGTGGACCCTCGCCGCCTCGGCGCTGGTGGGCGTCCACTGGATCGCGCGGCGTCGCAGCGGGCTCGTCTGAGCCCCGCGCGGCCCCGACGCGCGCTCACTCCACCTTGATGGTGATCGTCATCGGCGAGCCGTTGCGCTCGAGACCGACGGTCACTTCGCTCGCCGTCTTCATGCGCGAGTAGCCTTCGAGCGCCTTGTCCGGGTCGAGCATGTCGAAGCCGTTGATGCTCTTGATGATGTCGCCGGTCGTCATCCCGAGCTGACCGAGCGCGCTCGACGCCGGGGCGCGCGCGAGGCGGATTCCCTTTCCCGGCACGAGGCGCGCGTTCTTCATCAGGTCCTTCTGCAGCGCGGGGATCTTGTCCGACGCCGAGCGCGCGATCACGTACTCCGTGTCGCTGATCTTCTTCACGTCGCCCGCGAGATCGGTCGTCTCCGGCTCCTTCTCCGAGGTCTTGTGCTCGACCGGCGGCGGTGTCCTGCCCTTGTCGGCGTTCGGATCGCTCTTCTTGCCGGTGAGCATCTGGAGCTGGCAGCGAGCGCTCCCGGACGCGAGCCAGACGCGATCCCAAGAGATGGCCTTCAGCACCTGTCCGTCGACGTCGTCGCCGATGCGCCGCATCTTCGTGGTGTTGCTCGACCCGCGGATGACGGCGAAGCTCCACTGCGGATCGGCCGAGTCGGCGATGAGCACGACGCTCCCCGACGCGCAGAGCGGATCTTCGGTCGGGTCCTTCGGTCCCTCCGTCGGCGGAGGCGTGTCCGGGAGCTTCACGCCGTCGAGCGGGCCCGTCACCGAGTCGAACGGGTTGCGCGCGAGGATGGGGCCGGCGCTGACGCTCTTCTCCGCAGCGGCGAAGAGGGGAGCCGGCGCCCGCACGGTGCGCTTCGCCGCGGCGCCGTCCGGGAGCTCGCCCGCCACGAGCGCGGTCACCCCCCGCGCCTGGAAATAGGCTCCGAGCAACAGGAACGCGCAGACGATCGCCGGGAAGAAGCGCTTCGCGATCGCGTCGATGCCCAAGACCCGGTTGCCTCCGAACGGTCGCGCCCCAGCGCGCGATCCAAAACGACTTAGCACAGGATCGCGCGCCTGTGACGGGGGCGCGGGCTACCGAGAGAGGTCGATGAGCAGGGTCTCGAGGACGGCGCGCCCCGGTCGCTTCGACCCCTTCAGGGCGCGATCGGCCTCGGCGAGGTGCCTCAGCCAGCGCGCCATCGTTCCGCGGGGCAACCTGCGCAGGGCGTCCCGCGTCGCGTCGACCTTGAACGGAGGCACGCCCGCCTTGCGCGCCGCTTCGGCCACCGACTCGCCCCCCTCGAGGTGCCCCTCGAACTTCGCCATCTGCCGGACGGTCCACGCGATCGACCCGAGCAACGGCAGCTCGGTGTCCCGGCCCCCGTCGACGTTGGCGAGGACCGTGAGCGCCTGGCCGAGCCTGCGCGCGCAGACCGCGTCGACGAGCTCCCACGCCGTCGACGCACGCACGCGCGTCACGACCGTCGCGAGCGCCTCCTCGGTGATCGGCGCGCCGGGGCCGACGTACAACGAGAGCCGCTCGAGCGCGTCGGCGACGCTGCCGAGCTCGGGGCCCGAAAGCTCCGCGAGCTGATCGGCGACCATCCGATCGATCCCGTGCCCGAGCCCTTTCGCCCGATCCTGCACCCAGCGGGGAAGATCGCGGCGCGGGATCGGATCGCACGCGACGACGAAGCCCGCCTTCTTCGCCAGCGTGACGAGACGACGCTGCCCATGTAGCTTGGTTGCAACGAGGAGCAGCACCGTCGAGTCGACCGGGGCCTTCGCGTACTCGGCGAGCGCGTCGAGCGGCGTCTCCTTGGCCTTGCCCGCGTCGCCCTCGTCGTCGCGCCCCTCCCAGCGCTCCACGCCACGGACGAGCACGAGGCGTCGCGCCGCCATCATGGGCAGCATGCGCGCCGCCCCGAGGATCGCGTCCACCTTCGCCTCGCCCGCCTGGTAGCGATCCTCGTTGAAGCCCGGGATCCCGCCTCGGGTCGCGGCATCGCGGAGCGCGCGAACGGCGAGCTCGACGAGGAGTCGCTCCTCCCCCACCACCAGGTAGACGGGTCGGAGCGTCCCGCTCTCGGCTTCGCGGATCGCTTCGTCGGGGGTCACGACCCGACGGTCGAGATTCTGACCGCCGACGTCAACCCCACGCTGACGGAACGCGCGCTCGTGCGTAAGATACCTGCCGATACGGCGCCTTTGGGTTGACTAGGACAAAAGTTGGACTAAGTTGGGACCTGCGAGAGGGAGTCGCGCACGAGGGAATGAGTCCTTCCGCGTCCGTCGAGACAGACGCTCCGAGCCCGACGTTGTCCAAACCCTCCCCGCGCCCAAAATGCTACGAGAGCTGGAACGTCACGGGCAGCCCCGAGACGGGACGACCTCGCAGAGCCCCTCACCCAGCCAAGCACAAGGAGAGCGAGATGTACGTTGCCAAGTCGGCAATCCGGCCTCAGCTCCGGATCTCAGCGCAAGCCATCGTTCCTACCCGTTTCGGCGACTTCAACATGGTGGTGTTCCACCACGGCGAGCCCGACCCTGCGAGCAACCTCTCCCCGGACAACGTCGCGCTCGTGATGGGTGACGTCCGCGGCCGCCGGGGCGTGACGACGCGCGTCCACTCCGAGTGCCTCACGAGCGAGGTCTTCGGCTCGCTCAAGTGCGACTGCAAGGAGCAGCTCGAGGCGGCGCAGCTCGAGGTCGCGAAGCGCGGCTTCGGCGTCGTCCTCTATCTGCGCCAAGAGGGGCGGGGCATCGGCCTCGCCAACAAGATCCGCGCGTATCACCTCCAGTCGCTCGGTCACGACACGGTCGACGCGAACCGCATGCTCGATCTCCCCGACGACTCGCGCGAGTACGACGGCGCCGCCGCGATGCTCGAGCACCTCGGGGTCGAGTCCGTCCGCCTCATCACGAACAACCCCGAGAAGGTGAACGCGCTCCGCAAGCTCGGCGTGAAGGTCGACGAGCGCGCGCCGTCGCTCATTCGACC
>CAYYKK010000269.1:0-10622 GCA_964467935.1 uncultured Polyangiaceae bacterium
GCTCGCCACGGCGAGCTCGCACGGCGTCGGCTTCCGCTGCGCGAAGGGGCTTTGCGCTTCGCCGCGCGGCGCGCGCGGCCTCACGCCCGGTGAGGCGCGGGAGGGGGAGCTGAGCGTGGATGAGACCCGCGTCGACGGCGCGCCGTCGAGCCGCTTCGAGAGCCAGACGGTGTCGCTCGTGCGGCGCAGCCCGTGGTGGCTCGCGCTCGGCGCCTCCCCTTGGATCCTCGGCGCGGTGTTCGCGCTCGCCGGCGCCGTGACGGGGCAGGTCGCGTTCCTCACGCCCCTCTTCCACCTGGCGGTCTTCGGCGCGCTCGGGTTCTTCTACGCGTTCAAACGGAACAAGAGCCCGCGCTTCGAGTCCGGCACGCTGACGAGCGATCTGGAGGGCGTGCGCCTGCACGGGCAGCTCGTCGTGCGACGCGAGGAGCTCAAGCAGGGCTTCGTCATCCCGCGCGAGGGCCGCTTCTTCGTTCGCCTCGTGAAGAAGGGGCTCGCGCCCAGCGTGCAGCTCGACGTGAAGGACGTCGCCGAGGGCCGCGCGATCCTCCGCTCGCTCGGCCTCGACGCGTCGCAGACCGTCGCGGAGATCTCCGGTCTCAGCCAGGTCTTCACGTGGTCGTCGCTCAAGCAGATGCTCCTCTTCATGAGCCCCGTCCTCCTCACGTTCGTGGGCGTCTTCGGCGGCATCCTCGCGGCGGGCCCGAAGGGTGCGGCGAGCGGCGTCATCGGCATGATCGCGAGCATGGCGCTCCTCATGGCGTTCGTCGCCGCGCGGACGAAGATCCAGGTCGGCGCCGACGGCATCCTGACGCGGTGGCTCGGCAAGGAGCGCTACTTCCCGTTTTCGCAGATCGAGCTCGTGAACCCCTACGAGGGCAGGCAGCTCAACAAGACCTACCTCGGCGTGGAGCTGCTCTTGCGCTCCGGCGAGATCGTGCGCCTCCTCGTCGGCCAGAAGCGATGGGCCGAAGAAGAGGCGGGGCTGCTCGTCGAGCGCATCCGCGAGGCCGTCGACGCGTACACGAGCGGCATGGCCGGCGACGACGCGTCGATCCTCGGGCGCAACGGGCGCGCGCCGAAGGACTGGGTGACGAGCCTGCGCGCGCTCGGCGCCGGCGCGAACGCCGACATGCGGACGAGCCCGATCCCGCTCGAGCGGCTCTGGCGCATCGTCGAGGACGCGAGCGCCTCGGCCGTCTCGCGGGCCAGCGCCGCGATCGCCCTCGCCCCTCAGGTCCCGCCCGCCGAGCGACGCCGCATCCACGTGGCCGCCGAGTCGACCGCCTCGCCCAAGCTGCGCGTCGCGCTCGAAGCGGCGACGAACCGCGAGCTCTCGGACGAGAGCCTCGCCCAAGCCCTCAGCGAGCTCGAGAGCGAAGCCGAGGGGCCGACGAACCACAAGCCGCTCACGCTCGACTGACGCGATCCTCGGCCCGGGCGGCGCGCCCCGTCCTCGCTGACGGCGCGCCCGTGGATTTGCTAACGTCGCTCTCCTCGTGCCCGTCCCCGACTCCCTCGCCCGAGACCCGGCCATCGCGGGTCCGCTCGGATCGCTCGCGCTCTCGCAGGTGCGGCCCGCCGCCGCGACGCTCGCGCTCCGCGCGCTGCGCTGGCACGAGGGCCTCGAGCGGCTCGGCCTCGGTCTGCCGTTCTTCCTCGTCCACGACATGGGCATGCTCTTCGCCGCGCCGCCCGAGCAATACGAGGTCATCGCGCGCGTCGACGTCGCCCAGGCGTTCGCGGACCGGCCACAGCTCGCGTCCGTGCTCGAGGCGTATCGCCGCCTGCTCGGCGAGATCGACGACAGCGAGGCCTCGCGCAAGGCGGCGCAGCTCAAGCTCTCGGACGATCTCGTCATCATCGTCCTCGCGCGCCTGCTCGGCGCCGTGGTCGCGCGCCTCAACGGCCGCGCCGCCTACCCGAGCCGCGTCCCGGTCGACGCGTCCCTCTTCGAGCGCATCGAGACGCAGCTCGTCGGGCTCTATCGCACGACCGATCGCAGCTTCGAGCTCGCCGCGCTCGACGCGCTCTCGGTCGCGCGCCTCTTCGTCGTCACGCTCGCCGACGCGCTCGACACCGACACGCTCCGTCTCTTCGGCATCCTCGGCTCGGAGGCCGGCGGCGGCCTCTCGCACGTCGATCTGCTCGCCGCGTTCGAGTCGCCCGAGGCGAACGACATCGTGAACTTCTCGCTCGAGATCCTCCCGAGCGTGCTCGAGACGAAGACGCGCCCCGCCGCCGGCACCACCGCCGCGTTCGGCTACTCCGGGCTCGGCACGCGCGGCTCGATCGACAGCATGGTCCTCTCCGAGCTCGCCTGGGACAACGACGAGCTCTCGCGCCGCCTCGTCGACAACGAGGTCCTCTACTTCGCCCGCGAGCAGAGCCGCGACGAGCAGCGTCGGATCCACATCCTGCTCATCGACGCCTCCGCCTCGATGCGCGGCGATCGCCAGACGTTCGCGCGCGGCATGGCGCTCGCGACCGGCAAGAAGCTCGTGCTCGAGGGAGAGGAGGTCGCGTTCCGGTTCTTCGACTCGCGCCTCTACGAGCTCGCGCGCGCCAAGAACGGGCAGCTCCCGACCGCGTATCTCCTCTCGTTCAAGGGGGAGCGCGGGCGCAACCCGGCGCGCGTGTTCGCGGAGCTCGCGACCGATCTCGATCTCCTGCGGCACCGCGACGCTCGCTCCCCGGTCGTGCACCTCTTCACCCACGCCGCGCTCTACATCCCGCGTGAGATGGTGCAGGCCGTGCGCGCGCTCGCGCACATCGCCGCGGTCTTCATCCTCCCCTCGGGCGGGAAGCTCGATCTCGAGTACCTCGATCTCCTCAACGCCCACTGGGTGGTCGATCACGCGACGCTCCAGAAGAGCGACGCACGCAGCGTCGCCGCGAAGTCGATCCTCGACGAGACCCAGGGGCTCCGTCAGCAGATCGCCGAGACCGAGTCGCCCATGAGCGCGCGCGGCCCGATGAGCCGGCGCGGTCCGCAGAGCCGCGGGGACGCCGGCGGTCCCGCGAGCCGCCCGCCCGGCTCGATGCGCCCGCCCGGATCGGTGCGTCCCCCGGGAGGCTCGACGTGAGCGGCAAGCCCCTCCACGAGCTGCGCGCCGAGGCCACGGCGGCGTTCCAGCGCGGCGACCTCGTCTACGCGCGCAACGTGTACTTCCAAGCGCTGGGCCAGACGATCGCGCGCGAGGACGAGTACGTCGCGGCGGTCGGCGACATGCGCAACGTCTTGATGCGCCTCGGCGACATGCGCGGCGCGCTCTCCGTCGACTGGTACGCGGGCGGCGAGCGCACGCAGCGCCAGCTGCTCGAGCACGTCCCGCCGATCGATCGCGCGAGGACGCTGCTCTCCTGGGCCGAGCGATCGACGACGCCCGAGCGAAGCCGCGCGCTCTACGCGAAGGCCGCCGACGAGTACGAGGCGGCGGGGCTCGTCGCGCGCGCCGCCATCGCCCGCGAGCGCGCAGAGGACTTCCTCCGCGCGCGCGCCCTCTGGTCGAGGCTCACCCAAATCCTCTCGGGGCCCGCGACCGATCTCTACGCCGCCGGGCTCGCGCGCTTCAACCTCGCGCGCACGTCGAAGCGCACCGGCGAGAACGGCGCCGCGCGCGAGGCCACCGTCGGCGCCGTGCACCTGCTCGAGGAGGCGGCCGATCGCTACGAGACGATCGGCCAGCGCGAGCGCGCGTTCGACTGCTACCAGGTCCTCATCGCGATCGGCCGCGAGAGCGGCGAGTTCGAGCACGTGCTCGAGGGTTACGTGAACGTCATTCGCATCCTGCGCGAGGATCACCTCAAGTACTACGCGCTGCAGTCGTACGAGGAGGCCGTCGAAGCCGCGGAGAAGCAGGGGGAGACGAGCGCCGCCGCGACCCTCGCGCGCGAGATGAGCGTCTACGCCCGCAAGGAGGGCATGCCGTCGATCGCGAACCACGGCATGTTCACGCAAGCGCGCCTCTGGCAGGAGGTCGCGCAGCAATGCCAAGCGCGCGGCGCGCCGCCGGAGATCGCCGAGAACGCCCTCCTCGCGGCGGTCATCGCGAGCGGCGAGTCGGGGCAGTTCGGCAAGGTCGGCTTCCTCTACCGCGCGCTCGCCGAGCTGCCCCTCAGCGAGGGGCGCCGCGCCCACTACACGCGCGCGACGGGCCGCTACTCCGGCGCGACGGACATCCGCATCGAGTCGTCGCCGCTGCCCGCGCACCTCCGCCACGAGGTCGGCTTCCCCGAGGTGTGGCACGTCGACCTCATCGAGTGGGAGCAGCACGGCAGCGCGAGCGAGGCCTGCGGCGACGTCATCCTCGACGCCTCCAGCTGGTCGGAGACGATGCGTCGGCGCGCGATCCTGGGGCGCCTCACCGCGCTCGCGCTCGAGAGTCACCTCGCGGCCGGCACGGTCGCCGATCCGGGCGTCACGGTGCAGCTCGCCGTCGCGCTCGCCGAGCAGCTCGCGCAGGTCGAGCTCTACGCGCTGCTCTCGCCGCTCGAGCGCATGTTCGCGCGCCCCGAGCCCGCGATCCGCGCGGCCGTCTTGAAGACGCTCAAGAACTTCCTCTTCAAGCGCACCTTCATCACGCTGCGCGCCGGGCTCACCGATCCCGACGCCGGGGTCGCGCAGCAGGCCGCCGAGTCGCTCGAGCTGCTCCGCTTCGCGCACGCGTTCGATCCCTTGGCCCGCATCTACCGCGAATCGGGGAACGCTCGCGCCCGCGTCGCCGTCCTGCGCGCGCTCGCCCGCATCGACTCGGTCGAGGCCGCCGAGATGTTGCTGGGCGTGATCGAGCACGACGGCCCCGGCGAGCGCGATGCGGCCGTCGAGGCGCTCAAGCAATCGCGCGGGACCAAGTTCCTCGATCTCGCGAAGTCGAGCCTCCCACGGCTCAGCGGCGAACCGCAGGCCGCCGTTCGCCAGGTGCTCGCACAGCGCGGCATCCCGAGCTGAGCCGCCCGCCCCCGCGAGCCCCGCGCACGACCGCGCGCCTTCGGCATCGCGGCCGACCGAGCCGTCTCTCGGCCGAGCCGTCTCTCGACGAGCCGCCCTTGACCGCGCCCCGCTTCGGATGTAAACAGTGTTTACTTTGACCAGCGAGGGAGACCAGACCCGAGAGCGCTTGCTCGGATGTGCGCGCGACCTCTACCTCCAGGGCGGTCTGTCGGCCGTCTCGGTGCGCGAGGTCGCGCGGCGCGCGGGCGTGAGCCCCGGGGCCCTCTACCGCCATTTCGACGGCCGCGAGGCCCTCCTCCGGGAGGTGTGCGCCTCGGGCTTCCGCGTCTTCGGCTCCTACCTCATGCGCGCGCTCGAGGGCCGCACGCCGCGCGAGCGCATGGTCCAGTGCGCCGAGCAGTACCTCGCCTTCGGCGTCGAGCGCCCCGCCGATTACCGCGTGATCTTCATGGGCGCCTCCGAGGGCCACGGCGAGCTGATGCCGAAGGGCATGCCCCGCAACGCGCCCACGTTCGTGTTCCTCGTCGACCGCGTGAAGGAGTGCCAGGCGGCGCACGTCGTCGCGAAGGGCGATCCGATCGAGCTCGCCGCGATGATCTGGTCGATGGTCCACGGCATGGTGTCGCTGCGCCTCACGGGTCAGTTCCACGGGATGGGCGGCGACGCCCCCTTCCGTCGCTTCTTCCTCCACGCCTTCGATCGACTGCTCGCGGGCATCGCGCCCTGAGCGTCTCTTTTTTTTGTCTTCGACGTGAACGCTGTTTACACAAGGAGAACGCACATGACGGACATCGTTCGTGAACGCATGACGGCCCGGCAGGACGGCGACATCGTCGTCTTCCTCATCGGGATGCGCATCAACCGCCCCTGGAAGGTAGGCAAGTGGCTCTCGGTCGTGATGGCGATGGGGCGCATGCTCCGCGAGCTCGGCGAGCACCCCGAGCTCGGCTTCTTGGGCGGCGATAGCTGGCTCGGGCGCACGACGATCATGGTGTCTTACTGGCGCTCGATGGACGCGCTCCTCGGCTACGCGAAGAGCCGCGAGCGCGCGCATCTGCCTGCGTGGCGCGCCTTCAACAAGCTCATCGGCACGAACGGCGACGTCGGCATCTGGCACGAGACGATGCGCGTCCGCCCCGGCGACTACGAGAACGTCTACGTGAACATGGTCCCGTTCGGGCTCGGCAAGGCCGTCGGGCTCGTCCCGGCGTCGGGACCCCGGGCGACGGCCGAGGGGCGCCTCGGGCGCGGCGCGCCCGCCGTCGAGACAGTCGGCTCCGGCCCGTGACGAGTTGTGCTAAGGCCGCCGCATGACACTCGAGGTCTTCAAGAAGCTCCCCCTCGGTGGGGTCGATCGACGGGCCATGGTCGGGGCGCTCGCGGAGAAGGGGCCCGGCCTCGCGCGCGCGCTCTGCGCTTCGCAGAGGAAGGCGATCGGGAGCGCGGGCACCGACATCGCGAAGGACGCCGCCGTCATCGTGCTCGGCGGCTCGAACGGCATCACGCGCGGGCTCGCGATGCAGCTGCTCTTCGGCGAGCGCGCGAGCGTCTACTGCGTGCACCTCGACAGCGAGAAGATGCAGATCGGACCGCACCACGTCGCCGCGATCGGCGAGGCCGCGGCGGCCGAGGGCCTCACCGCGCGCTTCTTCAACGCCGACGCGACGAAGCCGGAGACCATCCGCGAGGTCCTCGGCGAGATCCAGGGCAAGCACCGCGCGGTGCACCTCGTGAACGGGATCGCGGCAGGCGCGACCAAGCGCTACAAGGAGCACGGCCCGACGCAGGTGAAGGAGCTCGACGTCGCGTTCGACGTGGTGCTCCAGACGCCGGACTTCTCGAAGGCCGAGAACATCCGCAAGCTCGGCCTCGTCGACGTCGAGGTCGCGACCGACGTGGACATCGAGCGCACGAACAAGTTCATGGGCACGTCGTCGCTCCTCTGGGCCGAGCCGCTCGCGGAGGCGGGCCTCCTCGCGCGAGGCGAGAGCGTCGTCGCGTTCTGCGACTACGACTACCCGAAGGACGATCCGGTCTACGCGATGGGTCCGCTCGCGGGCGCGAAGATCCTCCAGCGGCAGACGATGGCGACCATCCGCGAGAAGTTCGGCGCGAAGACCGCTCGGCTCTGCTACCCCGCCGTCGCGACGACGGCGCTCGGCGCGATCCCCGGCGGGCTGCTCATGTACGGGCTCACGGGTCAGATCCTCGCCGAGCGCGGGCAGCTGCGGGACGTGCCCGAGCTCAGCGTCGACGCGATGCGGATGTTCACGAAGGGTTGGGACGGCGCGGACGTGCGGCTCGACGTCGCCTACCAAGAGACGCTCCCCGAGTTCTTCCGACGACGCGACGCGCTCGCGCCGAGCGACGTGCCTGCGGCGTTCTCCGCGCTCTTCGCGCGCTGAGCGACGGCGCGGGAGTCCCGTGACGCACGGGAAGAGCCGCGCCGCCTTTCGGCGTTGACCATCGCGGGTCGGCCCGTTCCAATGCGGCCGACCGGCCGAGGTCGGCGAGGAGCGCGCGTGGCGGAGCGAAGCGTGGTTCGGGGGGCTCTCTTGTCGTTCGCGGTTTCGCTCGCGATCGTGCTCGCGTTCGCTTGCCAGGATCCGGTCTCGTCGACGGACGCGGGCGCGCCTGGCAGGAGCGGCGCCGCGCCGGGCGGTTCCGCTCTGCCGAAGGCGCCGTCGGGGCCGCTCGCCGCGTCGCGTGAGGGCGGGAGCCTCTCGCGCTCTCCGACCGACGACGCGCTCTTCCTCGCCGACGAGGATCACACGTGCGTCCGCGTCGCGGCGCTCCCGATGAGGGAGGCGACGCCCATCGAGCGCACCGAGATGCCGGGGCGACCCGGGCAGGTCCTCGCGACGGGAGCTCGCGTCCTCGTCACGATCCGCGCGCTGCCGAACGGCAAGGGCGCGCTGCTCGTGATGGATCGCGCGGGCAAGCTCGGGCTCAGCGAGCGCGCGCGCATCGAGCTGCCTCCTGACGCGTGGGGCATCGCGATCTCGCCGGACGAGTCGCTCGCGATCGTCACGAGCGCGTGGAGCGCGAAGGCGTCGATCGTCGAACTCGACGCGGGCAAGGTGCTCTCCACGCTCGATCTCGCGCGCGAGCCGCGCGGCGTGACGATCGTGCCGTCGGGGGACACCGCGTTCGTGTCGCACCTCGTCGGTTCGTCCGTCACGCGCATCGATCACCTGCGGGACGCGTCCCCATCGGTGACGCGCATCGACGTCGCCGCGTCGCCGTCGCGATCGCCGAAGACGCTGAAGCTCTCGGCCTCGCTCGGCTACGCGGTGCTCGCGAGCCCCGAGGGCGATCGCGTCTTTCTCCCGCGCCACGCGCTCGGGGCGATCGGGAGGCGCGCGTGGTTCGGCGCGGCCGCGGTCGACGTGATCGACGAGAAGACCGGCAAATCCTTCGCGCCCGTGCGGGGCGACACGCCGATCACGCTCGCCTCCATGTTCTTGCCGCGCGACGGGATGAACCAAGGCGGCTGGGACGACACCGCCGACGACGTGATCGAGCTCGGATCGGCGGCGTTCGTGCAGCCGCGCGCGGCCGTGTATCGCAAGAGCGCGAAGACCTTGCTCGTCGCGAGCGAGGGCACCGACGCCGTGGTCGAGATGAGCGCGCTCGCGAGCGATCCCACCGAGGCCGTCGTCCGCTCCTACGATCTGTCGCGCAAGAAGATCGAGGGCTTCGAGCTCTTCGAGCAAGGCGGCGCGCCGACGGGGCTCGCGCTCTCGAAGGACGAGCGCACGCTCTACGTCTACTGCCGCTCGACCGACGAGCTCGCGGAGGTCGCGCTCCCGCCCGGCGAGGGCAGCTACGAGGTCGCGCCGCCGGCGTACCGAAAGCTCGTCGACGAGAAGCTCGACCGCGACATGCAGCTCGGTCGCCAGATGTTCTTCCTCGCGAGCCAGCGCACGGTGAGCGGCGGTCTCGGCTGCGCCGGCTGCCACCCCGAGGGGCGCGACGACGGCTACGTGTGGCGCGAGACGAAGATCAGCATGGAGGGCCGCCCCGACTTCACGAACTTCGTGGGGAGCCTCTACACCGCGACGTACCTCGCCGGTCGATGGCCCGCGGACAAGCTCCACGTCGACGACGCCGATCTGCCGCAGGGCTCCGGCAAGGCACGACAGACGCCCATGCTGGCGGGGCGCGTGAAGGACAAGGGGCCCTACGGCTGGCTCGGCGAGAGCAAGGACCTAGAGGCGCGGCTCACCGCGGGCTTCGGCCTGCATCGCTGGCAGACCGACGACTCGAGCGACGGGCTGCGCGTCGCGCTCGCGCGCATGATCGTGAAGTACGTGCGCGACGGGCTCGTGCCGCCTCCCGTGGAACCGCACGCGCTCACCGATCTCGAGAAGAAGGGCCAGGCGATCTTCCTGAGCCCCGAGGCGAACTGCGCGTCGTGCCACGTGCCCGAGACGGGATACACGAACCGGAGCCTCGCGGCGCTCGCGCTCGGTCCGGGCGCGCCGGGCTTCGTCGCGGAGAAGAACGCGGCGTACAAGACGCCTTCGCTCCAATTCGTCGGCGGGACCGCGCCGTACTTCCACGACGGCCGCTACGCGACGCTCGAAAAGCTCGTGGACGAGAACGGCGCGCAGATGGGCAACACCGGGCAGCTCGACGCGGAGCAGAAGAAGGCGCTCGTCGCCTTCCTGAAGACGCTATGAAGATGCAGGCGATCGCAATCAGCATCGTCGTCTCTGGTGCAACGCTGGGGATCGGCTTCGCGCTGATGCCGCCGGGAGCGCGCGCGGACGTGCCCCCGGTCCCCCCGCCGGCGCCCGCGCCGAGCGCGCTCGCCAGCCGCCCCACGGCGTCGTCCCCCGCGCCCTCCGCCGTCCCGTCGGCTGCTGCGCCCTCGCTCTCCGCGCTGCCGGCCTCCACCTTCGGCTTGCCGCCCTTCGCCTCGGGCGCGTGGGGCGATCCGCCGAGCGACGCGCCGAAGGCCGACGAGTGGAAGGACGCGCCGCGCGTCGACGTGACGCTCGCGAGCCCCGCCGCGCGGGCTTGTTCGACGCGACGCTTGCGCGAGTGGGTGCGCATCCACTGCCCCGTCGACTCGGCGGGCGGCCGCGTCCTCGCGGGCAGCCCCAAGGACGTCACCATCACGCTCGACCTGCACGCGGAGGGCGATCCGACGCTGCCCCCGGCCGGCAGCGACGTGACCTTCCCGGTTCGTCGCGGCGCCCCCCCGCTGATCGAGCTCTTCGGCGTGGGCTCCGGCTACGAGGGCGGGTTCTTCGCCGTGCATGGCTTCCTCGTCGACGCGCACTGGCCCGAGAGCGCCGCGGCGCCGACGCTGGTGCTTCGATGAAGCTCCGCGCGCTCGCGCCGCTCGCCGCGCTGCTCGTCGCGGCGTGCGGCCCGTCGGGGACGGAGCCCCTGCCCGTCGCGTCGAGCGGGCCGGGCGCGGTGAGCGCCGCGCCTTCGGCGTCGATCGCGTCGCCGTCGGCCGCATCGCCATCGGTCGCATTGCCATCGGAGGCATTGCCATCGGCAGCGTCGTCGTCGGCCCCGCCTCGTCCTCGCGCGCTCTCGCGCAGCGTTTCGCCTGGCGATCTGCGCGCAGCGGACGAGAAGGGCTGCGGCGATGGCGAGGCGGACGCGTGCCGGCGCATGGCCGATCGCCACCGCGGCTACGGGCTCGTCG
>CAYYKK010000270.1:0-10584 GCA_964467935.1 uncultured Polyangiaceae bacterium
TGCGCGCGCAAAAGAGCGCGAGGCTCGAGTCGGCGGGCTTCGCCTACCTCGCGCAGGTCCTCGCCGCGGAGGACGATCTCGACGCCGCGCTCGACGCAGCGGACGACGCGCTCGACATCGCGACGGCGCCGCCCGAGCGCGCGTACGCGCGGGCGATCCGCGCCTTCGTCCTCCTCGCGCTCCGCCGCGACGACGAGGCGGCTCGCGAGGCGACCACCGCCGTCACGATGCTCGACGAGATGGGCGGCATCGACGAAGGTGAGCTCTTGATACGGCTCGCGTTCGCGCGCTCGCTGGCGGCGACGCGCCGCGGAGACGAAGCGCGCGCGGCGATCCGGTTCGCGCACGATCGCCTCGCGACGCGCCTCGCGTCGATCGAGAGCCCTGCGCTCCGGGCTTCGTGCCTCGCGCGCATCCCGGAGCACGCCGAGGTCGCGCGCCTCGCCACCGATTGGATCGGCCTCGCGCCCCCGGGCTGAGCGGCGCGACGACGCGTCAGGGCAGCGGCCACGTGTGCACGGGCTGACCCTCTTCGGAGAGCGTCGCGTAGAGATCGAGCATCGCGGCCTCTCGACGGGGCGACGCGCTCAGCCTGTCGAGCGCGAGCTTCTGCCAGCGCGCGC
Organism: uncultured Polyangiaceae bacterium; assembly: GCA_964467935.1. GTDB lineage: Bacteria > Myxococcota_A > Polyangia > Polyangiales > Polyangiaceae > CAYYKK01. Next base: position 624 of record CAYYKK010000270.1, read on the forward strand.
CGGTGACACCGGACGCGAGGCGCGTCTCGACGATGCCGAGCAGGCGGTCGACGTCGTGCCCGTCGACCTCCGCGTCGCGGAGGCCTCGCTCGGCGATCGGAAGCAGCGAGGGGATGAGCTCCGAGGCGAGCCGAGGCGACGTCGGGGCGCCGTCGCCGGGCCAGATGAGCTCCGCGTCGAGCCCGAAGCGAGCGGCGCGATAGAAGTTGCGTCGCGCCTGGCCGAAGGTGATCCGATGCACCCACCGCTCCGCGTCGGTCGAGAGACCGAGGGTGAGGCCCAAGAGGAACGCCGCCGTGGCGACCGAGTCGACGACCGTCGGCCCCGCGGGTAGCGCGCGCAGCTCGATCCGCACGTGTCCGCCTTCGGCGTCGTCGTAGACGGGCCGGTTCCAGCGCCACACCGTCCCCGCGTGGAGGCGGAGCTCGGACAGCTTCGGCAGCCCGCCTTCGCGGGCGATCGCCATCGCGTCCTCGGTCCCCACGATGGGCAGCAACGTCGCGTGGAGCGAGACCGCCTCCTCGAAGATCTCGAGCGCCCCTCGGCGGACCCAGCCGTGGCCGAAGGTGACGCGGGACGGGCGCCAGTCGTCTTCGAGGCACTCGATGCGATCGTCGACCGACTGGCGGAAGAGCGCCACGCGCGTCTCCTCCCAGAGACGCCTGCCGAGGAAGGTGGGCGAGTTGGCGCCGATCGCCAGCGCTGCGCTCGTCGCGAGCTGCGCGGCGTTGTAGCAGCGGGCGAAGTCCTCGGGGCGCACACGCAGATGGACCTGGAACGACGTGTTGGCGCCCTCGAGCGTGACGTCGTCGGCGTCGAGCGTGAGGACCTCGTCCCCCTCGATGCGTACGGGGAAGGGGCGCCCGTGACGCAGCTCGCGGAGGCGCGCGGAGAGCGCGCGGTAGCGGGGACGATCGCTGAGCACGTCGCTCGCGACGTCGAGCGGCCGCAAGGTCGGCAGGATGCCCACGGCGACGGCGCGCCCGCCGAGCGCTCGCGCGGCCCTCCGCGTTCGGTCGAGCGCGTCACAGAGGTCGCGCTCGAGCGCGGTGAACGACGCACCGCGCAGGTCGAGGTGCGCGGAGTTGATCTCGAGGTTGTAGCGGTTGATCTCGAGGGTCAGCCTCGGATCGGCGGCCTCGGCGAGCACCGCCTCGTTGATGAGCAGCGGCTGGGCGTCGGCGCCGACGAGGTTCAGCTCGAGCTCGGCGCCGATGGTGCTGGGCCCGACCCCGAACCCCGGTCTCGCGAGCAACACCTCGAGCGCGTCGAGGCCTGCGCGGACCCGCTCCCGAAACCGGGCGTGCTCCGACGCGGCGAACTCGAAGTGATCGATCTCGGCCCCCACGCGAACCTCGCTCGGAGCGGCGCGCCCCGGGTGGGGCGCGCGACGTCGATCCGCACGAGCCTGCATCGGCCGTGCCTCCGCGGCCGTCGCGAGCCGTGGCGCGAAGCCGCGGCCGACCCGGGCGCGCGAGCGCCGAGGCTGCGTGGAAGCGCAAACGCTGCGCGACGGCGAGCGTCCTTTTTGTCGCGCTGGGTCGAACAGTCCTTCCCGGTGATGCGTTCTACCGGGCACCGCGACAGGGCGCTACGCTCTCACGCGACCTTCATGAGTACGCCCTGCGGAGGAGAGTCGACGACGTGAGCGCCGAAGAGCGCGCGTTCTGGAAGAGCCCGTCGTTCGTCGGGGCGTGCGTCGGGGCGCTCGTCGCCATCGCGCTCGATCTCGCGCTCGCCGCGCCGAAGGGAGCCGGCAGCGACTTCGTCCGGTTCGTCGGGAGGTTCCACCCGCTCGTCGTTCACCTGCCGATCGGCTTCCTCCTGCTCGTGGCGTTCGCGGAGGGCATGAGCCTCTCGCCGAAGATCCGCGCGCGCGTCGATCCCGTGCTCGGACTGCTCTTGCCGCCGCTGCTCGTGTCCGCGGTGGCAGCGTTCGGCGTGGGGCTCTTGCTCGCGCGCGACGGCGGATACCCGTCCAAGCTCGTCGCGCTGCACCGGAGCTTCACGCTGGCTGCGGTGATTGGCACGGCCGCGTGCGTCGCGGCGTGGTCGGCGCACGCCGCGACGGGCAGCCGGCTCACCCGCGCCGCCTACCGTGGCGTGCTGGGCGTCACGCTCGGGCTCATCAGCGTCGGCGCGCACGTCGGCGGGTCCATCACGCGCGGCGACGCCTACCTCACGAAGTACGCGCCTGCGTTCGTGCAGAAGCTGCTCGGCGCGTCTCCGCCTCCCGCGCCTCCCGCGTCGGCGCCCGCGGAGGTCGGCGCCGAGCCCCTCGTCTACCGCGACGCGGTCGCCCGGATCCTCGACGCGCGCTGCGTGGAGTGCCACGGGCCGAGCACGAGCAAGGCGAGCCTCCGCCTCGACTCGGTGGCGGCGATGCTGAAGGGCGGCGAGAACGGTCCGTCGATCGTGGCTGGTCGCGCGAGCGACAGCTCGCTCGTCTCGCGCATGCTCCTGCCCGTCGACAAGGACGAGCACATGCCCCCCGAGGGCAAGCCCGGACCGAGCCCGGAGGAGATCGAGCTCATCCGTTTCTGGATCGATCGGGGCGCGAACGAGACGCTGCGCGTGCGCGACGCTCTCCCGCCGGACGGAGCGCGCGCGGCGCTCTCGAAGCTCGTCTCGTCGTCGCCGAGCGCGACCCCTCCGACGTCGACCGCCCCGAGCGCCGTACCGCCGAGCGCGGTGTCGGCGAGCGCGAGCGCGAGCGCGGGGAGCGGCACGTCGCAGCCGGCCGCGCCAGTCGCGATGCACGAAGGCCTGGTGTGGAAGGACGCCGTGGAGCCGCTCCTCGCGGCGCGCTGCGGCACGTGCCACGGCGCCGAGAAGCAGAAGGGCAAGCTCCGCGTCGACTCGATCGACGCGCTCGTCGCAGGCGGCAAGGCGGGCCCGGCGATCGTCGCAGGCGACGCGAGCCGCGGCACGCTGCTCGCCCGCATGCGTCTGCCGCTCGACGATCACGATCACATGCCTCCGAAGAAGGAGCCGCAGCTCGACCCGAGCCAGATCGAGCTCGTCGCGTTCTGGATCGAACACGGCGCGAGCACCGATCTGCGGACGTCGGCCGTGCCGCGCAAGCTCCTCACGACGCCGGCCCCGAGCCGCGAGCCGCCGCCTGCGCCCTCGGCGACCGAGGCCTCGCCGACGCCGATCCCGGCCCCGGCGGCGACGCCCGTCGCGTCGGGATCTTCCGCGCCGCCCGCCCCCGCGGCGCCCGTCGATCCGTCGAAGCTGCCTGCGCAAATCCATCTCTACGCGAGCGTCGTGAAGCCCATCCTGACGAAGCGCTGCGGCGCTTGTCACTCGGGCCAGGACCCGTCGGGCGATCTCGACGTCGACGATCTCGCGGCGATGACCAAGAGCGGCGCGCTCGTGCCGGGAGACGCGCACAAGAGCAAGCTCTTCGCGCGCGCGGCGCTGCCCTTGCGCGATCCCGATCACATGCCGCCCGACGGCCTTCCGCAGACCGAGCGCGGCGAGCTCGACGCGATCGAGCTCTGGATCGCGAAGGGCGCCGACACCGAGGCGACGATCCCGACGAGCTCCCTCTCGCAAGACGTCGCCTACGCGGCCGCGGCGAGCTTCGTCCCCCCGCCTGCGTCGCTTTCGGGGACGCCCGAGCCGGCGACGTCGGCCGCTCCCGCGACGTCAGCCGCGCCCGCGACGCCCGCGAGCTCGAGCGCGCCCACCCCGCCGAGCGTCGAGCCGGGCACGGCGGGCTGCGCGGCGTGCGAGATGGCCCGCGACGAAGGCCCCTCCGCCCTCGCGCTCTTCGCGTCGCTCCTGCTCGCCGGTGTCTTCGTCGCGAGGCGCAACGGCCGCTGAGCGCGCGTCGGCGACGACTCAGCGCGCGACGAACCGGGCGACGTCGCGGCCCGCGGGCAGGCGCATCAACCCGTCGAGCGCCTCGCGCGGCGAGAGGCCTTCATAGAGCACGCGGTCCACGTGCTCGAAGAGCGGCATGTCGATGCCGTGCTCCTTCGCGAGCGCGCGGGCCGATCGCGCCGCGTACACGCCCTCGGCCACCATGCCGAGCCGCTCCGTCGCCTCGGCGAGGGTGTCGCCCTTCGCGAGCGCGACGCCGACGCGGTGATTGCGAGAGAGCGGGCTCGCGCACGTCACCATGAGATCGCCGATGCCCGCGAGCCCCGTCATCGTCATCGGCTCCGCGCCCATCGCGAAGGCGAGGCGCATCAGCTCCGCCATCCCCCGCGTGACGAGCAGCGCCTTCGCGTTGTCGCCGACGCGCATCTCGTCCGCCATCCCTGCGGCGATCGCGACCACGTTCTTCAGCGCTCCGCAGAGCTCGACGCCGAGGATGTCGGCGCCCGCGAACACCATCATCTGCGCCGACGCGAGCGCGCGACGCCCGGCGTCGACCACGCGCGGGAAGCGCGACGCGACGACGGTGCCGGCGGGCTTGCCCTCGGCGACCTCGGCCGCGATGTTCGGGCCCGCGACGACGCCGATCTGTCGAACGCACGTCTCCTCGAGGAGGATCTCGCTCATCCGCGCGCGCGTCCCATTCTCGAAGCCCTTCGTGCCGTGGAGCACCATCTGGTCGGGGGTCCAGAGCTCGCCTGCGGCGCGACACACCTCTCGGAACGCCTGCGAGGGGATGAGCACGATGGTGAGCTCCACGCCGGAGAGCACCTCGGCGAGGTCGCACGAGGCGTGCACCCCTCTCGCGATGGTGAGGCCCTTCACCGCGCGCCGATTCGATCGCTCGCGTTCGATCTCGTCGCGCTGGGCGGGGTCGCGCGTCCACAGTCGCACCGCGTGGCCGTTCTGCGCGACGAGGTGCGCGAGCGTCGTCCCCCAGTTGCCGGCGCCGAGCACCGCCACGTCGAGCGCTCCCGTCATGACGCCCTCCGCGATCCTTGCTCCGCGCGGAGCGCGCTCGACGCACCGAGGAGGCCGTGCCCCTCGAGGCGGTTGCGATAGTAGAAGAGCAGGTTGGGATCGCCGACGACGACGCGGTCGCCGCGCCGCTCGAGCACCGGCCTCGGGTGATACGTCCGGAACGTCGACAGGGCTTGGTGGACGACGTCGCTCGCCGCACCTCGGAGGCTCTCCTCGACGACGAGCTCGCGACGGCGCGCTCGCGCGGAGAGCTCCTCGACGAGCCGCGCCACGTCGCTCGCCACGACGTCGAACGGCACGCCCCTCTCGGGGCCGAGGCCACGAAGGAGGCGGAAGAGATCGGGCTCGCGCGCCTCGCGGCGCAATCGCTCGAAGACCACGAAGGCGAGGGCGCTCGTGGGCAGAGCCACCGTGTCCCGTCGATAGGCCTCGACGAGCCGATCGGCGAGCGCGCGCGTGTACTCCGCGTCGCGCGCCTCGTCCTCGACCAGATCCCCCCTCACCGTGAGGTAGCGCGCCGGATCGACCTCGCGTCCGCGTCGATCGTGCGATCGACCCTCGTCGTCGACCTCGTTTCCGATGGGATCGAGCGCGCGCCCGACGCGGAGATGGATGCGCAGGTCGAGCTCGAGCAAGCCGCCGACGAAATCGACCCAGCGCCGCGGCTTGTCGAATTCGTCGCGGACGTCGACGTAGTGCGGCCCGCCCTCGGCGCGGAGGAAGTCCTCGATGAGCGACGAGGCCTCGAGCACGAGCGGGTAAGTGAGCGTGCACGGCACGACGAAGACGCGCGGGCGGGGGGCGCCGCTCGCGAGGGCGCGGCGGTACGCGACGACCCCCGTGCCGAGGAGCCCCTTCTTCAGGTGCCGCTCGACCGCACCCGATCGCATCCGCGTCCCGCCGGGGAAGAACAGGTTGTGCTGTCCGCGCTCGAGGAGCAGCGTGGTGTACTCCTTCAACGTCGCGCGATAGAGCGGATCGGTCTTCTTCCGATCCACCGTGTAGGCGCCCAGGTTGCGCATGAAGAAGCCGATCACGGCGCTCGAGAAGAGGTTCAGCCCCGCGCCGTAGGCGACCGGAGGCAGCCCGAGGCGGTGCACCGCGTGCCCGAGCAGCACCGAGTCGAGGTTCGACACGTGCGTGGGCGCGAGGACGACGGTGCCGTGTCGGACGAGCTGTTGGAGCGCGTCGATCTCGCCCTCGATGAGGATGCGATCGTCGACCTCGAAGGGGTGGCGGTGCTCGAGCAACGTCGAAGGCGCGAGGCCGTGGAAGAGCGCGCCGAGCGCCGTGGGCACCGCGCGCGTCGCGACCGAGTAGACGCGGCGATCGAAGTGCCCGGTGATCTCCTTCGTGTAGCGGTTGACGATCGTCGCGACGAGCTCTCTCCTTCGCGCAACGTCGCTCGCGGCGAGCTCGTGGCGGAGCCAACCCACGAAGTCGCGATCGGCGAGCGCGTGGGGATCCTCGGCGTCGCGCGAGAGGCGCGTCTGCTCCGCGTAGATCGTCTCGTGGACGATCTCCTCGAGGCGCGGCCCGTCGGCGCCGGTGAGCGCGCGGAGCGTGACGCGGCGCACCACCTCGTCGGCGATCTCTTCGCCCGCGAGCACGCTCGGGGTGCCCCCTTCTTTGCGCGACGGCGCAGCGCTTGCGCGGCCTTGGTCGGCGGATCCCGACGCCGCGTCTCCCCTTTCGGACATGCACCTCTCGCGAGCAAGAGGCGCGCCGATCTCACTCCTCCCACGCGATGCGGAGAGGGACCTCGATCGCCTCGAGCAGGCTGAGCCGCACGGGGCACGTCTCCGCGACGCGGAGGAGCTCGGCGCGGCGGGCTTCGTCGATCTGCGCCGTGATCGAGGCGGGGACGCGGATCGACGTCTCGAGCCTCGCGATGCGCCGCGGTGGTGTCGTGGTCATCACCTTGCGCACGTGGACGCGCGTGCCGTCGAGCACGATCGCCGACTTGCGCGCGAAGATGCCCATGACGGTGATCATGCAGGTGCCGAGCGCGGTCGCGACGAGATCGGTCGGTGAGAAGCTCTCGCCTCGGCCGTGGTTGTCGACGGGCGCGTCGGTCGTGAGGAGCGTGCCGGACGGTCCGTGCGTCGCGCGCGTGCGGAGCTCGCCCTCGTACGCGATGTGGATGTCGACCATGGCTCTCTCTAGCACGACCCCGAGGCGCGTCTCACCGTGGGATCTTCGTGTTCTTGCGCGCGGCGAGCCCGCTCCGCGACGTGTCGAGCGCGCTCTGGCAGGTGGTGTCGACCGTGGTCGACGGGAGGCTCGTCCGCCAGCGCGCGACGTTTCCCCTCCAAGCCGCGCACTCTTCGGGCGTCCCGCTCGAGCCGGGCGCGCAGACGAGCTGGATGAGCGCGGCGCAGCTCGCCGGCATCGGTCCCGCGACGCCGCTCGCCGACCCAGCGGGGACCGCGGTGGACGTCGGCGCGACCGTCGCGACGCTGGTGGGGGCGGGGCGGGGCGCGCCGCTCGCCGTCGGCTGGGTGGTGGGGCTCGGCGGCGACGCGCTCGGCGCCGGCGGCGAAGCCGCGCTCGGCGCCGGCTCGGTGCTCGGGAGCGAGGGCGGCCGAGTGGGCGTCGTCGTCTCCGTCGTGGTCGCGGTGGAGCTCGCGTCCGGTCGCGACGGCGCGTGCGCGCGCCGCCAAGCGACGACGGCGTAGGTGCCACCCACCGACGAGAGGAGCGCGAGCCCCCCGACGGCGAACGCGGCGCCGCGCCGTCGACGCGCGCCGGGGGGCTGCGACGCGGATCGGAGCGTCGGGTGCGCCTCCGCCGCGGCGTCGACGCTGAGGGCGCGCGGGGTCGCGTGGAGCTCGGTCGGTGCGAGCGCGAACGACGGATCCGCCGCGACGGGGCCGCGCGGCGTCACGACGAGCCGCGTGTCGCTCAAGCGCTCGCCGGAGCGGGCGACCGCCGAGATGCCGAGCGCCGGCGCACACGCCCGCACCCGCCCGACGAGCTCGTCGACCGACGCGGGTCGCCGCGCCACGTCGAGCGCGAGCGCATCGCCGAGCGTCGCGACGAGCCCCTCCGGCAGCGCCGCGACGAGCTTGGGATCGATGCTCGGGCTGAGCCTCCCTTGCGGATCGTCGTCGCGCCACGGCGCGCTCCCGGCGAGCATCACGTAGAGCAGGAGCGCGAGCTCGTAGACGTCCGTGCGCACCGACGCGCGCTGACCGAAGAGCCGCTCCGGCGCCATGTAGCGCGGCGTCCCGCGCGCGAGCCCCGCGCGCGTCGTCGTCGAAGGAGCGCCCTCGGCGTCTCGCGCGATGCCCAAGTCGAGGAGCACGAGGCGATCGTCCTCGTCGAGCCACAGCACGTTCTCGGGCTTGATGTCGCGGTGGATGAGCCCCGCGCGATGGAGCGTCGCGACCGCGTCGGCGACGCCATCGAAGAGCGCGACGGCCCTCGACGCCGACAGCGGACCGTCCGCGAGCCGCGACGCGAGCGAGCGCCCTCGGAGCCGCGGCATCGCGAGATAGGGTCTGCCGTCAGGGAGGACGCCCGCCGCGCGGAGCTCGACGATCGCCGGATGCCGCACGGCCCGGAGTCGCTCCGCCTCGGCGAGGAACCGCTCCGTCTCGCGCGGAGAGAGCCCGAGATCCGGGTGCAGGACCTTCAGCGCGAGCTCTTCGTCGCCGCGCCGCGCCGCATAGACGAGCGAGCTGCCTCCCTCGCCGAGGAGCCCCTCGATCGCGAACTCGCCGAGCGACGCCGGGACCACTCAGGGTCTGCGCGACGACGCGCCCCCCTCGAGACCGAAGAACTGCTCGATCGTCGACAAGAGCCGGTTCTTCTCGGCGTCGAGCTTCCTCTTCCGAGCCTCCTCGTCGAGGTCCTCGCGCGCGGCGATGAGGCCGACCTGTCGCTCGGCGAGCATCGTCGAGATCTGCGCGGCGATCGCGGGCCGGTCGTTCATGATCCGCGTGAAGACGTGCTTGTCGAGGCGGTAGCAGACGACGTCGGTGAGCGCGACGACGGTCGCGGTCCGCGGGGCCCCCGTGAGCAGGCCCATCTCGCCGAAGAAGCCCGGCGCCTCGATCTTCGCGACGACCTTGTCCGCGTCCGCCGACGCGACGCGCACCTCGGCGGTGCCCTCGTTCACGATGTAGAGCCAATGCGCGACCGCGCCCTGCTTCGTGATCGTCTCGCCGGCGGCGAACGGCGCGTAGCGCAGGCTCTCCGCGACGTCGGACAGCTCCGACTCGGTCAGCGCCTCGAGGAACGAGAGCCCGCGCGCCGCCCGGACCTTGCGCTCCCGTTCGCGCGACTCTCGCCGCTTGTGGCGGTCGAGATCGTCCTTCTCGAGGAGATAGTGCGCCGAGGGCATCGCGAGCGGGATCCCCGCGCGCTCGAGCGCGGAGAAGACGCGCGTCCGGATGAGCGAGCTCGTCGGGTCGTCGCGCGCGAGGTCGGTGAGCCAGTAGCGAACGGCGTAGTAGGCGAAGCTGTCTCGGTTGTCTTTCGCAAAATCGTAACAAATGCAATTCGGAGGCGGTTTGTCGGCCACGCCCTCGATCGGCGCGGCGCGCAGCGCGTCTTCGACGGCGCGGATGACGTCTCCCGGTCGATACTTGAACGAGACGTTGAAGTAGACCCACATGCGGTGCTGGATCGGCTCGCCCTCGCGCTTGCCCAGGATGATGATGTTCGCCGAGAGGAGCGCCGCGTTCGGGACGATGATCGTGTCCCAATCGCGCGTCTCGATCACCGTGTGTCGCCACCGGATCTGGCGAACGCGCCCCTGCTTGCCGTTCTCGAGCTGGAGCCAGTCGCCGACGTGGATCGAGTCGTCGATCTGCAGGGCGACGCCGCCGATGACGTTGCCGAGCGTGCTCTGCAGGCTGAGGGCGAGGATGCCGGTCACCACCGCCGAGGTCGTCACGATGCCGGACAGATCGACCCCCGCGTGCCGCAGCACGGCGATGACCGTGACCACGTAGGCCGCACCCATCGCGAGATCGACGATGATGATCGCCGGCTCGAGCCCCACCCCGGGCAGCGCCAGATCGAACACGGCGACGCCGACCACGTTGACCATCACGATCACGCCGAGCGCCTCGCTCACCGCGTG
>CAYYKK010000271.1:0-10466 GCA_964467935.1 uncultured Polyangiaceae bacterium
CGAGCCCGTCCCGGCGGCGCCTGCGCCGCCGAGCCCGCCCTCGGTGCCCGTCGAGCCGCCCTGCCCCGTGGTCGTCCCGGTGACGACGACCTGCGCCGAATCACCGCACGCCCCGGCCGCGGCCGCGAGGGCCAGGGATGCGAAGAGCAAGAGACCCAGCGGGCGAAGGTTCGAATGCATGCTCCAGAATCCCACGGCGAAGGCTCCTCTGTCATGCGCTTCGCGACGACGTGGCGGGCGATCCGAGGTCCCTACGAGGGCGCCGCGCGCACGACAATGTGCGAGGCCGTCAGGGGCATTGTCCGCTCGGCACGGTGCACGTGCCGGAGGTCCCGTTGCTCGTCGGCACGCACCGCGCGGGCAAGAGGCACGGAGGGCCCGCTGCGGTGTCGCACGGCGCGCCGTCCGCCGCGGGCGCGACGCACGTGCCCTGCACGGCGGCCCCGGGGATCACGCACTGGCCTCCTCCGGAGCAGTCGACCACCGCGCCGTTCACGTCGCCGCAAGGTTGCCCCGTCGCGGCGTGAGCGATCTGAGCGCACTGACCCTGGGTGGTGCAGTAGAGACCCTTGGTGTTGTCGCACCCCGGCGCGGTGACGTGCTTCGCGTCGCACGTCGCGCCGACCGTGGCGCCGGCGACCTTGCATTGCCCATTGTTCATCATCGCCGTCGCGCCCTGGCACGAGAGCCCCGAGCCGCACGGCGCGGTCTTGCCGCACGCGCCATTGAGAGGCACCGGAGACTCGCATTGACCGAGCGCCGCCGGACACACTTGGTTCTTGTCGCAATCACCGACGCCGGCACACGGCGCGCCGACGACGGGCTCGCTCCCACACGTTCCACAGACCCGGGTCTTGTCGACGAGGCAGAACGCCGTGGCGCATTGGGATCCGAAGCTGCAGCCCATCCCGCTGGCCTCGGTGCCGACGACGGCCAAGCACGCGGCGGGTGGGTTGTTGTTCTCGAGGTCGGCGCAGCTCTCGCCTGGAATGGCCTTCGCGCACGCCTCCACGTCGGCGGGGGTGAGGCCCGTCGCCGTCGCAGCCAGGCTGTTCGTGCAAACGAGCTTCTGTCGCGCGACGCACGTCGCTTGGTCACCATAGCGCGACACGAGCAGGAAGCCGTTCGAGCACGCGCCGAGCTGCTGGCATTGCGCGGTCGCTCTGTCGGTGCACGCCTGATCGGCGGTCACGCCGCCGCTGCTGCCGGTGCTCGCCGTCCCGGTGCCCGTCGAGGGGCCTCCGGTCGTCGCGCTCGTTCCGGTCGCCTGCGTGCCGCTCGCGCCGCCCCCGGCGCCACCCGCGCCCGCCGTACCGCCACACGCGGCGGCGAGCCCGCCCATCCACGCCACCGCCGCGATTCGAACGAGGATGCTCATCGACAAGGCCTCCTGACGATCCCGACGATCGCGGGATTCGAACGGACTCGAGCGGGCGACGCGTCCGCCCGAGGAGGATCCGGTAGCTCGCGGACACCACGGCGTCGAACTTCGTAAAAGCGGAGCTGAAGGGCCCTTCAGCCCGCGCGCGCGAAGTCGCCCTCGCGGGCGCCGGACGAGCGCGGAGGGTGCCCGCGTCGCGCCGCGCGATCGCGCCGATGACATGGGTGATTCTTCACCCGCCCCAGCCCCCGTCGCCGGCGGTCGATCAGACCAGGAGACCGGGCAGCGGCCCCGCGCCCGCGTCCCCGAACGTCTGCACGTTGCTCCCCATCGCCTGCGCGATCGAAGCGAAGAGCCCGCCGTGGCGCGCTCCGCCGAAATCGAGCAAGCGCCCCGTCGAGACGCGCCCGCCCCCGCGCCCCGCCAGGATGAACGGCATGTCGTCGTGGTTGTGCGTGTTGCCGTCGCAGACCTCCGTGCAGAGCAGCACGAGGGAGTTGTCGAGCATCGTCCCCTCGCCCTCGGGCCGCGCCGCGAGCTCCTGCACGAGGTACGCGAACTGCGAGACCCACCACGTGCACTGCTGCACGAACGCCTTGAACTCCCGCTTCGTGGGGTCGTGCGCGGCGCCGTAGTGCGAGGCCTGGTGGCTGCGCATGTCGAAGGTGGGATCGTACATGGGCGTCCCAGGGAACTGGCTCATCACGAGATCGCTCGTGTGCTGCGACGCCTGGATCGTGCCGACCTGGGTGAGGCCGCAGGCCATTGCCTCGATCATCAAATCCATCTGCGCCCGCAGCACCACCGGGAACTTGTCCGGCGCGTAGAGCTCGCTCGCGGCGAAGCCTCCGTCGAGGGTCGGCGTCGTGCACGACGCGGTCGGCGTGGTCGGCGTCGCGCCACCCTTGATGCGCTTCTCCACCTCGCGCAGCGCCTCGAGGTGCAGGTCGAGCTTCGACTTCTCGACGGTGCCGAGCCGGCCCTGCAGGCGCTGCATGTCGTCGAGGATGCCGTCGATGACGCTCACCTTCAGAGGATCGACCATCGGCGCCGATCCGCCACCGCCTTGCGCGGGGGGGTTCATCGAGCCGAAGAGCAGGTCGAACGCGTTCATCGGATCGTCGTTCGGCGAGATGCTCTGCCCGGGGCTCGCGTAGCTGATGTGCTTGTCGCCCGACGCGTTGCCCGCGTTGGCGCCGCAGCCGAGATAGAGGTGCTGCCACGGCGCGCTCGCGCCCACCGACTTGGCGAGCACCTGATCGATCGACACGCCCTCGCCCCCGTCGACGGCGGTGAGGAGCTTCTTCGCGCCGCCCGGATGACTGCCCGCGTCGGTCGGCCCCATCGAGAGACCGTTCATGAAGACGCAGTCGTCCTTGAAAGGCGCGAGGGGCGCGAGCACCTCGGGCAGCGAGAACGCGTGCTCGCTCCCGGTCGCGTGGAAGAGGCTCGGCTCGCCGTTCTGGCTGACCGCGGGCACGCCGTCGGGGAAATAGAAGAAGAGGACGCGCTTCGCGACGCCGCCGGCGCCGAGCGCCCGACGCGACGAGAGCATCTCGAAGAAGGGGAGCGTCAGCGCCGCGGCGCCCATCGTGCGGAGCGCGGATCGCCGCGAGATGTTCGACCTTCGCATGATCACTTCCTCTCCATCGAGGCAGCGGCGCCGACGACGTCGACGAGCAGGCTCTTCATGTCGCCGCCGCTGGCGTCGAAGCGCTGGGCGACGTCGCTCACCACGCACGCGGTGTCCGGCGAGTCCGGTGCGCCGGTCGTGAAGCGGAACGTCTGCTTCACGAAGCACGTGCGCGCGGTCTCGCTGTCGGCGACGACGGCGGCGAGCTCGGGCAAGGTCGAGAAGGGGTGGTCCTGGCCGTCGACGGCCGAGAGCATGCCGCTCGCGTCGATCGCGAGCCCGTGCTCGTCCTGTCGGAAGCGACCGATGGGATCGAAATGCTCGAAGCCGAACCCGATCGGATCCATCCGCTGATGGCAGCCCGCGCACGCGCCGTCGCCCATGTGCTGCTCGAAGCGCTGCCGCGTCGTCCCGCCCTCGGTGACCGTGGGGACGGCGGGCACGTTCGCGGGCGGCGGCGGCACGTCCTGACAGAGCAGACGCTGGCGAACGAAGAGACCGCGGCGCACCGGCGAGGTCTGATCCGAGTAGGCGTAGCTCGCGAGCACGCTCGCTTGACCGAGGATGCCGGCGCGGCGCTCCGCGGGCTCGGCCACCTCGACGAAGCCGTCGCCGCCGGGGGCGATGCCGTAGAGCGCCGCGAGCCTCGCGTCGACGAACGTGCTCCCGCCGACGAACAGGTCGGCGTAGTGCCCGCTCGTCATCGCGCGCGAGACGGTCTCTCGCGTCTCGTCGAGCATCGAGGCCTGGAGCCCCGCGTCGAAGTCGGGGAACTCCGTCGCGTTCTTGTCGGCGCCGACGATGCGCTCCACGCCGAGCCACTCGACGGCGAACGTCCCGGCGAGGTCGCGCGCCCTCGGATCGTCGAGGAGGCGCTTCGCCTGCACGGCGATGCCCGCTTCGTCGTCGAGCCCGCCCGACGCGGCGGCGTCGAGGAGCGCGTCGTCGGGCGTCGATCCCCAGAGCGCGTACGAGAGGAGCGTCGCGCGCTCGAAGGGGTCGAGGCGGATCTTGCCGTCCGCGCCCGGCGCGCCGATCTCGGAGCGGTAGAGGAAGAACGGCGACGAGAGCATCACCTGGAGCGCGACGGAGACGCCGGTCTTCGTGTCCGCTTGGGCGCGGACGAGCGCGACGTATTTGGCGACCTCGTCGTCGGCGAGCGGGCGCCGGAAGAGACGCCGGCCCGCGTCGCGCACGAAGCCGTCGAGGCACGTCTCGTCGGCGGCGGCCGCCGAGCAGCCGATCAGCGCGTCGACGTCGGCCGTCGCGCGCGTCGCGATTTGCTCGGCGGCGCGCATGTACTCCTCGACGTGCACCGTCGTCACGAGCCCCGCGGCGGCCGAGTCGTCGAAGGCGAAGCCCTCGGGCCGCGTCTCGACGGGGAAGCTCTTCGCGGGGTGCAGGTCCGCGTCGCTCGCCGCGGTGGGCGCCGGCGTCGTCGCGCCGGCGCAGGCGACGACCGTCTTGCTGTTCTGCCCGCCGAAGCCGTCCGGATCGGTGAGCGGGTTCTGAGGATCGGTGATCCAGGTCGTCTCGTCGGTGACGAACTTGTAGTCGTAGCTCCCGTCGTCGAGCGGGCGCTTCGTGACCCAGGCGTCGATCTTCGGCACGTAGGTCATCGCCCAGCCGCCGCCCGCGATGGTGCCGGCCCAACCGTTGAAAGAGCCGGCGACGTGGACCTTCGAGAACGTCTTGCCGTTCGCGGGCAACACGAACGTGTGGAGCTTGCACGGATCGACCTGGCACGCGCTCGCGACGCACGACGCCTTCGCGATGTCGCAGTCCGCGTCGTCGGCGCACGCGGCGGGCGTCGCTCCGGGGGCGACGGGGAACACGTCGAGGACCGTGCGCTCGTACTCGCGGCGCGTCAGGAGCCGCAGCGCTCGGGGCGCCGCGCGCGCGCACTCGGCGCTCGCGGTGGGGCCGTCCCCCGTGCCGCCCTTCGCGGCGTCGCGGCCGCAGCCGAGCGAGCTCGCCGACAAGCCGAACAAGAGCACCCAGGCGGAGGTTCGAGCGTAACTCATCGCTGAGTGACGATTACGCCGTTCCGACGTCCTCGGCAAGAGACCCGGAACGAAATGAGGCCGTCTCCGTTACGATGCCGGAGCCCTGGGCGATCGTCCCATCGAGGAGCCGAGGGCGAGCTGTCGAAGAGCGCGCATGGTCGACCCGCGAGCACGGACGGATCCCGGCAGGCTCACCCTCTCCATCGGGGTGAAGCTCTGGCTCGGGATGGTGCTCGTGGTCGGCGTCGCGGCGACGCTGCTCTTCTTCGAGCTCGCGGCGCGCGAGCGCGAGTCGCTCGTCCGCTCGAAGGTGCGCGTCGCGGAGTCGGCGGCGGATCTCCTCGCGAACGGCGTGGCCGCGCCGCTCGAGGCGGACGACACGGAGGCGATCGCGAAGGAGCTCGCGCGCATCCGGAGGGATCTCGAGGTGCTTCGCGTCGGCGTCTGGGTCGGCGACGATCGTCGCCTCCGCGCCGCCGAGCCGAAGTTCCCTCCCTGGCCCGCCCCGGAGGACGGCACGCACGTCGCGCACGGGCAGGTCGAGGTCGTGCGGCCGGTGTTGAACCACGACGACGAGCGCATCGGCATGATCTCGGTCGTGTTCTCGCTCGCCGCCGAGGATCACGCGTTCGACGCCGCGAGGCAGCGCCTCCTCTGGCTCTGCGCGCTGCTCGCCGTGAGCACGGCGACGGTGCTCTTCGTCTTCAGTCGCCTCTCGATCGTGAGGCCCATCGAGCGGCTCGCCGACGCGGTGCGGAGGCTCGAGGCCGGCGAGCGGACGGTCACGCTCCGCGCCGACGGCGGCGACGAGGTGGGGCGGCTCACGAGGGCGTTCCTGTCGATGCGCGACGCCGTCGTCGATCGCGAGGCGCGGCTCGGCGACCTGAACCTGAGGCTGAAGGAGCTGCTCGACAGCATGCGCCAAGCGATCCTCGTGTTCGATCGCGGACGGAGGCTCGACGCGATCCACTCGCGCGCGGCCGAGCGGATGTTCGGAGCCGAGTCGTTCGAGGGCCGCGACGTCGCGGAGGTGCTCTACGCGCACGCCGAGCCGTGGATGGTCGAGCCGACCGCGTTCCGCGACTGGTGCGCGCTCGCGTTCCAGTGCGACCCCGACGACTGGGCGGACGTGCTCGAGCTCGCGCCGACCGAGATCGTGTTCGACGACGGCGACCGGCCTCGCGCGTGGACGCTCGAGCTCTTGCCCGTGTTCGCGGGCGAGACGCTCGAGCGCGTGATGGTGCTCGTGAGCGACGAGTCGGAGGGGCGCCGTCTGCGAGAAGAGGCCGCGCGGGGTGCGCGCGCCGTCGACGCCATGAGGCGCCTCGTCGCGACGGCCGAGGTGTTCGCGACGTACCTCGAGCGGACCCGCGCGCGCGTCGTCCGGGCGTGCGCGCTCGCCCGCGGCCCGTTCACCGAGGCCGATCGCGACGAGGTGTTTCGCGCGCTGCACACGATCAAGGGAGAGAGCCACGCGCTCGACCTCGACGAGCTCGCGAGCCTCGCGCACGAGGCGGAGGAGGTGCTGGCCGGCGGTCTCGCGACGCCGCAGCTCTCGCAGGACCAGGTCGCGGAGCTCGTCGGGCGCATCGAGGCGCTCCTCGGGGCGCTCGACGGCGCCGAGCGGAGGTTCGTCGCGCTCTCGCCCACCGGCGCGGCGGCGCTCCGGCGCACGACCGTGGATCGCGACGACATCGAGCGGCTCTCGTCCCTCGCCGAGGGCGTCGGGGGGGAGATCGCAGACGTGGCGGCGCGCCTCGCGTCGCGCCCATTCGGCGAGTACGCCGTCGCCCTCGCGGAGCGCGTCCCGCGGCTCGCGGCGTCGCAGGGCAAGCGCGCGTCGCTCAGCTACGAAGGGGCGAAGACGCCCATCCCGCCGCGCCTCGGCGCCGCGCTCTCGAGCGTCCTCGTCCACCTCGTGCGCAACGCGATCGCCCACGGCATCGAGGCGCCCGCCCAGCGCGAGGCCGCGGGGAAGCCGGCCGACGGCGTCATCGCGCTCGGCTGCGAGCCGAGCCCGGCGGGCCCGATCGTCACCGTCGAGGACGATGGCGGCGGCTTCGATCGCGACGCCAGCACCGCCGAGGAGGCGAGCCCCGCCTCGCCGTCGTCGCGCGCCAAGCGGAGCGCCGATCTGCTCTCCGGCCGCGGCGTGGGATTACGCGCCGCCCGTGACATGTTGCGCGAGGTCGGCTACGAAATGAGCATCGACTCGCGTCCCGCGAAGGGGACCCGCTTCGTCCTCGCGCCGCGAGGCGCTCGCGCGGACGCGATTTCTTCGAGAGGGGAGCGCGCGACGAAGCGCTCGACGAGAGAGGTCGAATGAAGGACGCGCGAGCGCAGGTGGTCGTCATCGACGACAGCGAGGTCATCCTGGACCGCGTTCGGACGGCGCTCGCCGCGGCGGGGCACGAGGTCCGCGTGACGAGCGATCCGCGCGGGGCGGCGAAGCTCGTGAAGGGCGCGGACCTCGTCATCGTGGATTTTCACATGCCCGGCATCGACGGCAAGACGCTCCTCCCCATGCTGAGACGGGGGCTCGCGGGCGACGAGCTCTGCCTCTTCTATCTCTACACGTCCGACGCCGACGTCGCGCGGCGCTACGAGGAGCTCGGCTTCGACGGCGGCTTCCTCCGAAAGGGGGACGACGCGGCGCTCGTGTCGCAGGTCGAGGCCGCGCTGCGGACGATCCGGATGAAGAAGCTCGCGCTCGATCTGCGCGCGAAGCGCCGCGCGAGCCGGCCCGAGTGATCGCGAGCGCGGCGCGTCAGCTCGCGCAGCAAGCGCTCACCCAGTTGCGCCCGTTGTCGCGCCGGGTGCACCCGCGGGCGGAGACGAGCTTCACGCGCGCCTCCCACGTGCTCCCGGTCCAGCGGTAGGCCGCGACGAGGTTGCGGTAGTTCTTCTGGCAGTCGCCGTCGTCGGCCGGGGTCCGCTCCATCGTGACGGGCTCGTTCGGATCGAGCGCCCAGCTCTTGCCCTTGTCGATCGCCGAGACCGCCACGGGCTTGCCGTCCGTGCCGATCTCGGTGCACGCGGAGCCGTTCCAGCCGAGGCCCGGCTCGCACGCGGGCGTGCCGCGGACGCGCACGCAGCGCTCGCCCTTCGGCTCGGCGTCCGGCGGGCACTCGACGGGGAGCTTCGTCGCGGCGCAACGAAAGCCGAGCCACGCGCCGAGCTGCTCGGGCTTCCAATGGCTTCGGTTCTTGGTCCGGAGCCACTTCGGCCAGCGGCGCGAGAAGCTGCCGCCCTTGAAGAGCTTGCGCGTGCCCGTCTCGGCCTCGCCGGGGTACGGCCCGGCCCACGAGCTGGTCCACTCCCAAACGTTGCCGCACATGTCGTAGAGGCCGAACGCGCCAGCGGGGAACGAGCCGACCTTGCACGTGTCGGACGTGTCGAAGCACGCGTTCTTGTGCGACGGGTTCTCGTTGCCCCACGAGAAGAGGCGATCCTCGGCCCCTCCGCTTGCGGCGTACTCCCACTCCGCCTCGGTGGGGAGGCGCTTGTGGACCCAAGCGCAGTACGTTTCTGCATCTTGATTGTCGATGCAATTAATAGGATGATCGTCGTGCCCTTCGCGGAAGGCGGTGCAGTGGTGCTCGACGTTCCGAGACGCCTTGCAGACGCCTGCTTCGACGCACGCGCGGTAGGCGGCGACGGTGACCTCGGTGCGATCGAGATAGAACGTCTCGAGGACGCGCTCGTGCATCGGATGCTCCTCGGGGTTGCCGACCTCGCGCGGCGAGCCCATGAGGAACATCCCCGCGGGGATGACCTGCATGTCGGGAGGCGGGCCGGACGGCGTGCCCCCTGCGCCGCTCGCGGACGACGCGGATCCGGACGGCACGGATCCGGACGACACGGATCCGGACGACACGGATCCGGACGACACGGCGCCGGACGACACGGCGCCGGACGAGGAGGTGACGGCCGCGGCGGAGGCGGAGGACGACGTCGTCCCCGCTCCGCCGGACGGCCCGCGACAAGCGGCGGTGACCGCGAGGAGGATCGGGGTGATCGAGCGCATCTGCATCGGCGACGAAGTGTACGCCGCGCGACGGTCGATCGATTCCCGGCGCGATCGCCCGCGCGCCAAACGGGGCTATCCTCCGCGAGGTACGCCATGACGAGCCAGCGCTTCGCCCAGATCGATCTCACGGTCTCCCCGCCTCGCGTCACCTTCCCGCGGAGCTACAACGCAGCCGTCGATCTGGTCGATCGCCACCTCGAGGAGGGGCGCGCAGACAAGATCGCGTTCGAGGACGACACCGGCGCGACCACCTACGGCGAGCTCGCGCGGAGGACGAACCGAGCGGCGAACGCGATCCGCTCGCTCGGCGTCGTCCCCGAGGAGCGCGTGCTCCTCACGCTCTTGGACACCGCCGACTTCCCGACGGTCTTCCTCGGCGCGATGAAGGCCGGTGTGGTGCCCGTGCCGGTGAACACCCTGCTCACGCCGTCGGACTACGCCCACATGCTCGACGACTCGCGCGCTCGGGTGCTGTTCGTCAGCGAGGCGCTGTGGGAGAAGCTCGAAGCGCCTGCGCGCGCGTCGCGCCACCTGCGCGCGGTCGTCGTGGCGCGGTCGCCTTTCGGCGGGCGCGAGCACGGTGAGAAGCGGCTCGATGCCTTGCTCGACGCGGCGAGCGACTCGTTCGAGCCCTTCGGGTCGACGCCGGACGACGTCGCGTTCTGGCTCTACTCCTCGGGGTCGACGGGCGCTCCCAAAGGTGCATTGCATCTACATTCGAGTCTCATGCAGACCGCGGCGCTCTACGCCCAGAGCGTCCTCGGCGTGCGCGAGGACGACGTCGTCTACTCCGCGGCCAAGCTCTTCTTCGCCTACGGCCTCGGCAACGCGCTCACGTTCCCGCTCTCGGTCGGCGCGACGGCCATCCTCTCCGCCGAGCGTCCGACGCCCTCGTCGGTGCTGCGCATCCTCGCGGAGAAGCGGCCCACGATCTTCGGCGGCGTCCCCACGCTCTTCGCGAGCCTCCTCGCGTACTCGGCGGAGAAGGGCACGCTGGTCGAGAGCTCGCTGCGCGCGAGCATCTCCGCGGGAGAGGCGCTGCCGAAGCACCTCGGCGAGCGATGGCGCGCCCTCGTCGGCAGCGACATCCTCGACGGCATCGGCTCGACCGAGATGCTGCACATCTTCCTCTCGAACCGCCACGACGACGTCCGCTACGGCACGACCGGCAAGCCCGTGCCGGGCTACGATCTCAAGCTCGTCGGCGACGACGGCGAGCCCGTCTCGGCCGGCGAGGAGGGCTCGCTCTGGGTCCGCGGGCCATCGACCGCGACGGCCTATTGGAACCAGCGCGAGCGCAGCCTCGCGACGTTCCACGGCCCTTGGACGCGCACGGGTGATCGGTACGTGCGTGACCAGGACGGCTACTACACATACTCGGGGCGCGCCGACGACATGCTCAAGGTGAGCGGCATC
>CAYYKK010000272.1:0-10459 GCA_964467935.1 uncultured Polyangiaceae bacterium
GGTACGGGCGCTCACGATGGAAGATGAGAACGGCTTCACGACGTCACCGACTCCGGCGGCGGACGCCAAGCTTCGGCTTCGAGTCGATCGACGTCGGTCCCGCGCGCCGTCTTCCGGTCGGCGCCGTCGAAGAGGGCGCCCGCGTCCTTCCAATGGTGGAGGTTCGCGTTCGACAGATCGGCATGCGAGAAGTCGGCCTTCTCGACGCGCGCGTGCGAGAGGTCGGCGTAGCCGAGCTTCGCCGATCGGAAGCGCGTCGCGGCGCACGAGGCCTCGGTGAAGATCGTCTCGCGCAGGTCCGCGCCCGAGAGATCGGCCGCCGACAGATCGGCCTTCACGAAGATCGCATAGCGGAAGCGACCCTTGCCGAGCTTCGCCGCGACGAGCTTCGCCTCGGCGAAGTGCGCGCCCTTGCCGTGCACCTCGAGGAGCTTCGCCTGCGTGAGATCGGTCTTCGAGAAGTTGCAGCGGAGGATCGTCGCGCCGGTCAGGTCCGCGCTCGCGAGATCGGCCTCGGTGAAGTCCGAGTCGGTGAAGTCGGTGCCGACGAGGTGCATCGCGCCGAGCTTCGCCTTCTTGAACGAGCAGCGGTGCAGCACGAGCCCCGCGAGCGGGAGGGCCGTGAGATCGGCGCCGCCGAAGTCGACGCTCCGGAAATGGGTCTTGTCGACGTGCGCGCCATCGAGCTTCGCGCCCTCGAGGCGCGCGCCGAAGAGGAACGCGTGATCGAGGCGCGCGCCCGCGAGGTTCGCGCGGCTGAGCTGGGTCATCGTGAGCTTGGCCCCGGCGAGATTCGCGCCGGAGAGGTCGGCGCCGTCGAGCGTCGTGAGCTCGAGATCGTGCCCCGAGAGATCCACGCCGGAGAGGTTCGCGTCGCGGAAGATCGTGCGCTTCAACGCCGCGCCGGCGAAGCGCGCGCCGCGCAGATCGCACCCGCTCAGGCTCGTGATCTCGAGCTTCGCGCCGCTCAGGTCCGCGTTCGTGAGGCGGACGCCCTGGAACGACGCGAAGAAGAGATCCTTGCCCGCGAGCTCGGCGTGCTCGTCACCCCACGGCACGCCCTCCTCGAGCACCTCGCCGTCGGGGGCGTCGAGGCGCGAGAGCTTGGCGTCGTCGAACATGCATTGGCGCAGGCTCGCGGGGAGCTTCGCGCCGCGCAGATCGGCCTTTTGGAACTGCACGCTCGTGAGCTTCGCGTTCGAGAGATCGGCGCCGCGGAGATCGGCTCCGACGAACACGACCGCGTCGAGCTCGGCGCCGTCGAAGCGCGCGCCGCGGAGGTTCGCGCCCGAGAAGCTGCTCGCCGACAGGACCGCGCCCGAGAGATCGGCGCGAGAGAGATCGGCGTGATCGAGCGAGGCCTGATCGATGCGCGCGCCGCGGAGGCTCGCGCCCGCGAGCTTCGCCTTGGCGAGCCCGCCGAGCGAGAGGTGCACGCCGCCGAGATCGGCGTTCGACAAATCGACGTCCGCGGCGCGGAAGCCCTCGAGCTTGGCGCCGGCGAGGCGCGCGCCCGACAGCACCGACTCGACGAGCGAGGCGCCGCGGAGATCGGCGCCCGTGAGGTTCGCGTCGGCGGCGTTGATCTTGAGGAGCGCCGCGCCCTTCAAGCTCGCGCCCTCGAGGTTCGCGCCCTCGAGGCGCATCGCGAGCACCTTGAGCCCGTCGAGCACGGCGCCCGTGAGGTCGCGACCGCGCAGATCGAAGGCGGCGACGCGATCGGTCGGGAGCGGCTTCTTCTGGCGGAGGAGCTCCGCGAGCTCGTCGTCCGTCACTTCTCCTCCAACGTGGCGGTCTTGAGGTTCGCGTCGAGGAAGTCGACGCCGGTGCCGGACGCACCGAGGAGGTTCGCGCCGTAGAGGCTCGCGCGTTGGAACGTCGCGTTGTCGAGCGCCGCGTCGCGGAGGTTCGCGTGGAAGAGGTTCGCGCGCGCGAAGCTCGCGCCGCGGAGCGAGGCGCGATCGAACCGAGCGTCGCGCAGATCGGCCGCGAAGAACCGCGCGCTCGACGCGTCGGCGTTCGTGAAGTGCGCGCCCTTCATGCTCGCGCGCGTGAAGTCGGCCTTCGCGAGCTTGGCGTCCGAGAAGAAGGTCTTGTCGAGGCGAGCGCGCGCGAAGCTCGCCGAAGGGAGGCGCGCCTTCGCGAAGCTCGCGCCGTCGAGCGCCGCGCGCGCGCAGTCGGTCCCGTCGAGCTTCGCGCCGGCGAAGAGCGACGCCGTCGCGTCGACGCCCTCGAGCTTCGCCGACGTGAGATCGGCCTCGGAGAAGTCGGAGCGAGGGAGCTTCGCCCCCGCCGCGGAGACCTCGCGCAGGTTCGCCTTCTCGAAGACGACCCACTGCCCGTCGACCCCCTCGAGCACGGCGCCCTCGAGCACCGCGCCCGCGAGGAAGGTCTGGTCGAGCTTGGCGCCGCGCAGGTTCACGCCGATCGCGCGCGCGTGGGCGGCGTTGACCACCGTGAGATCCGCGCCCGCGAGATCGGCCTTCGTGAGGTCGGCGCGCACGAGCACCGCCGCGCGCAGCTTCGCCCCGCGCAGGTTCGCCCCGCGTAGGTTCGCGCCCGTCAGATCGGCCTCCTCGAGGTTCGCGTTCGACAGATCGCGCCCCGACCAATCGACGCCCTGGAGATCGCGCTCGCGGAGATCGGCGCCCGGCCCGGGCTCGTTCATCGGCAGCGGGCCGGTCGGCGGCTCGTAGCTCGGGTCGAGCTTCTTCCAATCGGGGCGATGCGGCACCGCGCGGAGCGCGTCGAGCTGAGCGCGCTGCTCGGGCGGGACGTCGCGCCCCTCGAGCCGCGCCTCCACGTTCGCGACCTGCTCGAGGATCACGCGCATCGGCCGGCGGAGGCGCTGCGGCGGCAGCGCGCCGAGCTGCAGCATGCGCATCGTCGGGATCGCGTTCTCGGTGGCGTCGGCGGCCGCTTGCGCGAGCTTCGCGTCGAGCTCGGCCTGCTTCTCGGGCTTGTCGTCGAGCTTCGCTCTCGCCGACGCGATCGACGAGCGCACCTCGGCCTGCTCCTTCTTCGCGAAGTCGCCGAGCTGCTGATCGAGCATCGCCGAGACCGGATCGAGCCCGGGCTTCGGCGGCGGGAGCGGCTCACCCGCGTGGAGCTTCTTCAGGCGCTCGCCCGCCTCGAGCATTCCCTCGGGGAGCTTCGCCTTGAGGCCCGTCGGATCGGCCTCGAACTCGTCGAGGAGGAGCTGGTAATGGGCGGGCACGAGCGGCCGCTCGGCGAGCGGCTCCGAGGCGACGAGCATGAAGGCGACGTCGGTGAAGTCGGCCTCGGCGACCTCGCCGAGACCGCGCCACACGAGCTCGAGCTTCTCCTCGTCGCCATTGACCACGATCGTGTCGAGCACCATCGCGATCTCGCGGAACCGCCCGCGCGTGTCCTTCGTGAAGACGCGCACGCGCACGGCCGGCAGCTTCCCCGAGAGCTCGTGCGCGTCGGGGTGGATGTTGGTGAACGAGAAGCTCTCGTCGCCCTTGAAATAGCCTTCGATCTGCTGATCGAGCGGCGCCGATTGGAAATGGCTCCAATCGAAATCGGCCGCGTAATAAGGCGCGCGCGTCTTCTTGTAATCGCCGCCGTACGCCTTTCCGAGCTTCTTCTTGCGAATCGGCCAATCGGGGTGAATGGGGCCGACGCCGGCCGGCTCGCGCGCGTCGGCCGAGCGGCTCGAATCACCGGGGTGCTCGACGGTCGGCAAGAGATCGATCCCGACGCCGCGCCCGACCGGGTTGTCGGCGTAGTCGGGTCCGCCCCACGCGTTCGACCAGCGGAGCGGCATCGACGTGAAGGGCTCCGGATCGCTCGCGCCGACGACGGGGCGCACGCGGCGCGAGCCGACCACGCGCAGCGTCTTCGAGAGGCCGCCGAGGGTGAAGCGCACGGGGCACTCGGTGACCGGCTTCTTCCCCGGCGCGTGGCACGTGGCGAGCGCGATGAGCTCGCCGCGGAGCTTGTAATCGGCGAAATCGCTCGGGCGAAGGCACTCGCCGGTGCGATCGTCCTCGGTGAACACCTCTCCGCTCAGCGGCCCGCGCGCCATCCCCTCGAGCGGCGCGAAGGGCGCGTGCGGCGTGAGCGCGTAGACGCCGCGCACGACGACCGTCATCTCGGGCTGCGGCGGCCGCCGAGACGTGGGGACCACGCCCACGAGGAACGGAGTGAGGTTCTTGGTCAGCATGCTCGCTCAGAGCCCGAGGCTGACCTCGAGACCTTCGAGGGCGAGCTTGAGCGCGGTCTCCGTCCGACTGACGCCCAGGAACTTGAAGTCGAGGACCATCTTGGCCGCGTCGAGGCAGACCTTCGTCTCCTTCAGCTTGATCTTCTCCTCGTCGGGGACCTTGATCTCCTTGGCGCTGCCGACGGTGATCTCGAGCCCGGCCTTGCCGAAGATGTCGATCTCGATCTTCGGTCCGATGCCGATGTCGATGCGCCCGGCCATGACCTCGATCGACTCGTGACCGACGCCGATGCCGACCTCGAGGGTGTTGCCGACGAAATCGAAGCCCCATTTCAGGCCCGCCGTCGTGACCTCGGTGATGTTGCCGGCGGTCGTCACGTCGGTGAGCACGCCCACGGTGGTCGCGCCGGTGATCGTGCCCGCCGTCGTCGTCTCGACGACGTTGCCGACGTCGGTGGTCGCGGTCGCGGTGCCCGAGACGTGCGTCTCCTCGTTCGTGTCCGTCGCGTACGTCTTGTCGGTGATCGTGTGGGTGCAGTGCGTCTCACCCGAAATCCAATCGGCGTACGTCGTCTCGACGATGTGCGGCACGGGCAGCACGCTCGAGCCGGTGTAGCTCTCGATCTTGCTCGCCCACGTCTTCTCGAGGATGTGCGGGTTGCCGCGCGGCAGGCCCTTCGACGACGGGCGGAGGCGCGCCGCCATTTGATCGGCGGTGTAGTTCGGCGCGGCGACCTGGTGGTAGGTCGCGTCGTTCGGGTGGCCGGTGTAGCCGTCGTCGTCGTGGATGCCGATGCGCGCCGGGTTCTCGGAGCCGACGTACGACTCCATCTTGTCGCCCCATTGCTGATCGCGGAAGTTCCCCGCGTTGCGGCTGTATTGGTAGACGCGCTCGGTCGAGTTGATGAGGAGCCACGCGCCGCCGCCGTACGACGCGCCGTCGCGCGCCGCCTTCACCGCCGCGTCGTAGTCGGCTTGGGTCGGATAGTTGCCGGGGTTCGCGGCGCGATCGTCGGCGACGGCCCGAACGGCGTCGGCCTTGAGCGAGTTTTGCAGGGCCGTGTTGTCCGTGTCCTTGCTGTGACCGTCGGCGAGCGCGTCCTGGGTGTCGTTCGGATCGGCCGACTTCGGCGGGAACACGTTCGGCACGTACGCGTTCTGGATCCACTCCACCGCGACCGACGCGCCGGGCATCGTCGCCTGCGCGTAGTCCTGGATGTGGTTGCCGGACGCGTCCCAGCCCATCGCGTTGCCCGGATCGTCCTGGCGACCCATGACGACCATCTTGTAGTTGCCGCGGACGACCTCGATCTTGTCGCCGTAGGTCGTCGTGATGCGGTTGCCGTCGGAGTGATCGCGCCAGCCGCCCTTCGTGAGCAGGTGCTGCGTGAAGAGGGCCTTGCGATCCGCGTACGCGATGCCGTGGCCGTCGGCGCCGAGCGGCGTGTCGGGGCCGATGCCGCGGTTGCGCTCGTCGTCGATGAAGGGGCTCCCGTCGTCTTTGCCGGCGGGGCCCGCGTCGAACACGTACTGAAGGAGATCGTCGCCGACGTCGGGGCCGTTCAAGAGCGGCACGCCGAGCCGGAGGTACGACGTCATCTTCTGGCCGAGTCGATCGCCGGAGGCGCGCCCGGAGGGATCGGTGTCGAAGTCGGGCACCTTGATGAGGAGGTACTTCTTGCTCCCCTCGCCCTCGGTGATCTTCACGTCGCCCTTCACGAGCTCGTCTGCCGTGGACATGTCGACTCCTCACTGGCGCGATGACGCGGGCCTGCGAGGCCGGATGGTGCACGAACGAGCGAGGCCGCGTCCACAGTTCTCGCGGCCGATTCCAACTTTCGCGCGCGGGCGCTGACGCCTTGACGCGTGCGCGTGGCTTGGGTCTCCTCGGCGCATGGCGAGCGGAGAGATCCTGCGGATCGAGTCGAACGACTTTCCATGCAGCAACCTCGAGGTCGCCGCGCTCCGAGGACGCGAGGCCATCTCCCAGCTCTTCGAGTTCGAGGTCGATCTCGTCTGCCTCGACCCGGACTCGTTCGATCCCGAGCCGATCCTCGGCGCCGAGGTGACGCTCCGCTTCCTCGATCCGGTGGGCAACGCGCGGCGCGAGATCCACGGCACCGTCTGCGAGGTGCGCGAGGAGCTCTTCTTCGACGCCCAGAGCACCGGCTACCGGCTGCGCGTCGTGCCGAAGGCGCACAAGCTCACGCTCGTCGAGTCGATCGACATCTTCATGGACCTCTCCGTCCCCGAGATCGTCAGCCAGAAGCTCGAGCTGCTCGGCCTCGACGCGACGAGCGAGCAGCGGCTCACCGCGACGTACCCGAAGCGCGAGTTCGTCGTGCAGTACAAGGAGACCGATCTCGCGTTCGTCACGCGGCTCTGCGAGCACCTCGGCGTCTCGTACACGTTCGCCGAGGAGTCGGGCGGGATGCTCTTCGTCGATCAGAACGCGGGCTTCCCGCGGCTCGAGGCGGACATCTCGTGCGTGCCCACGGCGGGCGAGCGCCCGATCCACGCGCTCGAGCTGACGCGCAGCGTGGTCCCCGGGCTCTACGTCGTGCGCGACTACAACTACCGCACGCCGCAGGTCGATCTCACGGCGTCCGAGGAGGTCGCGTCGAGCGGCGGCGGCGGCGGGATCATCGAGTACGGCGGGCACTTCAAGACGCCGGACGAGGGCGCGGCGCTGGCCAAGATCCGCGCCGAGGAGCTCACGGCGAGGACGCGCGTCTTTCGAGGCGAGAGCTCGGTGCCGATGATCGGCGCGGGGCGCGTCGGCAAGATCGTGGGGCACCCGAAGCTCGGTGAGCTGGAGCTGCTCTTCACCGAGGTCACGCACGAGCTGACCCAGGGCACGCGCGGCGGGACCGCGGCGGACCGGCCGTGGACGTACCGCAATCGCTTCGTCGCCATCCCCGCCGAGACCACGTACCGCCCGCCGCGACGCACGCCGAAGCCGCTCGTCGCGGGCGTGCTGACCGCCATCGTCGACGACGGACGCACGGGCCGCGAGCGCGTGGCGCACCTCGACGACGACGGTCGCTATCGATTGCGCTTCCTCTTCGACATGAACGATCCGGCCGACCGCGTGCCCTCGCGACCGATTCGCATGGCGCAGCCGCACGCGGGCGCGAACTACGGCATGCACTTCCCGCTGAAGCCGGGGATCGAGGTGCTCGTCATCTGCGTCAATGGCGATCCCGATCGGCCGATCATCGCGGGCGCCGTGCCGAACACCATCACGCCGACGCCGGTGGACGCGCGCGTCAACACGCTGAACCGCATCAAGACCGAGACGGGCATTCTGTTCGAGGCGGGCGACCACCGCGTGGAATGACGCTCCCGTTCCACGCCCTCCCGCTCTACGTCGAGCCCGTCGCCGCGCCCGGCCAAGGCGCGCGCAGCGTCGGCGCGCGCGCGCTCGTCTTCCGCCACGCGGGCAGGCTCCACGTGACGGTGATGGCGAAGGTCGCGCTCGACCTCGTCCAAGACCGCGCGATGCGCATCGCGGAGAGCGCGCCGCCCTTCTTCGACGGAGACGTGCTCGATCCAGCGGGGTTCGCCGTGGCGGCGACCGACGCGCGACCGCTGCTCCGCCGGGCCGACGTGACGTTCATCGGACAAGCGTGCTCGCCGTCGGCGAGCCCGGCGCGACGCATGCTCGTGCGCCTCGCCATCGTGAGGCCGCTCGCGCCGAACGGCCCGCTCGAGGGCGGCATCCCGCTCATCGACAAGTCGCTCGGCATCATCGGCCAGCGCTTCGCCACCGCGGCGCAACCGAACCCGTTCCCGACGCCGTTCGTCCGCACGCCGATCACCTACGCGCACGCGCTCGGCGGACCGAACGATCCGCAGAACCCCGTCGGCACCGGGCGCGAGGCCGACGCGGCGGGGATGCTGAGGTTGCCGTCGGTCGTCCCGGCGGGGGAGGGCGGCATGCAGGGCATCCCGCTCGGCTTCGGTCCGATCGCGAAGCATTGGCCCGCGCGCGCGCGACTCGGCGTCGAGCCGCACCTCGACGCGATCACCGATCTCGCCGACGACCTCGATTTCGAGCTCTTTCAATCGGCGCCGCTCGACCAGCGCGTGGATCTGCTGCGCGGCGACGAGTGGATCTACCTCGAGAACCTGCACCCGCGCTTCCCGAAGGTCGTGACGCGGTTGCCGGCGCTCGCGAGCGAGGCGCGCGTCGAGAGCGAGGGCGGCGTCGTGCAGCGTCTCCCGCTCCGCATCGACGGGCTTCGCATCCTCGGAGACGAGGGCCGCGCGGAGATCACCTGCTCGGGCGCGTTCGCCGTCGAGGACGAGCAAGCGCTCGTGCGCCTCTCGCTCTCGGCCGCCGTGACCGCGAACGGCGAGGCGCCGGCGTGGCCGCTGCCGCGCGATCGACGCCACCAGACGCCCGGGCGCGCCGTCGACTTCTCCAGCACGCTCGTCATCGACATCCCCTCCGATCCGAGGCCGTCGCGACCCGGGACGATGGTGCTCGACCCCGCGGCCGTGGCGCAGGCGACCGGCGGCGGCGGCGCGCTCCCTTTCGCGGATCAGGAGAGCGAGGAAGGTCCGTCGACGCAGGTCTTCTCGTCGAGCATGGAGAGCCAGCGCATCACGTCGTTCGATTCGGAGGGGCCGGCCTCGACGCACGCGCCCTTTCGTCTCAGCAAACCGCGGAGCCGACCGAACGCGGACGTCGCGCCGATCCCGGGTGCGCCCTGGGACGAGTCTGCGCCGCCCGCCGTGCGGCCCGCGACGCGACCCGGGATCGAGCCGATCTCGCTGGGCGGGACGATGCCCTTGCCGCCGCAAGATCCGCTGCCGCCCGTCGTCGCGCCCGCGCCGGTCGTCGCGCCGCCCGTCTCGAAGGCCGTGCCGTCGCGCGCGGCGCCCAAGAAGGCCGGCGGCGACATCTGGGCGAAGCCCGATCCGAGCGCGGCGCTGCCGCCGACGCCGCCGAAGCCGAAGGCCGCGGTGCCCGCGCCCGCGGTGAAGAAGAACACCCTCTATGAGCGATTCAAGAAGAGCTGAGGGGCTCGCGCTCGCGGCGCTCGGCGGCGAGGCCGCGCCGGCGAAGCTCGCAGAGGATCTCGGACACTTCGCGCGGTTCTCGCCCGAGGCGAGGCGAAGGTTCTGGAGCGCGCTCGGTCCGAGCCTCGACGAGCCGATCACCAAAGAGGCGGAGCGCGCGCTCGACGCGTATTGCGCCGAGTTCGCGCTCGACGAAGACGCGCTCGCGCAGGTGGTGTCGGCCGCGCGCTTCCTCGTGCGCGAAGCGTCGCGCCGCAGGCTCTCACAGGCGGACCTCGAGGCGGATCTGCGCGCGCTCGTCGGCGACGAGCCGGGGATCGTCGGCGCGCTCGCGGCGGGCTACAAACGCGCGCTCGTGCACCTCTCGCAGGGATACGCGGCGCGCAGCGTGGTCGCGCACGGGCGCATCCTCAAGCAGATCGATTGGCGGCTCGAGCGCATCGTGGCGTCGAACGAGGCGCGCGTGCTCGACGTGCCCATCGGGCGCATGACGCTCACGACCGACGGACCCGAAGGGATCCGCAGCGTGTCGCTGCAGCTCGACATGGCCACCGTGCGCAAGCTGCGGGACGCGTGCGAGGCGATCGAGGCCGCCGCCACGGGCGGAGGCGCCAAGAAGCGCGCGCGGTGACGATGCGCGCTAGGCGCTTTGCCCACCGAGCGCGCCGACCCGCAGTAACCTCGGACGATGTCCTCGCGAAAGAGCCGCCTCGTCGGGATCGCCGCCGCGCTGACCGTCACCTTCGCCGCGTCGAGCGCGCTCGCCGACCAATTCGTCGCGATGGACGAGACGTGGGTGCACACGCCCGATCTGCCGGACTCGCACTATCACACGAGCCCGAGCGCGCAGACGCCCGCGAATTGGACGAGCCCTGTCGACTATTCGCAAGGCACGGCGTGGGTCTACCTCGAGGTGCAGACCAAGCCCACCGCGCAGCCGACGAAGTTCCAAGTCTGCTTCGAGGCGACGCCGACGTACGCGTGCAC
Source organism: uncultured Polyangiaceae bacterium (assembly GCA_964467935.1). Taxonomy (GTDB): domain Bacteria; phylum Myxococcota_A; class Polyangia; order Polyangiales; family Polyangiaceae; genus CAYYKK01. Next base: position 10,205 of record CAYYKK010000272.1, read on the forward strand.
CGATCAATCCCCGACGTACACGACGATTGGCACGTACGAGTGGTCGACGCCCTTCGCCAACTTCTGGTCGCCGCCGGGCACGTCGGTCGATTGGTCGCTCGGCGTGAACAAGCTCGCGTGCATCCTCAAGGACACGATGAACAACAAGCCGTCGCAGGACAACGTGGGGCCGACGGTCGCGGCGCTCTACACGCCGACGCAGGTGAGGATGGTCGTCACCATCGTGTCGCCGGGCGGCACCTACGTCCCGCCGAC
>CAYYKK010000273.1:0-2629 GCA_964467935.1 uncultured Polyangiaceae bacterium
AGGGTCGACCCTCGTGATGGAGCCCGCGCCGCCCGTCGCGCCGGCGGCCCCGAAGACGGCTGCCCGTCCGGCGACGTCCGCGGCCGCGGCGCCTGCTGCGGCTGCATCCGGGGCCGCCGTGGCGGCCGCGGCTTCACAGAAGCCGGTCACGGGCGGCGCGCCCGCCTTCCCGACGCTCAACATCGACGTCCCACCGGACGTGCTCGCGGACATCGACGCGAAGCTCGCTGCGGGCTCCGCGTCGGGCGCGGCGTCGCTCGGCCCCGCTCCGACGAAACCGTCGAACGCGGCGCCCTTCCCGCCGCAGCACCCGGTCGAGCCGCCCGTCGACTCGGACGACGACGTCCGCACGCTCGTCGCGCGCGACGTGCCCACGCGACAGTCGCTGCCGAACATCGCCGCGCCATTCGGCGATCCGACCGGGCGAGGCGCTTCCATCCCTGATCTGTCTCAGCCGCTCGGCGCGCTGCCGGGCCTACCCCCGCTGCCTGGAACGGCGGCGCAGACGGCGGCGCAGGACAAGTCCACCACCCTCGTCTCGGCGCTGCCGAACGAGGCGTCGTCCGCGGCGAGCGCGGGCAGTCCGTCGACGCTCAAGGCCCTCAAGGGGACCGCCAAGTCCGATCCGGTCGAGGTGCAGGTCGGCATCGCCGGACCGAGCCCGAACACGAAGCCCTCCCCGGGATCGATCGCGCTCGATCAGACGCAGATGGACACCTCGCAGACGATGAGCTCCGGCGCGCCGGCGAAGGCCGAGGAAGCCAAGGCGGCCCCCAAGCCGGCCGCCCCCGCGAAGCCTGCCAGCGAAGCCGACGCGATCACCGGGACGCTCCTCTCCGCGGCGGCGCAGCCCGCCGCCGTCCTCCCCGTCGCCGTGCCCGACGCACCGGCGGCGCCCGTCGCCGCGAGCGGCCCCGAACCGGCGGCGATGGCGGTCTGGCAGCCCAAGCGTCGAAGGCTCAACGGGCCCGTCGCGATGATGGTCGGGATCCTCATCGGCGCGCTGCTCTTCGCGATCGTCTTCGCGGCCATCTTCCTGATCAAACCTCAATGATCGGGCCGCCCGCTCGAGTAAGTGAGATTTAGTTGCATGAGCGCCGAGTGCGCGATTGCCCTTCCCGCGAGAGGTTGCTAGACACCTAGGGCATGGGCGTGCTGCGCGGGGGGAGTGGGTCCGAGGCTCGACGGGAGCTCGGCCTCGGCGCGCCCGGGCCATCGCGCGGCCGTGCCTTGCCCGGTGGTGCCTTGCCCGGAGGCGCGCTGCTCGATAGGGCGCCGCTCGAAGAGGCGCGGCGCTCGCGCTGGCGCACGCCCGTCGTGCTCGGCGTGCTCAACGTCACGCCCGACTCGTTCTCCGACGGCGGACGCTACGCGCACGAGGATCGCGCCGTCGAGCGGGCCCTCGCGATGCTGTCGGAGGGCGCCGACGTGATCGACGTGGGCGCGGAGTCGACCCGCCCCGGCGCTGCGCCCGTCGTCGCCGCCGAGCAGCTCGAGCGGCTCGGCAACGTCGTTCGTCGCATCGTCGACGCGGGCGGCGCGGTGTCGATCGACACGACCTCGCCCGAGGTCGCCGAGCGCGCGCTCGCCGACGGGGCCTCGTGGATCAACTCCGTCTCGCTCGAGCCGGCGCGCGCGCTCGGCCACCTCGCCGCGCGTCACGGCGCGCGCCTGGTCCTCATGCACTCGCGCGGCTCCATGACGGACATGCCCGGCTTCTCGTCCTACGCCGACGACGCGTACGGCGACGTCGTCGAGGACGTGGCGCGCGAGTGGCGTGCCGCCGCGGCCGTCGCGCTCGACGCCGGGGTCGAGCCCGCGCGCCTCTACCTCGATCCCGGTCTCGGCTTCCAGAAGAACGCGCGGCAGTCGCTCGAGCTGTGCGCGCGGCTCGACGAGCTCGTCGCGCTCGGTCACCCGGTGCTCGCCGGCCCGAGCCGCAAGTCCTTCCTCGCGCGGGTCACCGCCGACGCCGATGCGCCGCTCGCGCCGGCGGACGATCGACTCGGCGCCACCGTGGCCGCCGTGCTCGCGTGCGTCGCGCGCGGCGCGCGGGCGGTTCGGGTGCACGACGTGCGCGTCGTCGAGCAGGCGCTCCGGTTCGTGGACGCGATCTCTCGTCCCACGCGCGGCACCGGGGGTGCGTCGTGACCGAGTGGTTCGCGCGCGTCTTCGCCGGGCGGCCGTGGACGGACATCGTCCGGGACGTGGTCGACGTGCTCATCGTCGCGTACGTCGTCTACCGCGCCCTCTTGGTCGTCCGCGGCACCCGCGCCATGCAGATGGGCGTCGGCCTCGGCGTCATCTTCCTCCTCTACCTCGGCGCGAAGGTCGCGAACCTCGTCACCCTGGTGAGCCTCCTGTCGTACCTGCTCTCGTCGATCATCCTCATCGTCGTCGTCGTGTTCCAGAACGACATCCGCCGCGCGCTGATCCGCGTCGGCGGTCAAGCCTGGCTCGGTCGAGGTCGCAAGCAGGAGCAGTCGCGCGTCATCGACGAGGTCGTCGCCGCCGTCACCGAGTGCGCGCGTCATCGCATCGGCGCCATCATCGCGTTCGAGCAGGACGCGAACCTCCTCGAGTTCACGAAGCGCGAGGGAACCGTCGTCGGCGCGGCCGTCACGCGCGA
>CAYYKK010000273.1:2729-10377 GCA_964467935.1 uncultured Polyangiaceae bacterium
CGCGCCGGCGTCTTCTTCCCGATGCCCGACACGAAGCTCCTCGACAAGAGCCTCGGCACGCGCCACAGCGCGGCGCTCGGCATCACCGAGGAGACGGACGCCGTCGTCGTCGTCGTGAGCGAGGAGCGCGGCACGATCAGCTTCTGCTTCAACGGCAACATCGTCCCGAACCTCGACGGTACGGCGCTGCGGCAGACGCTCGTCGGGCTCCTCGGGCAGAAGAACAAGAAGGCGGCCGTCCGCATCACCGCCCCGCCCCCGCAGCGAGCGACCGACGGGCGCCCCTCGGGCGCCGCCGCTCGACGAGAGACCGAGCCCGCCTCGAAGGGCCGCGTGGAGAGCGCGACCGCCACGCCGCTGCCCGGCTCGCGTCCCTCGACGCCACCGCGCGGGGCGACCGCGACCCCGATCCGCACCCTCGCCGACGCCGATCGCGCCCGGGCCGTCGACGCCGATCGGCCTCGCACGTCCGACCCGGATCGCCCGCGTGGCGTCGACGCGGCGGGCGACGGTCAGAGGCCGAGCACCGCCTCGGCGACGACCAGCACCTTGCCGCTCGTCACGAGCAAGCCGATGCCTCGCGCCTCGCTCATGCCGCCCGCTCGCGACGACAAGGCGCTCGACTCGTCGCGCCCGTCGAGCCTCTCGCTCGACGCCGGGCGAGACGCCGAGCCGCCGCCCTCCGATCGCACCCCCCTCTCCTCCGGCGTCGCGTCGAACCGCGCCCCGGCCGTCGAGGCCGAAGCGGACGAAGGCGACCGCGCGTCCTTCGTCCCGAAGGTGCCGATGACGCCGGCCGATCCCGTGCGCGGCGGTGAAGATTCGTGACGTCGCCGAGCCCGCTGCGAGAGTTCTTCCGTCAGGCCCTGTTCGAGAACGTCGGGCTGAAGCTCATCTCGCTCGTGTGTGCGATCGGCTTCTACGCCTTCATCCACGGCGCCGAGCGCGCGCAGCGCACGTTCCCCGTGCCCGTCGTCGTCCTCATGCCGCCGGACTCGGCGAATCGCCAGCTCATCAAGGCGCCGCCGACCGAGATCGCGATCACGTTGAGCGGCCCGAAGACCCAGATCGACTCGCTCTCGGGCAACGATCTCGGCACCGTCCAGCTCGATCTCCGAACGGGTCACGAGTCGTCGGTGGCCATCAAGCCGACGATGTTCAACGTCCCGCCGAACCTCTCCGTCGAGCAGATCTTCCCCACGCAGATCGACGTGCGCTGGGACGACGTCGTGACGAGGCGCCTGCCGGTGCAGGTCGCGCGCACCGGCGAGCCCGCCGCGGGGCTCGCGGTCACTGGGAGCGTGACGACGCGCCCCGAGACCGTGGAGGCGCGCGGTCCGCGTGCCGTCATCGAGGTCATGCAGTACGCGCGCGCGGCGGCGTTCGACGTCACCGGCCTCGCGGAGGGGACGCATCCCCGCTCGCTCCTGCTCGATCCGCCGCCGAAGCAGGTGTCCTACGCCGTCGACCGCGTCACGGCCACGGTGGAGATCTCGCGCGAGGAGCGCATGGTGCCGTTCAAGGCGCTGAAGATCGAAGTGGTCGGCGCGCCCCGCGCCACGACCCGCCCTCCGACGGTGAACGTGAAGGTCCGCGGAACGCCAGACGTCGTCAACTCGCTCCAGCCCGAGTCGATCGTGCCCCGCGTGGAGCTGCCTCAGGGCACCGATCTGACGAAGCCCGGCAGCATGATCGTCCCGGTCGTGATCGACGTCACCGGCGTGCAGACCGAGGTCGATCCGCCGCGCGTCTTGGTGAAGTGGTGACGCGGCTCGGCGCACCTCGGCCCCGCGCGATGGCGTTCGCGCTGGCGCTCGGTGTGTCGGCGATCGCGTCGACGTCGTCCGTGGCCGACGCGCGGGCCGACGACGAAGGTCCCAAGGTCGCTGCGACCCGCAGGCCGCGGCCGAAGGTCGTCCTCGTCGATCGCGTCATCGCGCGCTGGCAATCGAACGAACGTGGGCTCGGATCGCAGCCGCACGTCATCTTCGCGCGGGAGCTCGCGTTCGAGGCGCGCCTCGAGGCGATGGCGCTCGGCGAAGCGCCCGACGCCCCGATCACCGAGCGGCACGTCCGCGCCGCGCTGAACCGTCACATCGCCGAGAGCCTCCTCGCGCTCTTGCCGATCGATCCCATGCCGACGCCCGACGTGATCGGAGCGCGCGCGACGGCGGCCGCGTCGGTGCTCGAGGCGCGCGTCGGAGGCGCCGACAAGGTCGCCGCGGCCGCGAAGAAGGAGGGCATCTCCGCGGACGAGGTCGCGGCGCTCCTGCGTCGCTCGGCCCGCGCGAGCCTCTACCTCGACCGCATGGTGGCGCCCCAGCTCGAGCCGACCCGCGCGGAGCTGCTCGAGCTCCACGCGTCGGGAACGACGCCTTACTCGAAGGAGCCGTTCGACAAGGTCGAGGGCGAGCTGCGCCGGTGGGAGCTCGCCCAGCGCCTCAACGACGCGCTCGACACCTTCTACCAGCGCACGCGCTCGCGGATCGCGGTGAGCTGGGCCAAGGACGCGAGCATCGAGGCCGAGAGCCCGGCGGCGATCGGCGCCATCAAGCAGGTTCCGAGGCACGAGAGCCCGCGCTGACGGCCAAGTCTCGCTCGGCGTGGTTCGCGCGCTCCCCGTCCCCGTCCCCGTTCGCGCCGTCGGCGGCGCGCTGCTCGACGCGCGCCCCGCCGAGCGCGTCGCCTACCGCTCGGATCCGTAGAGCGTCTTGTACCGGCGGATGCTCGGCGTCTCGCTCTGCATGATGGCCTCGAGGAACTCGCCCCAGAGGGTCCCCACGTCGGGGAAGCGCTGCTCGACCTGGATCGCCATGGCGCGCGCGACCCACACGTCGATCGCCGGCGAGAGCTCCGGGCGATACGCGGTGAGGCGCGGTCGTGGATCGCGCGTCGCCATCTCGTACAGCTTGAGCGTCGAGGGCGCGACGAAGGGCGGCTGCCCCGCGAGCGTCCGGTAGATGACGGCGCCGAGCGAGTAGACGTCGACGCGGTGATCGAACTGCGCCGAGTTCCAGATCTCGGGCGAGATGTAGCTCGGCGAGCCGGCGATCATGCCCGCGTCCGTGATCTCCTCGAAGTCCTGCGTCTTCGCGAGCCCGAAGTCCATGAGCCGCGTGCCGCCGCCCGCCTGCGGATCGACGAGGAAGATGTTCGGCGGCTTGATGTCGCGGTGGATGATGCCGATCGAGTGCGCCGTCGCGAGCGCGTGCGCGACGGGCCCGAGCGCCTCGATCACGTCGAGCGGGCTCATGCGATCGCCGAAGCTCTCGCGCTCGTAGAGGTGCTCGTCCAGCGCTTCGCCCTGGAGCAGCTCCATCACCATGTAGACGAAGCCGCGCGCGTCGGTGTCGAACTCGTGCACCTCGACGACGCTCGTTCCCCAGAGCGCCGCGAGCGACTGCGCCTCCCGCCACAGCCGCAGCACGTACTGATCCTCGTTCGCGTACTCGTCGTTGAGGACCTTCACCGCGACGGGGGTCTGGGTCTCTTCGTCGAGCGCGCGAAAGACCGTGCCGTGTCCGCCTCGACCGAGCTCCTCCTGGAGCAGGTAGCGACCGGCAACGCGATCTCCGGGATAGATGAGCGCACTCATCTCAGGGGACGGTACCTCTCACGGGAAACGGGCGGCCTCAAGGATTTGTATTGCCGCTCCGGCAGGTTGCCCGGCGACGCGGGGCGCGTGTACATCGTCTCGAGGCGCATGGGAGCGGAGGACGCCCAGGAGGGGAGGGGTGCGGGTGAGACGCCGCGTCTCTTCGGCGAGCTCGACCGGAGGGGGAAGGTCGTTCGCCTCTTCGCCGTCGCCTTCGCGATCCTTCACCTCGGCGCCATGCTCGTCGGAGGCGCGATCGATCCGATCAAGAAGGTGTTCCACCCGATCCTCGGCTTTTATTCGGACGCGCTCCGCATGTCGAACGCGTGGGGCATGTTCGGCAAGCCGCCGACGTCGACCCAGGTCGAGGTCGAGGCGGCGCTGGCCGACGGCACCGTCGTGCAGGTTTCGACGACGGACGCGCACGGAAAGTCGTGGCTCGAGCGCGTCCGCGACGCGCGCGTCCGCAAGATCCTGGGCAGGCTCGCCGAGGACGCCGATCGCGGCCGGCTCGCTGGGCCGTTCCTCGACTACGCGTGTCGCGAGGCGGCGCGATCGCACCCTGACGTGCGCGAGGTCCGCGCCCGCAACCTCCTGCACGAGCTGCGTGACGACGAAGGGAAGGTCACGCGGCGCGCATCGACCTCGATCCTCTTCGTGCGTCGGTGCGGGCGAGGCCCCGAGCCGCCCAGGAAGATCCCGAGCCCCGGTCTCCCGCCCGCCCCGGCGCAAGGCGGGGGCGACCTGTGAGCGACGACGCGTCCATGGCAGCGCGAACGCCGAGCCACGCGCGGCTCGTCGAGCGGTGGCTCGTCGACTTCTTCGGCGAGCGCGTCACCGGCGAGAGCGCGGCGCTCCTGCGGGTCGCGTACGGCGTGCTCGCCTGCTGGGAGGCCGCCGCCGTGTGGATGAACCTGGGGCGGTACGACGCCGTGGACGGCCTCGTCCCGTACGATCTCGTCAAGAACGATCCGTACGCTTGGATGAGCCTCTTCTCTCTCGCCCCGGGCTCGCCGATCGTCCTCTACGGCCACGCGATCGCCTTCACGATCGCCTCGGCGCTCGTGCTCGTCGGCGCCATGCCGCGCGTGATGTCCCTCGTGCTCTGCTACGTGAGCATCTCGCTCCAGTTCCGAAATCCGTTCATCCTCAACAGCGGAGATCGGCTCTTTCAGATCACCGCGGGGCTGATGACGCTGATGCCGCTCGGCCATCGGTTCTCCGTCGACGCGTGGCTGCGCGGAGCGAGGGGGCTGCCGGCGCCGCCCGCGCTCTCGATCTACGGTCAGAGGCTCCTCCAGCTCGAGGTCGCGTACGTCTACCTGTCTTCGTGCATCGCGAAGGTGATGAACCCGCGGTGGCTCCACGGGATCGCGCTCCGCGACGTGCTGGCGTCGCCGGTGTACGCCGAGTGGCCTCGCTACTTCGACTTCTTCCCCGTCGTCGTGGCGCTCACGTGGATGACGCTCGCCTTCGAGCTGACCTTCCCCCTGCTCGTCTGGTTCAAGCGCTGGCGCCCTTGGATGATCCTCTGGGGGATCGCCTTCCACGTCGGCATCGACGCGCTCATGATCATCCCCGTCTTCTCGGCGATGATGATCGTCTGCTACGCGGCCTTCCTCTCCGACGAGGAGACGCGGTGGCTCGTCGATCGAGGCCTCCGCGCGATCGGCCGCGGAGTCAGAGCACGAAGCGAGCGCCGCGACCCTGGTCCAGGTTCGTGATCGTGACGGCGATGACGCCCGCGGCGTCGACCTCGTAGCGCTCCTCGATGAGCGGGCCGTCGTCGCCGAGGCGATCGATCGGGATGCGCGCGAGCGTCCCTTCGCCGAGCCCTTGCGCGAACGGAAAGAGCACCTCCGCGTGCGGCGTCATGTCGCCGGTCGGATCGCCCGCCTCGTCGAGCGTCGCGGCCTCGACGAACCGGAAGTGCCCGACGTTGTGCGCCGCGCGGTAGCGGCGCGTGGTGACGAGCGGGCCTGCGTCGCGCGTGGGCATCGGCGTGCCCTTCTCGAAGATCCCGTCGAACACGGCGCGGGTCCCGCGCTCCGCCTCGCGAAAGACGCCGAAGTGCCGCGTGAACCGCTCGGAGAGGCCGATCTCCGCAGGCTCGTCGGCGCAGGCCGCGATCGCGCAACCGATGGCGGTCGCCGCGGCCGGATGCGGGGAGCGATGGACGCGCCGGCCGAAGCGCTCGCGCACGGTGCGCGGCACGACAGGCAGCCCGCTCGCGCCGCCGACCATGTAGATGCCGGCGATGTCGCCGCGCTCATCGTCCTCTCGGAGCCGCGCGACGAGCGGCTCGATCGCGTCGAGGGTCTGTTCGACGAGCGGTCGCACGCGCTCGTAGTACTCGCCGACGGGGATCACCACGGGCTCTTCGGGGGCGTCGTCTCCGAGGCCCGCGAGGTCGATCGCGATCTTGCGGCTGTTCGGGTGGATGGACTCCTTCACCTCGCGGCACTCCCGGAGGAGGTCGGCGCGCTTCGCCGGCGCGTCGGGGAACTCCTTGCCCGCGCGCTCGAGCGCCATCGCCAAGAGCTGCGCGTCGAAGTCGTCGCCGCCGAGCTGGGCGATGCCGGCCGTGGTCTCGATGTCGTGACGGCCGTCGCGGAGGTACACGAGCGCCGAGTCGAACGTCCCGCCGCCGAGGTCGTAGACGACGACGTGCTCGCGGCGCGACGACAGCGTGTTCTTGTGGCGGTGGGCGTACTCGATGCCCGCCGCGCTCGGCTCGTTGACGACGGCGCGCACCGTGAAGCCGGCGCGCTTGAACGCGTCGAGCGTCACGAACCGCTGCGTCGAGTGCGCGTTGGCGGGGACGCTGATGACCGCCTCGAGGGCGTCGTCGAGCGAGCGCGCGACGTTGCTCCGGGTGGCGAGATCGCGCTTCAACGCCTCGAGGAAGCCGGTCACCAGCGCGACGGGCGTGGTCGCGACGTCGCCGATGTGGATGACCTCGTCCTTCGTCGTGGTCATGAGCAGGCGCTTCCAGGATCGCAGCGACGGCGCGCCGTCTCGTTCGGCGACCTCCGCGTCGAGGCCGTGCACGAGCGCGCCTCCGACCGCCGCCGTGACCGAGGGGTAGTGTTCGACCAGGTCGCCGTCGGCGCGGGAGAAGCCGACGACGGGGTAGTTTCCCCGATCGCCCACCGCGACGATGGTCCGTGTCGTGCCGAGGTCGATCCCGAGGCGCATGCCGCGCCATTGTCCCATCCGTCTGGCGCGACCCCGAAGTTTGTGGCGCTGTGCGGTTCCGGCTCAGCCCCGAGTTAGCCCTTTTCTCGCGGTGATCGTAGGCTTCCACTCGGGGATCGATGTCCGACGCGGCAGACAGGTTGGCGCGCTTCGAAGCGTGGGCGAAGGCGAAGCGCCCTGCGCTTCGCGCGCAGGATCGCCGCAAGGTCGCGCTGGAGCTGTTCGAGATGGTCGGCGACGAGGTCGTCCTCAAGCTCGACGTCGAACACCTGATGAAGCGCTACCGCGAGGGTCTCCTCGGCGCGCAAGCGGTGCTGCTCGTGCGCAAGGTCGGCGAGGACGTCCTGGCGTGGCAAGAGGCCGAGCTCGCCGCGCGACGCGCCGAGCGCGAACGCGATGACGATGGGGACCGCGACGAAGAGGTCGAGCCCGCGCGTGATCACGACGAGCGCGATCTCGACGACGACTGGGAGCGCGACGAGCGCGACGACGACGAGCGCGACCGCGACGACGACGACGAGCGCGAGCACGACCACGACGAGCGCGACGACGAGCCCGACGAGCAGCGCGTCGAGAAGCAGGCCCCCGCCGCGCCTGCGCGCGCGCGCGCCTCCGGTCGAGACGGCGTCGACGCCGACGCCGACCTCGAGGAGGACGCGAAGGCCGTCTTGAACCGTTGGACCTTCGAGGAAGAGGAGTCGCACTCCGCTCCCAAGTCGAGCAGGGCGAACGAGTGGGACGAGACGAGCGACATCTCGACCGTGTGGCGCGACAAGTCGGGCGTGGCGACCGTGAGCAAGCGGTTGCGCCGCGAGGAGGACGAGGCAGGCGCCGACGTTGTCGACGCGGAGGGCG
>CAYYKK010000274.1:0-10328 GCA_964467935.1 uncultured Polyangiaceae bacterium
GCGACCGCGACCTCCGGCGGCGCCGCTGGCGCGCCGCACGCGTCGCCCGCCGTCTCCCCCGCCGCCGCCGCGGGCTCGGCCGGCGCGACGCGCGCGGAAGGAGGCGCCTTCGCCCCCGGTCGTCGCATGCTGGCGGGCTCGCCGTCCTCGTCGAACGGCGTCGGCTCTGGCTCCGGTGCGGGGAGGGGCTCGCGCTCGTTCGGATCGTTCGTGTCGTCGGCGCTCATCAGGCCACCGATGAGAGCAGAGCCAGCGGGTCGAGAGAAGCGCGACGCGCGCGCTCTCTCAGTCTCCGCCGCCGAGCTCGATCTCCGTCGTGGTGACGTCCTTGCGTCGACGCGCGTAGCGGCGCGCGAGCAGCGCCACGGCCACGAGCGCCGCCACCGCGGCCGCGGCGACGAAGCGCTCCCGCGGCTGGTTCTTGAGCACCGAGAACGCCGCGTCGCCGAAGTACGTGAGCACCACGATCGCCGGCACGTAGCCGAGGATCGACGCCACGAGGTGCGTCGAGAAGCGCACGCGCGAGAGGCCGAGCACCGCGTGGAGCGTCGGGTTCATCCACAAGACGAGCCGGAGGAGGAGCACCGTCAGGAACGCGTCGTCGGCGAGGCGTTGATCGTACTTCCGTAGGCGCGCCGGGATCCGCTTCTCCACCCAGTCGCGCGCGAGGTAGCGCGAGAAGGAGAAGCCCGTGAGGGTCGAGAGCGTGGCGCCGACGAGCGAGAGCGCGATCGCGAGCGGCGGGGGCCACACGAGCGCGGCGCCGAGGATGAACACCGTGCCGGGGACGCCGAACGGTTGCACGAGGCCGAAGGCGAGGATGAAGGCGGCGTAGCCCATCACCCCGAGCTCGAGCAGCGTGATCTTGATGTGCGCCGGATCGGCGAAGAGCTGGAACGCGCCGAGCCGCCACGCGACGACGAGCACCGTCGCCGCGCCGAGCAGCATCCAGACCTTCCGTCGCGCCATCCTCGCCAGATAGCGGTGGCCTCACGCGAGCACAAACGTCGCGAGGGCATTTCCTTTCGACCGACGAGGGCACCTTTCGGGCGGACCTGTGCTAGACCGCGCCCCCATGAGCACCTCGTCCCCCAGAGCCGTCCTGCTCGAAGGCATCCACCACGGCGCCCGTGAGGCCCTCGAGTCGGCCGGATTCGAGGTCACGTTGCTGCCCTCGTCGCCGCCCAAGGCCGAGCTGCTCGATCTCGTTCGGTCCGCCGATCTGCTCGGCATCCGCTCGAAGACGCAGGTGACGCGCGAGGTGCTCGACGCCGGCACGAGGCTCATGGCGATCGGCTGCTTCTGCATCGGCACGAACCAGGTCGACCTGGCCCACGCGAACGGCCTCGGCGTGCCGGTCTTCAACGCGCCGCTGTCGAACACGCGCAGCGTCGCGGAGCTCATGATCGCCGAGATCGTCGTCCTCGCGCGCCAGATCGGGGATCGATCGCGCGAGGTGCACGAGGGCCGATGGAACAAGGTCGCCAAGGGGTGCCACGAGGTGCGCGGCAAGACGCTCGGCATCGTCGGCTACGGCCACATCGGCCGGCAGGTCGGCGTCCTCGCCGAGGCGATGGGCATGCGGGTCGTCTTCTACGACATCGCGGCGCGGCTCCCCATGGGCAACAACCGTCCCGCGCCGAGCCTCGCCGCGCTCCTCGGTGAGAGCCACTTCGTCACGCTCCACGTCCCGGAGACGGCGCAGACGAAGGACATGATCGGCAGCGCCGAGCTCGCGATGATGAAGCGCGGGAGCTATCTCCTCAACGCGAGCCGCGGCACCGTCGTCGTGATCCCGGCGCTCGCCGACGCGATCCGTGGTGGCCACCTCGCGGGCGCCGCCGTCGACGTGTTCCCGGAGGAGCCCGAGGCGAACGGCGAGGGGTTCCAGAGCGCGCTCCGCGGCCTGCCGAACGTCTTCCTGACCCCGCACATCGGCGGCTCGACGACGGAGGCCCAGGAGGCGATCGGCAAGGAGGTGTCGATCGCGCTCTCGAAGTTCGCGAAGTTCGGAACCACGACCGCCTCGGTGAACTTCCCCGAGGTCGAGGCGCCGGTCACGCCCGGCAAGCACCGCGTGCTCAACGTCCACAAGAACGTGCCGGGCGTGCTCCGCGACATCAACCGGATCGTCTCGGACAGCCAGGCGAACATCCACGCGCAGATCCTCGCGACCGACAGCCACATCGGCTACCTCGTCATGGATCTCGATCAGGACGTGTCCGTCGAGGTGTCGAACGCGATCTCCGCCCTGCCCACGAGCTTGAAGACGCGCATCGTCGAGGAGCGCTGAGCCGAGATCGCGGGCTCGGCGATCGTCGCTCTCTCGGCGGAGCTCCGACGCCTCTCCTCAGAGATCGAAGACCTTGCCCGGGTTCAGGATCCCCTTCGGATCGAGCGCCTTCTTGATGGCGCGCATCGCCGCGATCTCGGCCGGCGCGCGCGTGTAACCGAGGTAAGGCTTCTTCAAGAGCCCGATGCCGTGCTCGGCCGAGATGCTCCCGTGGTGACGCTCGACGAGCTCGAAGATCACGTGATCGACCTTGCTCGTCTCGGCCAGGAACGCGGCCTTGTCGAGGTCGTCGGGCTTCATCACGTTCACGTGGAGGTTGCCGTCGCCGATGTGGCCGAAGAGGCAGACCTCGAACGCGGGGTAGCGCGCCGCGAGCAGCGCCTCGAGGTCGCCGCAGAACGCCTCGAGCGCCGCGACCGGCAAGGAGATGTCGTTCTTGTGCGGCAGGCCGGTGCCGCTCAGGCTCTCGCTGATGCCTTCGCGCAGCGCCCAGAGCGCGGCTGCTTGCGAGGCGTGCTGCGCCATCGTGCCGTCGGTCACGATCTGCTCGTCGAACAGCGCCCCGAGCCACGCCTCGGTGGCGGCAGCGTCGCGACGCTCGGCCTCCATCACCACGTAGCAGCCCGAAGGCTCGGAGAACGGGCTCGTCAGCTTGCGGTGGCGGGTCACGCGCGCGAGGCACTTGTCGGTGAAGAACTCGAACGCCGAGAGCACGAACGGCCCGCTCGTCGCGCGGCGGAACAAGCGGAGCACCCCCGCGAGATCGGGGACCGCGAACAGCATCACGTCGCTCTCGCCGGGCAGCGGCGCGAGCTTCAACGTCGCCGCCGTGATGACGCCGAGCGTGCCCTCGCTGCCGATGAACAGCTGCCGCAGATCGACGCCCGTGTTGTCCTTCTCGAGCGCGCCGCCGAGCTCGAGCCGCTCGCCGTTCGCGAGCACCACCTCGAGGCCGAGGACCCACTGGCGCGTCAGGCCGTAGCGGATCACGCGGATGCCGCCGGCGTTCGTCGCGATGTTGCCGCCCACGTGGCTCGAGCCCTTCGACGCGAAGTCGACGGGCCACGTGAGCCCGTGCTCGGCGCAGTGTTGGTGCACCGCCTCGGTGACCGCGCCCGCCTCGACGCGCAGCGTGCGGCCGACCACGTCGACCGGCCCCATCGCGTTCATGCGCGAGAGCGAGAGCACGAGCTCGCCCTTCGCCGCGACCGCCCCCGCGGCCAAGCCCGTCCGCCCTCCGGAGGGCACGACGGGCACACCCGCCTCGTGGCAGGCGCGGAGGATGCGGCTCACCTCCGAGGCGCTCCGCGGCCGCGCGACGGCGAGCGGCGCCGGCGTGAGCACGCGCGTCCAGTCACGCCCCCACTCCGCGAGGTCGGAAGGGTCGGTCGTCACGAGGTCCGGGCCGCAGTCGCGCTCGAGCGCGGCGAGAAAGCCCTCGGGGGCAGCGACGGTCATGCCGCGCGAGATAGGCCCGGTGCCTCGAGCGCGCAAGCGCCCCGCGAACGCTCGCGAACGGAGCGGCCCGCGAGTGGTCCCTCTCGGTCGGAGGAAACGGCGAAGCCCCACCTGGGCTTCGGGTGGGGCTCTCGCACGCGCGGTCGGCTACGTGATCAGTTGTAGACCTTCTTCATGTTGCCCTTCGCGTCGTACTCGACCGATCCGTCCTTCCGGCTGCCGTCGACGTACACGCGGAAGCGCACCTCCTTCTCGAAGGGCAGCGGCCGCTTCAGGATGATGTGCGTCACCTTGCCGTCGTCGATCTTGAGCTGCGCCGAAGCGTCCTTCACGATCTTCGGGATCGCGGTGAAGTCGACCTCGTCCACGTCGAACGTGGTCGCCTTGAGATCGGCGGCCGTCGGCTGGTTGCCGATGAACTTCACCGGCGCCCCGTCCTCGACGTTGCCGTCGCGCATGTCGTACTGGTCGACGTTCTCGAGCTTCTTCGGATCCTGGATCTGGGCGTAGCCGTAGTTCGGGTAGATCAGCATCTCGAGGATGCGCGTCGCGCCGCCGATCTTCGTCTTGTAGAGCTTCGGCAGCTCCGTCGCGTCCGCGCCGAAGTAGTCCGCCTTGCCGGCGGCGCCGCCGCCCGCCTTGTCGTCGTCGTCGTCGCCCTTGCTCTTCGCGCCACCCTTGGCCTTCTTCGTCCCTTTCTCGGCTGCTTCCGCGATCTCCTTGTCGAGCTGTTGACTGGCCTTCTTGCCAATCATGTTCGCGATCTTGTCGCACCCCGCGGTGCCGAGGCCGAGGACGAGGAGCATCGAGAGAATCGCGAGGCGACGCACGCCCCACCCGTTCCGCATCCGATCCGTCATGGTGTCTCCTTGTGAGTGACGTGAAGAGGCGTGCCGCAGCACACCACAACCGGCGCTCGAGCGCGACCGGCCGGGGTTCACGAGTCGCAGCCCGCCCCGAGATCACGCCAACTATTTTTCGGAGCCCGCGACCTGACCGGACGTCACGTCAGGCCCTGAGCTCACTCAGCTCGGGGCCCGCGAACGCCGGGTCGCCGAAGCCCGTCGACGGCATCCCCATCCCGTTCAAGATCGAGGTCAAGAGACGGCAGTGCGACACGTCGGCGGCCGGCGTCTGGCCGTAGTCGAGGAACTGGCCTTGCTTGAAGTAGCCGCCCGCGCCGCCCGCGAGGACGAAGGGCGCGTCGATGTGGCTGTGGGTGTTGCCCTTCGTGATCTCGCTGAAGAGCAGGACGACGGTGTTGTCGAGCATCGTGCCGCCGCCCTCCGGCACCGCGTCGAGCGACGAGAGCAGGTAATAGAACTGCTGGAGGTACCAGGTCCGGATCACACGGAGCTTGCCGACCGCGTCCGTCGCCGAGTCGGGCATGTGGCTCAAGCTGTGCTCGTCGTCGAGGATCGGGCTGCCGTTGTAGCTCAGGAAAGGCGCGGGTCGGTTGTTCGTCGCGGCCGAGAGCTGCAGCGTGCCGACGCGCGTGAGGTCGCAGGCGAACGCCATCACGAGGAGATCGATCTGGATCTTGGCGATCGCGGCGAAGTTGTTCGGGTCCTTCACGTCGAAGGTCGCGCCCGGATCGGGCATCTGACAGGAGCCGCCGATGACGCCGCCGGGGCTGTCGAGGTGCATCTCGACCGTGCGGACGGAGTCGAGATGTTGTTGCAACTTCATCGCGTCTTCCTTGCTCACCTTCTTCTGGATGGCTTGGAAGCGCTTGTCGACGGTGTCGAGGACGCTCTTCCGGCGCGCGCGGACGCGCGCCATGTGCGCCGGGTCGCTGCCGAGGTCGGAGAACACGTCGCTGAACATGACGAACGGATCCGTCGTGTTCGCCACCGGCTGATCGGAGCCCTGGTAGCTGATGACCGTACGCACCTCGGTCCCATACTGCCGATCGGACTGGACGCCGGCGTGGAGCGACTTCTTCTTCGTCATCGCGCCGATCTGGTTCGCGATCTCCTGATCGATCGAGATGCCGCTCGCCCAGCCCGCGAGCGATCCGTCGCCGCCGACGAAATTGCCGGGGTTCAGAGGGCGCCCCGTGAGGGCGGCCATCCCCGACTGGTGGGGCTCGCCGGGCGGCTGGTTCGCGACGGTCATGTCGAGACCCGTGATGATGCTCAGCTTGTTCTTGAGCGGCGCGAGCGTCGCCCACATGCCGGAGAACGACGCGTCCGGCGGATCGTACGTGCCGTTCGGCGTGTACATCGCGATGAAGCGCTTGGGGAACACGTCGGCCTGGCGCGCCGAGGCGACCTGCTCGTGCGCCTTTTGCTCGTCGCGCGAGCACGCGAGGCTCGACATCAGCGGCAGGCCGAGGCTCACGCCGCCGAGCCCGCGCAGGAACGTTCGTCGCGGGAAGACGCGCTTCGTCATGGTGTCTCCCCGTTCGTCCGGTAGAGGAACGCGTCGGTCTGCGTGAGCGCGACGATGAGCGCCTTGATGTCGCCCTTCGCGTCGGCGAACGCCTGGTCGACCTGCGACAGCGTGCAGACGTCCTCGGTCGTGTCGCCGCGGCCCTGCGTCCAGCGGAACCACTGGTTCGCGTAGCACTTCTCGACCTCCGCGCTCGACGCGAGCTTGTCCGCCAGCTGGTTCGCGCCGACGAACGTCCCGTCGATGTCCGACTGCGTGAGGTCGCCCGACGCGTCGATCGGCGCGCCGTTCTCCGTCGTTCGGTAGCGACCGACGGCGTCGAGGTTCTCGAAGCCGAAGCCGATCGGATCCATCAGCTTGTGGCAGCCCGCGCAGGCCGGGTCGGTGTCGTGCTGCGAGAAGCGCTGTCGCGTGGTCGCCTTCGGGTCGACGTCGGGCGCGTTGAAGTTCTTCGGCGGAGGCGAGAGCGTGTCGCACAGGAATCGCTCGCGCACGAGCTTGCCGCGGTGCACCGGCGAGGTCTGCGTCGTGTGCGCGTACCAGCTCATGATCGAGCCCTCGGTCAGGATCCCCGCGTGCTTCGCCGGATCGAGATCGACGCGGACGAAGTCGGCGCTCGTCGCGCCCGGGGCGTCGACGCCGTAGAACGCGGCGAGGTCGGCGTTCACGTACGTGTACGGCGCGGTCAAGAGCGTGCGGAGGTCGCCGCCGCCGTCGAACACCGAGTGATCGAGGAACTGCCGCGTCTCTTCCTGCATGTACGCGGCGATGGCGGGGGACCAGTCCGGGAAGAGCGTGGGATCCTTCGCCGCGCCCTGGACGCGCTCGTAGCCGAGCCATTGGCTGTGGAACTGACCCACCGCGAGCCGCGCCTTGGGATCCTCGAGCATGCGCTTCGCTTGCGCCGCGACCTGCTCCTTGGTCGCCAGCGCGCCGGCGTCGGCCGCGGCGAAGAGCGCGTCGTCGGGCATCGAGCCCCAGAGGAAGTACGAGAGGCGCGAGGCCATCTCGTACGAGTCGAGCGCGACGACCTGGTCCGCCGTCGCGGTCGGGTCGACGGGCTCCACGCGGTACATGAACTCGGGTGACTGGACCGTCGCCTCGATCACCATCCGCACACCGAGGGTGAAGTCGGCCTTCGGGTCGTCCGCGACGCCGTCGCTCAGCGCGCTCGCGACCGACTGCGAGACCCCGGTTTGGAAGAGCGTCACGAGATCGGCGCGTTCTTCGTCGCTGAGCGGTCTCCGGAACGCCTTCTTGCCGAAGGTCTCGATGAAGAGGGCCGCGCAGCCGGCGGTGTAGTTGCCGCCGCACCCGGTCAGCGCGTCGACGTTCGACGTCGCGCGCCCGGAGATGCCCTCGGCGGCGATCATGTACTTCTCCGCGAGATCGTCGGACACGACGAGGTTCGCCGCGTTGTTGTTGACGCCGCCCGCCTCTTCTTCGGCAGGGAACGGCGCCGACGGATGCGTGTCGTCGCCGAGCAGATCGCGCAGCGTGTTGTCGTACTCGAAGCGCGTCATGCGGCGGATCGGCGCGGCGCCCGGGTGGCGCGCGCCGTCGGTGCAAATCGGGGTCTTCTGCTGCCCGTTCGCGTCGGGCGCACCTCCGATGTTGCCCACGCAAGCGCTAAGCACCCCGCCCGCGACCGTGGCCATCGCGAGGAGGGAAAGACCCAGACGTCGCATCGTCGACCTCGAAGCCCTGAGGCTAGCAAAGGCTGGGCGCGTCGGCGACTCGGATCAGGCCCCGCCGTTCCCTCGGCGATCGGCCGTTTCGGAACCAGCGCATCGCGCGAGCAGGGTCGCGAGATCCAGGCGGCGGCCCCGCTCGGCCTCGGGGGCGCCGATCGCGTCGATCTGCCCGAGCGCCGTGGAGAGCGTCGCCTGATCGAGGACGCAGTCGGCTGCGACGCTCTCGAGCTCGACCTCTTGGAAATTGCGGGGGCACACGTCCACGAGCGGGAGCCTCCGGACCTCCGCCTCCCCATCGGCGAGCGAGGAGCGGAAGCGGATGGGCACGCCGTGCGAGCGGCACACGACCGGCCTCGCCTCGTAGATGGCGCACCGTCCATCACGCTCGAGCGCGACGCAGCGATCCTCGGTCGGCGCCTCGGCGCGCGCGCGGAGCCGCGTTCTCGGCGCGGCGTCGAGCGTCGCGACGAGCGCGGCGATCCGCTCGGCCTCCACCGCCGTCACCGACAGGCCTCCGAGGCAGCAGTCGGCGCACCCGGCGTGGCAGGTGAGCGCGCCCGGGTAGCGCGCGTCGACCTTCGCGACGAAGGCGCCGACGTTGGCGAAGAGCCCCTCGAGCAGGTGCGACCGATCCACTTCGCCGCGTTTGTAGCAGATCCAGCGGCCCAGCGGCTCGACGCCGACCGGCCCGGGCAGTAGAGCCGAGGCGTGACGATCGAGAGCGACGCGGAGGATCGCGCGGCGGACGCACCGTCCGGCCTCGCCCGCATCCCCCTCGGCCTCCGCCAAATGGCGCTCGGCGCGTTCTTCTTCAGCGTGATGAGCGTCTGCGTGAAGCTCGCGAGCCGCCACCTGCCGAGCTCGCACACGGTCCTCGCGCGCGGCGTCGTGACGCTCGTGATGAGCTACGCCGCGCTCCGCAGGCGAGGGCTCTCGCCGTGGGGCGTCGACAAGAAGCGCCTCGCGCTCCGCGGCTTCGCGGGCTTCGTGGCGCTCAACTGCTACTACTACTCGCTCAAGCACCTGCCGCTCGCCGACGCGACGGTCATCCAGTATTCGAGCCCCATCTTCACCGCGATCCTCGCGGCCCTCGTGCTCCGCGAGCGCATGGGCCCTTGGGAGATCGCCTGCATCGTCGCGAGCTTCGTCGGCGTCCTGCTCGTGGCGCAGCCGCCCTTCCTGTTCCACGGCCGAGCCCAAGATCAGCACGCGCTCCTCGTCGCGATCGCCG
Source organism: uncultured Polyangiaceae bacterium (assembly GCA_964467935.1). Lineage (GTDB taxonomy): Bacteria > Myxococcota_A > Polyangia > Polyangiales > Polyangiaceae > CAYYKK01. The sequence goes on from CAYYKK010000274.1 coordinate 9,071, forward strand.
GGAGCGTCACGAGCTCGGTCGCGTACGTCACCGTCCGCAAGCTCCGCAAGACGGACGACCCCGCGGTGGTCGTCTTCTACTTCCCGCTCGTCGCCGTCCCCCTGTCGATCGCGCCCGTCTTTCGCGACGCCACGATGCCCACGCCCTTCGAGTGGCTGCTCCTGCTCGGCATCGGCGTCTCGACGCAGATCGCGCAGGAGTACATGACCAAGTCGCTCCACAACGAGCCGGCGGTGCGCGCGACCGCGGTGAGCTACGTGCAGGTGGCCTTCGCCTACGGCTGGGGGCTCGCCTTGTTCGGCGAGGTGCCGAACGCGCTCAGCGTCGTGGGCGCGTGCGTGGTCGCGGCCAGCATCCTCGCGCTCGCCGGTCGGCGCGCGCCCGCCCCCGCCCGCGCGCCACGCTAACAACCCTGGAAATGCCTGGCGAGCCGCGGCTCGTCGGGGCCTGGTAGGACATTGTTCGTCTGCTGAACGCTTGCCTAGTGCCGGGCGGCGCGCGACAGTGGCGCGCAGCGAAGCTCAACCTCGGAGGTCCTTCTCATGGCGATCACGGCGACGCTCTTCGGTCTCTCCCTCGGCCTCGTCACCCCGGCCCGCGCCATGCTCGCGGTCCTCCTCGGCGCGACCGGCTACGCGGCGGTCGAGCACGACGCCGAGCGCTCCAACGACGCGCGGAGGTTGCTCGCGCTCGCCGCCGCCATCGTCCTCGCCGCGTGGGCGATCGACGTGCGCGCCGACGACGGACCGGTGGGCGTGGCGGGGCCGGTGCTCGAGGCGGTGCTCGGCGCGGGCCTGGTCGGCGCCGTCGTCGTCGCGATGGCGGCGCGCCGCCTGCTCCTCGCGCGGCGCGGCCGATCGACGTCGTCCGCCGATCGCGCTTCGGTCGTGGTAGATGCGCCGCGGTGAGCCGTGAAGAGCGCGCCATTCAGGTCGCCATCGCCTCGTCCCTCCTCGGCGCCGCGACCAAATTCGTGGTCGGGTTCATCACCGGCAGCATGTCGATGATCTCGTCCGCCGTGGACTCCCTCGGCGATCTCTTCGTCTCCGTCGCCAACTTGTTCGTGGTCCGCATCGCCGATCGAGAGCCGGACGAGGACCACAACTACGGGCACGCGAAGATCGAGGGGCTCGGCGCCATGTTCGAGGGGGGGTTCATCTTCGCTGCCGGCTCCTTCATCATCTACGAGGCCGTGCACAAGATCTTGGTCGGCGAGGAGAGCCACGACTCGGTGCTCGGCATCGCCGTCATGCTGCCG
>CAYYKK010000275.1:0-10289 GCA_964467935.1 uncultured Polyangiaceae bacterium
TCGCCATCGCGGTCGGCAGCGTACCGCATCGGGGCGAGCGCTCCCCTGCGCGTCCCGAGGCGCTTGCCCCGCAAGATGGGCACGGGGCGCCACGGGCCGTTCCTCGGTTACGGTCGCGCCCCCGCGACGCCGCCTCCGCTCCGCGCGAGCCCCCTCGGGGAGCCGGGCGCGTGATCGGTGGGGCGCGCCCGGCGCGATTCGAACGCGCGACCTTCGGCTTCGGAGGCCGACGCTCTATCCAGCTGAGCTACGGGCGCAGACGGGCGGAACCTACCCGGCTTCGCCGCGTCCTGCAAGCGCGGCTTGCCCGGGTCGGCGGCGTCCTCGGAGGGACGCGCGGCGTGCGCGCCACCGGACGCCCTCGCGACCGACGCGCGCCGCGTCGCCACCTCAGGACAGCTTGGCGAACGCCGCGTCGAGCTTCGCCTTCACCGAGGCGGCGAGATCGCCGAGCCTCGGATCGCTCGCCGATGCGCCGAGCGTCTGCAGCGGATCGATCATCCCGACGACGACCTGACCCGCGACCTTCTCGTAGACGACGACGTTGCAGGGCAAGAGGAGACCGACGGCAGGATCCTCGCTGAGCGCCTTGTGCGCGAAGCCGGGGTTGCATGCGCCGAGGATGCGGTAGCGCATGAAGTCCACGCCGAGCTTCACCTTGAACGTCTCGGTCACGTCGATCGTGGTGATGATGCCGAAGCCCTCGGCCTTCAGCGCCTCGGTGACGCGCTCGACCGCGGCATCGAACCCCATCCCCAGCGTCTTCCAGGCGCCCTTCGCGGCGGCGCCTTCGGTCTCGTTCGTGCCCATGGCTCTCTCCTCCCGCGTTCGAGCCAACCACGGCGACCGACGGTTCGCACCCTGAAAAACTTCCGTCACGCCGGTTCGGTGAGCCGTCCTCGGCGAGCGAGCTCACTCACACGGAGCGTCGGGCGTGTGGGTCGGGCTGCGCGCATCGGGCACAGAACTCGCGCGTACCGGCCGAAACGAACGGACGAAGCAGCCATCGACGCTAGAATGGCCCTCGGAGGATCCTTACGCATGAGAGCACTCGGCTACGCGATCGTCGCCACCCTGACGTTCTCCGCCGCCGTCGTGGGCGGCGCCTGCAGCAGCTCGGGGACCGACAACAGCTCGACCAGCACCGGCACGTCGGGCCAGGGCGCCATGGGCGCCGGCGGCAACCAGAGCACGGGCACGGGCTTCAACACACCCGACATCGCCTCCATCGCGATCCAGCCCGCCGACGCCGTGATCGTGGTCGACAACGGCACGATCCCGCCCGCGACGAACCTCCAGGCGGTCGCGACGATGACCGACGGCTCGACGATGGTCGTGAGCGACGCGGTCTGGTCCTACTCGCGACCGGACGTGGCGAGCGTCAACAGCGGCAACGGCGCTGCGACTGCAACTGGCCTGCTCGGAGGCAAAGGCAACGTCACCGCGACGGTCGGCACGGTCAGCGGCACGACGAGCCTCAGCGTGAAGCTCGTGCTCACGAGCGACCCGCAGAACGTCGACCCGAACATCAAGAACCTCTTCCCGAACGCGACGGACGCGGATCCGTCGATGAGCCTGCTCTATCCGTACGACAAGACGGTCTTCCCGCGTGGCCTACACGGCCCGCTCCTCCAGTGGAACGGCGGCGGCGCGGCCGACGTCTACCAGGTGCACGCGGTGAGCCCGACCTTCGAGTTCACGGGCTGGGGCACCGTCCCCCCGCCGAGCCGCTACGACTTCCCCGCGATGCCGGCCGACGTCTGGAAGAAGCTCAGCGACTCGACCGACGGCGCGATCAGCGTGTCGGTGCAGCGCTACGACGGGGCGAAGGCCTACCTCCCGAAGCAAGAGACCTGGAGCATCGCGCCGGGCAACCTCGCGGGCACCATCTACTACTGGGAGGTCAACAACGGGAACGTGGTGCGCCTCAAGCCCGGCGACACGGCGCCCGAGAGCTTCATCCAGAAGCCGCCGGGTCACACGTGCGTCGCCTGCCACTCGGTGTCGAAGAACGGCAGCTCCATCGTGGCCGCGCTCGACGGCGGCGCGAGCCCGTGGGCGACGTTCAACGCCGCCGACGGCGCCAACACGTACTCGAGCGGGCAGCCCTCGGGCTTCGAGGCGATCTCGCCGAGCGGCTCGCACGTGCTCTGGGGATCGTGGATCGACGGCTCGTTCAACTCGACCGGCTATTTGACGCTCACCGCGTCGAACAGCAACACGCCGCTCACCACGCTGAACCCGGGCGGCGGCGCGCCGGCGCACCCGGCGTGGTCGGGCGACTCGTCGAAGATCGCCTTCTCGGTGCGCACGAACGGCAACGGGCTCGACTTCACCCAGTCCACGCTCTGGACCGCCGACATCGATCTCATGAACCCCGCGTTCACGAACGTGCATCAGATCGTGCCGAACGACGCGAACCGCGGCACCGTCACCTTCCCCACGTTCTCGCCCGACTCGAAGTGGATCGCGTTCGAGCGCAGCACGCAGGCCCGATCGCGCGGCGCGCAGTCCGACATTTGGCTCGGGACGAACGACGGCGCGACGCTCATCGCGCTCGATCAGGCGAACGGCACGGGCCTGCTCACCGGGAGCGAGGCGAGCTCCAGCTACGAGCCGACCTTCAACCCCGTGGCGGTCGGAGGGTACTTCTGGCTCGTGATCGTGAGCGAGCGCACGTACGGCAACACGCTCACCGACACGAACCCCTCGACGCGTCACAAGCAGCTCTGGGTCACGGCGATCGATCAGAACCCGCAAGCGGGTCAGGATCCGAGCCACCCGGCCTTCTGGCTTCCCGGCCAGGAGATCGGCAACCAGAACATGCGCGGCGAGTGGGCGCTGAGCCCCTGCAAGCAGATGGGCTCCGACTGCAGCGCCGGCTACGAGTGCTGCGACGGGTTCTGCAGCGACGACGGCACGGGGAACTTCACGTGCTCGATGTCGAAGGGCTGCTCGCACGAGGGCGAAGCCTGCAAGACCGCCGCCGACTGCTGCCAGTCGGGCTCGTCGTGCGTCGGCGGTTTCTGCTCGCTCGTCCCGAACTGAAGAGCCCCGCGCGCCTCGGCCTCGAGCGGTCTTCCCGCTCGGGGCTCGCAGGTGATAGCCTCTCGGAGTCGAGGAGGTCCTTCGGATGAACGCTCAGAAGCCTTGGTGGTCCGCCGTCGTCGCGATCGCGGCGCTCGGGATCGCGTGCGGGAACCAGAGCTCCGGCGCCGGCGGGAACGCCGCGGGCGGCAGCGGCGTGACGTCGGCGGCGAGCGGCCCGAGCACGTCGAGCTCGAAGGCGGCGACCTCGTCGTCCTCGAAGTCGACGAGCGCAGGGACCGGCGGCGCGGCGACGTGCGATCCGCCCGCGCCGGCGAACAGCCTGTACGCGCAGACGGCGGTCACCACCGCGCTCGACACGATCTCGATGTGTCAGTACCGAGGTGAGGTCTTACTCATCGTGGATACAGCAGGCGCTTGAGGCTACACGCCTCAAATGGCCGGCCTCCAGGTCTTGGAGGAAAGCTTCCCGGGTCAGCCGTTCCACGTCCTCGGCTTCTACGAAAACAGCTTCAACCAAGTCGGCAACACCGACACGTGCAGCGCGATGTACGGCGTGACGTTCCCCGAGTTCGCGACCGCGGACGTCATCGGGGCCAACGCACAGCCCGTCTGGCAGTGGATCCTCGCGCAGCCGAACCCGGGGCCCTCGCCGGCGATCGAGCCGTCGTGGAATTTCAACAAGTACCTCATCTCGAAGGATGGAACGCTCGTCGGGCACTGGCCGGAGGGGGAGTACCCCGGCAAGGATCCGGCGAACCCGTCGTCGACGTTCGACAACAGCCCGATCGTGATCGCCATCAAGGCCGAGCTCGCGAAGCCCTGATCGGTCGCGCTCGGCGCACACGAACGAGAGGGCCCGGCCGATCTCGACCGGGCCCTTCGCGCGTCGCGAGCGCGTGAGCGCTACTTCTTTCGGAACAGCCAGCTCCCGCCGTTCGTCGCGCTCGCCCCGTTGCCCCACGTGCCGGAGATGTCGCCGCTCACCTGACGCGTGAGGCGCGCCTTGCCGACGCCGCCGCTGTCCTTCCACGTGCAGTCGAGGTTCGCGCCGCTCGACGTGCAGTCGAGCTTTCCGCCGGGGTACGAGCCCTTCACGCTCGTGCCGCTCTCGGTGAAGGTGGTGTCGCCCCACGTCGAGACGTAGACGCCCGCGAAGCTCCCCGCCTGCGCCTCGTCGCCCGACGGGCCCGGATCGCCTGCGGAGAGCAGCGTGAAGAGCCAGCGTCCGCCGTCGGTCGCGCTCACGCCGTTCCCCCACGTGCCGTCGATGTCGCCGTTCGACTGCTTCTTCAGCTTCGCCTTGCCCTTGGTGCTGCCTTCTTTCCAGTCGCAGTCGAGGTCGGGGCCGCTCGCGGCGCAGGTCATCGTGCCCGCCGGGTACTTGCACTCGACCTGGCTGCCGTTCTGTCGCACGGCGACGTCCCCCCACGTCGAGCGATACATGCCCGCGAACTGCACGCCCGTCGGCGCGGGCGCCGTGGTGGGGGACGGAGGCGGCGTGTCGCTCTTCTTGTCGCTGCCCTTGTCGGACTTCTTGTCGGAGTCGTCATCGTCGTCGTCGTCCGACGACTTCTTCTTCTTTTTCTTCTTCTTCTCTTTCTTGCTGTCGCTGTCGTCGTCTTCCTTGCTGGCCTTGTCCTTGCTCGATCCCAACCCGAGCTTGTCGCACCCCGTCCCGCCGAGGAGGACCCCACCCGCAAGCGCCAAGATGATCCAGAGTCTCATGGCCGGGAAGAATACGCGGCCCGTCCGAGGCGTCTAGCGACCCGCTTCGGCCCACGCTCGAGGGCGGATCGGAGGAGAGACGAGGCGCGACGGCGCGCTTCAGTCGGCCTTCGGCGTCGTCGCGCCCTTCGCGCGTCGCAGCTCGGCCTCGGCCCGCGAGCGCTGCCCCCGCGTGAACGGCATCGGAGATCGCACGAGCGCGTCGAGCGACGAGACGCTCTCGGCGGGCGCGCTCGCGAGGGCTTGTTCGAAGCGCACCTCGAAGCACTCGGACGCGGCGCTGCGCGCGTCCGGCACGAGCGTCGGATCGGCGCCGCCGGCGGCGGCTGCGTGCTCGAGCTCGTCGCACGCGCGTGACGTGACGCCGCCCTTCATGAGCTCGACCGCCTCGAGCGCGTCCCACGCCGGGCTGTCGATGGGCACCTGGGGCCCGGGCAGCGGCGCGAGCAAGAGAGAGGCCGATCCGATCGCCGCGCCCGAGGCGAGCGCGGCGGCGCCGAGCGCGAGGACGCGCCGGTCCTCGGCGACGCGCGGATCACGCAGCGAGCGCGTGGAGAGCGGCTTGCCCCGGCGGAGGCGGCGGGTCGACAGCGCGCCCGTGAGGCCACCGATGAGCGGGACGAGCGACGCACCCAAGCCGAAGCGGAGAGGGATGCGCGCGTCGATGGCCACGGCGCGCGCCGCGCGCTTCGCGCCGACGTCCGTGCTCATCGCGGCCGCGGCGGCCTTCTCGCGCGCGCGAACGGCGAGCGCCCCGCCGATGGCGCACGCGCCGAGCGTCGCCGACACGAAGAGCGCCGCGATGCCGAGCCGCTGACGCACGCGTCGCTGCGAGTGCCCGAGCGCGAGCACACCGAGCACGAGGCCCGGCACGGCGAGGAGCAAGATGGGCCACATCACCCACCCGCCGGCCTCGATCCCCATCCATCGCATGGCTGACGGCTACGCCGATCGCGAGACGTTGTCGAGAGAGCGCGCGCTCACGGAAAGAGCGGTGGCGACGCGTCCCACTCGTAGATGCCCGGCGTGCGCGCCCGATGGCGGCCCGCGACGTCGCCGGGGAGGCGCGGACCGTCCACCGCGAAGTGCGCGCCGAAGGCGTCGCGGAGCACGAGCTCGGCGAGCTTTCCGCGCGGGGAGAAGCCGAACTCGGGCTCTTGGGAGGCGTCGTCGGGATCGGCGTAGAGCCTCCAGACGAAGAAGCCGGCGCAGAAGCTCGCGTCGAGGAACGGCGCGATGATCGCCGTGTACGCGGCCGCCTGCGCCGCCTGATCGATGACGACGTTCTGCATTCCGTCCGGCCAGATCCACGGCTCGACGGCGGGATCGGCGCGCGTCGTGTAGCCGATCTCGGTGAGGACGACGGGCTTGCGGAGATCGCGCGCGAGGGCCTCCAGATCGGTCGCGACCCGCGCGCCGCCGGAAAGGAGCGTCGGGAGGCTCGCGCCCTTCTTGTCGGTCAGCGGGAAGAAGGCGTTCACGCCGACGACGTCGACGTGGTCCCAGAGCAGCGTGTCGCCGACGTCGTCCCAGTTGGCGGAGTAGGTGAGGAGCCCTGGATAAGCGCCGCGCACCTTGTCGATGATGTCGACCATCGAGGCGACGTGCGAGGTCGTGACCCAGCTGCGGAGCTCGACGCCGATGGAGAACATGTCGACCTTCGCGTCGCGAGCGACCGCCGCCCAAGCCAAGACGAAGCGCGCGTACTCGCGCGACCAGCGCTCCCAACCGCCGTCGTCCTTCGGATCGATGAGCGCGCGCCACTCGCCGCTCTCCACCCAGAGGTGCGGGACGATGAGCACGCGGAGCCCCCGATCGTGCGCTTGCTCCGCGACGCGAATCACCGCCGCGCGGTTCTCTTCGAAGGGCGCCTCGAACGTGAGATCGATCCCGCGCGGGTCGAGGTTCGCGACGCGACCGAAGGGCGTGAGGCTGACCCACGTCGCGCCCATCGCGACCGCCTCGTCGAGCGCGCGCGCGCTCGCGTCCGTGCCGTAGCCGCGCCCGGGGTGCCGCAAGCTCTCGATGGGGCCGAGGGTGACGCCGCGCACGCCTCCCCAATGCGTCATCGCCCACGCGTCGGCGGTCGGCGCGAGCCGCGCCGGCTCGAGCGCTTCGTGCGCCGCGATCGTCCCGGCGAGCACCGCGACGGGGAGGGCCGCGAACAGGGCCACGAACCTAGTAGTCCTCGTCCTTGGCGCGGACCTGACCCGGGATCGTGAGCGGCAGCGCCATCACGGCGTCGTCCCCGCCGCGCAGCCACTCGTAGCGGGCGAGGTTGCCCATCACACGCGCCACGTAGTTCCGCGTCTCCTCGAACGGGATGCGCGCGACCCAGACGTCGACCTCGAGATCCTTGGCGTTCTCGACCCACCGAGAGACCGCGCCCGGCCCGGCGTTGTAGCTCGCGATCGCGAGCGGGAGGCTGCCGCCCATGCTCTTCACGAGCTTGCCGAGATAGAAGCCGCCGAGCCGAAGGTTCGTCTCCGGGCTCTTGATCGCGCTCGGTTCGAAGGGCGTGCTCGCCTCTTTGGCCGCCTGCTCGGCGGTCGTCGGCATGAGCTGCATCAAGCCCATCGCCCCGACCGGCGACGTGGCCTCGGGATCGAACGCGCTCTCTTGGCGCATCACGGCGTGCACGAGCCCGCTCGGCAGCGCGTACTCCTTCTCGAGACCGGCGACGGCCTCCTCGTAGGGCGCCGGGTAGACGCAGTCCCACGACCAACGATCCGCGTCGCTGGGCGCGTGCATCAGCGCGTCGAAGCTCACGGCCGCCGTGCCCACTTTGTAGCGGCGTTTGGCGCGCGTGAGCGTCCCGTACATGCCGCAGAGCGCCTCGGTCTCACGACCGGGGTAGGCGGCGCCGGCGGCCTGCTCGTTCTCGGAGAGGGCGGCCTCGGCGTCGGCGTCGAGGCCGAGCGCGGCGAGCTTCTGCGCCTTCGACGGCAGGAGCGGCGCGAGCGGCGAAGCGGGCCGCGCCGGCGGAGGCTCGATGACCGGCGGCAGGGGCGCGCCGAGCGCGACGAGCCGGGCCCGCGCGACGAGGGCGGCCCACGTGAGAGGTTGGTCCTTGGCGACCTGGGTGAAGATGTCGATCGCGTCCGTCTTCGCGCCGTTGCGGAGCGCGGCGACGCCCTCCAGCTCGCGCAGCACGCCGAAGTCGGTCTTCTTCGCGGACTGGGCCATCTGCGCGAACACGCGACGCGACTTGCCAGGCTGCCCGGCCGAGAGGTGCGCGAGCGCGAGGCCGTATTGCGCATCGTCGCGCGACGCTCCCTTCGGGAACTTCGCGAGGTAGTCGGTGAAGGCCTGGACCGCCTCGGCGTACTTCCCTCCGGACAGGTACAGCTGCGCGAGCTGGAACCCGGCGCGCTCCGCCCACGGCTCCTTCTGGAAGCGCTTCATGACCTCGCGGTAGCGCCGCGCCGCCTCGTCTTCCTTCTTGATGCGCGCGAGCGCGCGTGCGGCGTAGTAGAGCTGCTCGGCGGTGCCGCCGCTCTGGACCTTCGACGCGGCGAGGTAGGCGTCGGCGGCCTTGGTGTATTGGCGCGACTTGAAGAGCGCCTCGGCCTTGAGCCGCAAGAGCTCGGGGCGCGCGATCGACGCTCCCCTGCGGTCGAGCTCCTCGAGCGCCTCCTTGCCGGCGCCGCCGTCGATCAGGGCGTCGAGCGAGTCGACCAGCTCCTTCTTCTCGAGCGGCTTCTTGTGCTCGGCGAGCGCCTTGCGCGCCGTGCGCCCTTCGCTCGACGCGGGCGCCTTGATCGCGAGCCACTTCAGATCCGCGAGCGCGTCGTCGAACTTGCCGTCGGCGAGGAGGAGATCGACCCGCAGGCCGTGCGCGGCGCGCTCGTCGCCGCCCTTGCCGAAGCGCTGCGCCTGCGTGAGCGCGCGATCCGCGAGCGCGAGGGCGCCCTTCTTGTCGCCGCCGCGGACCTTGGCTTTGGCGGCGAGGAGGAGATCCTTCACCTTGCCGCGCTTCTCGTAGTAGTCGGCCGCCAGATCGTACGGGCCGACCTCGACGGCCGCCTCGGCGCGCAGCCTCGCCAGATCGTCCTCGAAGCCGGGGAGCACGACGCCGTCGAGCAGCGGACCCACGCTCTTCGCGTCCCCGGTGGCCATCGCGACGCGCGCGCGCACGAACCGCATCTCGGGTTTGTCCTTCTCGGCCGGATCGAGCGCGTCGAGGAGCTTCGCCGCATCGGCCCAGCGCTCGAGCCGCAGCGCGACCACGTAAGGAGGATCGACGCGCGGCGGCGCCGGCGCGGCGGAGGCCGACGGCGGGGCCTCGCTCAGCGCGGCGACCGTGCTCTCCGCCGGCAGCGCGGTCGAGTGATCGGGGGGAGCTCCGGAGCGGACGTCGGCGCACGAAAAGAGCGACGAGGCCACGACGGACGAGAGGGCGAGCCCGCCGAGGGCCGAGAACGCACCCCGCGTGATCGGCCCGAAAAATCCCCATCGGGCCGCCTCGCGAGGCCGCAAAATTATCGAAAGTCGGCGCGCCATGGTACGGCCGGGTCACCGAGAGGGACCCACATGCAGAGGCCTAGCAGGTCGAACGAGCGACAGGGAAGATTGTTGGCGAGCACGGCGAACCCCACCTTGCTCGAACGCCCCAAACGGACGCGCGCATCCCGGTGGCTGCGCGCGGTCGCGGGCGCTTCGCTGCTCGCGGTGGTCACGATCGGCGCCTCGGGGTGCTTGGTCGAGAAGAGCAAGTACACCGACGCGCTCGCGGATCTGCAGTTCACGCGCAACGCGCTCATCGCCTCGAACCAGAAGCTCGCGGCGGCCCAAGCGCAGATCTCCGCGCTCGAGGGCGCGATGCGTGACCGCGACGCGCGCATCAACGAGGACACCGCGACGAAGGCCGATCTCATCCGCAAGCTCGACGAGCTCGCCGTCCTCAACGCCGCGCTCCAGGAGCGACTGCAGAAGGCCGGACAGAGCGTCGAGTCGCTCGCGAACGAGAAGGGCTCGCTGTCCGCCGCGCTCGACGACACGCGCAAGCGCCTCGAGGAGCTCCGCAAGGCTCAGGCCGCCGCCGAGGCGCGCGCCGCTCAGTTCCAGGAGCTCGTGCGGCGGTTCGAGAAGCTCGCCGACGCCGGCAAGCTCAAGGTGATGCTCCGCGACGGACGCATGATCATCGTCCTCCCGAACGACGTGCTCTTCGACTCCGCCCACGCGGAGCTGAAGCCCGAGGGCGCGGCGACGTTGAAAGAGGTGGCCAAGATCATCAAGACGATGCCCGATCGACACTTCCAGATCGCAGGCCACACCGACAACGTGAAGATCTCGACGGCGAAGTACCCCTCCAACTGGGAGCTGTCGACGGCGCGCGCGCTCACGGTGACGCGCCTCTTCATCGACAACGGCGTCGAGCCGAAGTCGCTCTCCGCCGCCGGCTACGGCGAGTTCGATCCCGTCGCCCCCAACGACACCCCGGAGTCGAAGGCGAAGAACAGGCGCATCGAGACCACCCTGGGGCCCACCCCCGCCGAGCCCGGGCAGCCGCC
>CAYYKK010000276.1:0-10270 GCA_964467935.1 uncultured Polyangiaceae bacterium
CTCCTCGATCTCGGGGGTCGTCCCGTCAGGGAAAACCCCGGGGCTCGAGCCGCGGGCAGCGCCGCGGTTCGAGCCCGAGGGCTTAGTCAGCTTGGCCACGCGAAGCAACCCACCGGCGCCCGAGGCGTGCTTAACTCGCCGCCATGACGCGCGGGAACGAGCCCGGAGACCCGGGGGCGACCCGGGACGGCCCCGAGCTCTCGGTCATCGTGCCGTGCCTGAACGAGGAGCTGAACCTCCCCGAGCTGATCGCGCGCGTCCTCGGGACCTTCCGTCGCGGCGACGTCTCGGGCGAGCTCGTGATCGTCGACGACGGCTCGACCGACGGGACGGCGCGCCTCCTCCGCGACGAGATGCAGAGGAACCCCGGCGCGGTCGTCGGCGTGTTCCACCCGGAGAACCGCGGCATCGCGCGCGCCTGGCGCTCGGGGGCGGAGGCCGCGCGAGGCAGGCTCGTCGCGATCATCGACGCCGATCTGCAGTACCAGCCCGAGGACCTCCTGCGCCTCCGACGCGCGCTCTACGAGCACGCGGTCGACGTGGTGCAAGGGTTCCGCAGTCCGACGGGGCGCCGCCGCGACGATCGCTACGCGCTCAGCCGCGGCTTCAACGCGCTCTTGAACGGCGTGTTCTCGATGCACCTCCGGGACAACAAGAGCGGCTTCGTGATGTGCGCGCGCGAAGTATTCCTCGATCTGCTGTCGTATCGAGGAAACTATTACTACTGGCAGTCATTCATCATGGTGGCCGCCCACGCGAAGGGGTACTCGTACCGCGAGGTGGAGACGCTCTTCGAGGAGCGCAGGCAAGGGACGAGCTTCCTTGCGGGATCGAACGCGCTGAAGGCTTCGGCGCGCTCCTTCGTGGATCTCGCCAGGGCCACCTGGGAGTACCGCATCCGAAGGCCGCCCGAGTCGCTCGCCCGCCAGCTCGAGGGGGCGCCCCCCGCGCCGCGTCGTCCGCTCGAGGCCGTCCGCTGGCGCGCTGCCATGGCGGTCTTCGATCGCACGCACGCGATGATCACCCGCGACGTCGAGCGGCACCACGCGCTCTTGTCGCGCACCCAGTGGTCGTCGAAGGCCGCGCAGATCGAGCTCGGCGAGGAGAAGCTCCGGAGGCTCCTCCGACACGCTTATCGCAACGTGCCTTACTACCGGACGCGCATGCAGGAGCGGGGGATCCGTCCCGAGGATCTCCGCGGCGCAGGCGACCTCGCGAGGCTGCCGATCCTCACGCGCGCGCTCGTCCGCGAGCACCTCTACTTCGACATCTTGAGCGAGAACCACGACAAGGATCAGGTCCTGCGCGTGACGGGCACCGGCGGGATCGGCGAGCCCGCGGTGTCGTTCGTCGATCGCGCGCAGCTCGAGCTGCGCTGGGCGGCGGAGCTCCGCGCCCGAGAGTGGACGGGCTACCGACTCGGGGACGGACGCGTCGAGCTCTACGGGGGACCCTCGGCGCGGAGCCTCCGATCGATGCGGAGCGATTTCCTCGCTGCGCACGCGGAGGGACGCTCGCTCGTCTTCGCGAGCGGCCCGCGCGTACAGCTGGAACGCGCGGTGCGTCGGCTCGAAAAAAGCGAGCCCGCCTTGCTCGAGGGCGACGCCGAGTCGCTCGAGCTCCTCGCCCGCTTCGTCGCGGCGCGCCCCGGGCCTCGGCCTCGCGTCACCGCGATCGTGTCGTACGGCGAGGCCCTCTCCGACGGCGTGCGGCGCATGCTCGAGGCGACCTTCGGCGCGGGCGTGTTCGACACGTACGGCACGCGCGAGCTCGGCCTCGTCGCGCACGAGTGCGAGGCGCACGCGGGGCTCCACGTCGTCGCCGAGAGCTTCCTCGTCGAGATCCTGGTCGGCGACCGGCGGGCCGAGCCCTTCGAGGAGGGCGACGTGGTCGTGACCTCGCTCGATCACTACTGCATGCCGCTCCTCCGCTATCGCACGGGCGATCGTGCCGTCGCGCTGCCGGACGCGCCGCGCTGCCCGTGCGGCCGGAGCGCGCCCCGGATCGGATCGATCGTCGGGCGCCCGCGCTCCGTCCTCGTCGGCCCTCGAGGCCAGTGCATCCCCGGGGCGCGCCTCGAGCGCGACCTCGCCGACTTCGACTACGTCATCCGCCGCTTCCGCATTCGCCAGGAGCGGGTCGGAGAGGTGTCGTTTCGCTTCGAGAAGGGGGCTCGTTACTCGGACGAGGCGCTCGACAAGGCGCTCTTCGGCCTCCGCTTCCTCGGGAAGCTCGAGGTCGCGTCGCTGTCGCCCGACGATCGCGGCCCGCCCGTCGAGTCGCGGGTGAGCTTCGCGTTCGACGAGCGGGGCGAGGTCGTCGTCGGCGAAGGGCCGCGGCCCCCTGACGAGGTGCCGCCGCGGGCCGGATAGACAGGCTTTCGCGCCCCGAGGCGTCCGCGTGCTAAGGTCCCGCCGCCGTGTCCGACGTGGTCGAGATGCAAGGCAACGTCACGTTGCCGATGAAGGCCGAGGCGCCCACCGAGGTCGCACCCTCCTCCAAGAGGTCGCGCCCGCGCGTCTCCATCGTCATCCCCGGCCTCAACGAGGCGGAGAGCCTGCCCGAGCTCGAGAAGGGCATCCGCGACGCGCTCCTCGGCAAGGAAGAGTACGAGCTCATCTTCGTCGACGACGGATCGACCGACGACTCGTGGAAGGTCATGAACGATCTGCGCCGCGACAACCCTCGCGTGCGCGCCGTTCGCCTCCGAAAGAACTTCGGCAAGGCCATGGGGCTCTCGGCCGGGTTCAGCCGCGTCCGCGGCGACGTCGTCATCATGATGGACGCCGATCTGCAGGACGACCCCGCCGAGCTGCCCAAGTTCATCGCGAAGATCGACGCGGGGTTCGACGTGGTCGTCGGCTGGAAGGTCAAGCGTCACGATCCGGCGAACCGCCTCGTCCTCACGCGCATCTTCAACGGGACCGTGCGCTGGGTCACCGGCGTGAAGCTCCACGACATGAACTGCGGCTTCAAGGCCTACCGCCGCGAGGTCATCCGCACGATCCCGGTCTACGGCGATCTCTTCCGCTTCATCCCGGCGCTCGCGGCGTGGGAGGGCTTTCGCGTCACCGAGATCCCGATCACACACCACGCGCGCAAGCACGGCACCTCGCGCTACGGCCTCGAGCGCATCCTGCGCGGGTTCTTCGATCTGCTCAGCATCAACTTCCTGACGAAGTACTCGCGCAGACCGATGCACCTCTTCGGGCTCATCGGGCTCGTGATGAGCACGGTCGGCTTCCTCATCGACGCCTACCTCACGGTGCTCTGGTTACTCGGGCACAAGATCGGCGACCGTCCGCTCCTCCTGCTCGGGTCGATCCTCATCGTGCTGGGCATCCAGTTCTTCTCGATGGGGTTCATCGTCGAGTTTCTCACGTACCTCTACCAGAAGCGTCTCCGGGCCTCGGATCTGCCCGTGCGTGAAGAGATCGGTCGGGCGAAGCGTCGCGTGCGCGCGCGCACCTCCGAGTAGCGCGTCGTCTCGCGCGGCCGCGCGGATCGGCGGCCGCCACCCACGGCGCGGCGCCCGCCGAAAGCCGAGGAGCCGAGAGCGCGGAATCCAAGCCGTTTCGAGGGCGCTCGGGGTGGCGCGCGTCGTGCGATGGGTCGCGTCGCCCGCTCGACGGACGCGCGGGCAAGTCGGAAGGAGCCTCCCGTGGTCACGCACGTCGTCGCAAGAAGAGCGGTGCTGTTCGGTCTCGTCGTCGGTTCGATCTTCACCTCCGCGTGCGCCGGCACCGACTCGGGCAGCGCAGGTCGCGACAGCCAGGCCGAGGACATCGTCGCGGGGAAGAGCGCGTCGAAGTACCCCGAAGCCGTGCTCGTCGATATGCAGCGCTCGGGCGCGCAGGCGCTCTGCTCGGGCGCGCTCATCGCGCCGCGCGTGGTCCTCACCGCCGGACACTGCGTCCATGGTTGGAGCGCATGGCGCGTGGAGGCGCCGTTCGCGAAGGATCAGTCGGCCGCGGTCACGGCGGGCGCGACGTACGACTGGAACGTCGACTCGGAGGTCGTCGATCCTTCGGCGCACGACGTCGGCCTCTTGTTCCTCGCGACGCCGATCTCCCTCGCGAGCTACCCGACGCTCGCGAAGGCCCACGTGCCGTTCGGGGCCAAGGTCGAGAACATCGGGCGCATCAAGAACGGCGAGCCGTCCTTCACGAAGCTGTTCGTCGGTCGCGAGGTCACCGTCGCCGACGGCGCGCGATACGGCTTTCCGCTCTCTTACGCGTCGAGCGACGTCATCGAGAGCGGCGACTCGGGCGGACCCGTCGTGAAGCCCGCGACCCACGAGATCGTCGCGGTGAACTCGGGCGCGGGCAACGGGCTACAGGTGCTCGCGCGCGTGGATCTCGTCGAGCGCTGGATCACCGAGCAGATCGCCGCTCACGGCGGCGAGGGACCCGCGGGCGCGCCCGCCGAGGACGCCGGGTGCGGCGATCTGACCTACCGGGGGCGCTGCGCCGGCGAGGTCGTCGAGTGGTGCGACAAGAACGTGCAGAAGCGGGCGGACTGCAGCGCGCGCGGCGACACGTGCGCGTACGACAAATCGAACAAGATCTACGACTGTTTCTGAGATGCGATGACGGTCGGTCGACGAGCGCGCCGCCTCGGGCTCGGTGCTCCGGGCGGCGTCCGCTCACTTCTTGGCGGGCGCCGTCACCGGGATGAAGGTGCCGCTCTGGACGCGCTCGGCGCCCGGCTTGGGCAGCGCGCCGGGCCAGACGGTGATCTTGGCCTCGCCGACGATCTGCCCACGCGACTCGACCCACTCGTTCCGCTCGGCCACCCAGGCGGCGCACGCGGCGCGGATCTCGTCGTTCAGCGCGCGCGGATCGTCCTGATCGGCGATCTCGAGCTGACCCGAGTAGTGGTAGCGCACCTCCATCGGGCGGTTCGGATCGGCGCTCTTCAGCGACTCGCGGTGCGCGGCGCGCGCGGCCTCGTCCTCTTTCGCGCGCGCGAGCCGCTGTGCCTCGGCGGCTTGGTCGGCCTCTTCGTCGAGCTTCGCTTCGGCGGCGAGCTCGTCGGCGTCGAGCGGACGCATGGCGGCCTTCAGCCGGTTGTTCTGCTCGGGCGTCAGCCCTTCGAAGACGACGCCGAGGACGTCGAGCATCGTCGGTCGGTCCTTCAAGAACGCGATCGTCCCCGCCTCGTCGTCGAACTCGCGGAACGTCGTGTCCCCCTTCTTGAGGTCCCTGAGCTTGAGCGTGATCTTCGGCATGCGCGGGATCATCGCCGGCCGGGCCCTCGAATCCAACGACAAACCGACGGTGCGCCGGGGCTCAGCGCTTCGCATCGAGGAGCGCCGCGATCTCGTCGTCCTCCGCCTCACCCTCGGCGAGCTGCTCGTAGAGCGCGCGCAGCCGCGGCTGGGTCACGTCGGCCGAGAGCTCACGAAGCCGCGTCCGCGCGTCATCCCGGCCCGACGAGAGCGCGATGGCAGCGCCGATGCGCACCTCTCGTGGCACCGCGCGCGCCTTCGCGCACCGCGCGAGCGTCTCGGCGTCGAGCGCGCCGGTGCGGTAGCCCTCGGTGGCCGCGCGCCGACCGAGCTCTCTCCGCCACTCGGTGATGGGGGCCGAGCCTCGCGCGAGCCCCGAGGGCACCGGGAACTCGTCGCGCGCTTCGGCGATCCGGGCGCGCAGCGCGTCCACGAACCCGACGAGCTTCTGTCGATCGAGGCCGAGCCACGTCCTCTCGACGCGCTCCTCGCTCGTCAGCTCGAGGGTGAAGCTGCGGAAGCCCATCGAGACGCTCTCGATGTCCTCGTAGCGGATCTCACGCGCTCCGAAGGTGCCCTTCAGCCTCAGCGACTCGCGACCGAGCGACATGTCGCCGGGCGCCGAGAGCCACGCGAGCACCGCGTGAACGACGCCCATCGAGGTGATCGCGAGGCCGCCGAGCCACCCGCGATCGGCGTCGGGGATCACGGGCAAATAGTGGCTCGCGCGCGGCAGGTGCTGGACGAACCCCCACATCGAACGGAAGAGCGAGACGCCGATGGCGGTGCCGAGGACGAGCGAAAGCGCGATGAGGACGCCGCCGAAGCGCGGCGACTTGGTGGCGAGCGAGACGTCGACGTCCTCGGTCGCGAGGGCGGCGGAGACGCGCTTCGCGTCCTCGGGCTCGAGCGCGAGGGTGATCTTGTCGCCCTGCATGCCGAGCGTGAAGAGGCCGCGCGAAAGCTCCAGCACGAGGCTCGTGGTGCCGTCTCCGGTCGGGTAGGAGAACACCGAGCGCACGGCCTCCCGCGGGATCTCGCGCAGGCGCCCGCCCTCATCCATGAACACGACCTTCGCCGGCGTCGCGTCGACGAGGCGCACGAGACACCGCGGCCCCCGCTTCAGGAGCGCCGAGGCGAGGAAGAGCGGGACCAAGAGGAGGCGGGCGAAGTCCGCGAACGCGCCGAGGAGCTCGCCGCCCGTGCTCCACGAGCAGTGCGCGCGATCCTCGTTGTCGTAGAGCACGGAGGAGCCGAACGAGAGCGCGAGCACGAGCCCGACGAGCACCGGCATGTACCGTACGAGCACCCAGAGCGCCGAGCGCTCGTGCTGCAGCGAGCCGAGGCGCGGGAGCGGTCCGCGCGGCGCGTCGAGCTCCTCGTCGCCGTCCTCGGACCCCCCGTCGTCGCGCGCCGCGTCGGAGAGGGGCTCGGCGTCGCGCGAGTCGCGTTCGAGCACGGCGTCGCGCGAGTCGCGTTCGAGCGAATCAGGGTCGACGTCACCCATGTCGCCGATCGTAGCGCGGTCCTCCCCGCGAGGCTCGACCGGTTTCGGGCCGGGCGTTCGCCCCCTCGACTCAGAGCCCCATGCGGAGCTTCTTGAAACCGAATGCCGTCATCTTGAGGAGAAGCCACCCGTGCGCGAAGCGGCTGATCTTCGTGTCGCCGTAGGTGCGAGCGCGATACCGAACCGGCAGATCGACGATCTTCAGGTTGAGGCGCGCGGCCCCGAAGAGGAGGTCGAAGTCGCCGAACGGATCGAAGTCACCGAAGAACGCGCGGTTGTTCGCGATGCGGTCGTACGCCTCGCGATAGAGCACCTTCGTCCCGCAGAGCGAGTCCTTGATGGGCTGCTCGAGCAGCCACGAGAGCGCGGCCGAGAAGAACTTGTTGCCGAGGAGGTTCAAGAACCGCATCGCTTGCCCCTCCATCGGGTAGACGAGGCGGACGCCGTTGATGAAGTCTCCCTTGCCGGCGACGAGGGCGCGGTAGAACTTCGGCAGATCCTCGGGCGGGACCGTGAGGTCGCTGTCGAGGATCATCAGCACCTCGTACTTCGCCGCGTCGAAGCCTTTGCGGACTGCGTCGCCCTTGCCCTTGCCCTGGCCCTGATGGACGAGGCGAAGCTCGAGCGGCCCCTTGTACTCGCGGATCACCGTCTCGATCTCCTCGACGGTGCCGTCGCTCGAGTTGCCGTCGACGAAGACGAGCTCGGTTGCAGGACCCATGAGCGGCGTGCGCGCGACGGCCTCGCGGATGTTGCCCTTCTCGTTGCGGCAGGGGCAGATGACGCTGACCCGAGGCGCGGGCTCGGGCGCCTTGTGCACCGCCATCGGGCGCGCGACGAAATAGCTGACGAGCGCCGTCTCCTTCAGCACCGGCACCTTCGCGGCGACGCGGTTCGCGGCCTCGGACACGAGCGGGACGTACGCCGGAAGCAGGATGTCGGTCCCGCGTCGGACCACCTCGAGATCGCTCAGGTAGAGCAGGTTCTCGATGTCCGAGAACGAGACCCAGTTCTGATCGGGCCACGGCGTCTTCACGCCGAGCCGCTCGGCGCTCTTCAAGAGCGGCTCCCAATTGAAGTTGTAATAGGTCACGATCACCCGGCCACCCGGCGCGAGCAGCGACCCGAGGCGCGACAGCCCCTTCTGGATGTCGTCGAGGTGACCGACGACCTCCGACAGGACGATCGCGTCGAACGGGCCCTCGGGCAGCGCGTCGTTCTCCAGGTCGCAGACGCGGAGATCGAGATCGGGGTGTCGCGCCTTGGCGAGCTCGATCATGCGCTTCGAGATGTCGACGCCGATCCGCTTCGAGCCGTCGAGGCCCGCGAGCAGATCGCCGAGCCCGCAGCCGATCTCGAGGATGCGCGCGCCCGGCATGATGAGGCTCTGCACGAGCCGCAGCACCTCTTGCGGGTAGTAGCCCTCGAGGTTCGCGCGTTCCGCGCGCCAGTCCGCGAGCTCGTCGTAGACGGCGACCTTGGTGGCGAGCCGCTGCCGCTCGCGCTGCTCGAACTCCGATCGGTAGCGCTCGGCCTCGGCGTCGTTCGTCCTGTCGCTCGTGTTCGCCTTCACGGTGTTCGTCTCGGGGGTCATGTCTCGAGCTCCTCTGAGCAAAGCGATTCGAAGGGTGCTTCGTTAAGCGTGAACGTTCAGCCGCGCGCGCGCTTCTCGCGCGCCGCGAGCTCGAGGTCGCTCTCGACCATGCGCCGCACGAGCTCGTCGAAGCCGATCTTGGGCTGCCAGGCGAGCGCCGTCTTGGCCTTGGTCGGATCCGACAAGAGCAGATCGACCTCGGACGGGCGGAAGTAGCGCGGATCGATCTTCACGTACTCGTTGTAGTCGAGGCCGGCGATCTTGAAGGCCTTCTCCGCGAACTCGCGCACCGAGTGCGTCTCGCCCGTGCCGATGACGAAGTCGTCGGGCTTGTCCTGCTGGAGCATGAGCCACATCGCCTCGACGTAGTCCTTGGCGTGACCCCAGTCGCGCTTCGCGTCGAGGTTGCCGAGGTAGAGATCCTTCTGCAGGCCGTGCTTGATGCGGCCGATCGCGCGCGTGATCTTGCGCGTCACGAACGTCTCGCCGCGGCGCTCACTCTCGTGGTTGAAGAGGATGCCGTTGGTCGCGAACATGCCGTACGCCTCGCGGTAGTTCTGCGTCATGTAGAACGAGTAGGCCTTGGCGACCGCGTAGGGGCTGCGCGGGTGGAACGGCGTCGTCTCCTTCTGCGGCGTCTCGACGACCTTGCCGTAGAGCTCGCTCGAGCTCGCCTGGTAGAACTTGCACTTGAGGTCGCCTTTGCGGATGGCCTCGAGCAAGCGAACGGTGCCGAGCGCGGTGATCTCGCCCGTGTACTCCGGGATGTCGAAGGACACGCGGACGTGGCTCTGGGCGCCGAGGTTGTAGACCTCCTCGGGGTGCACGGCCTCGACGATGGACTGGAGGCTCGAGCTGTCGTTCAGATCGCCGTAGTGCAGGTGGAGGCGCGCGTCGCCCTCGTGCGGATCCTTGTAGAGGTGATCGATCCGCTCGGTGTTGAACGAGCTCGAGCGGCGCACGACGCCGTGGACTTCGTAGCCCTTCTCGAGGAGCAGCTCGGTCAGATAGGAGCCGTCTTGGCCCGTGATGCCGGTGATAAGCGCCTTTTTCACGCCGTGTGGGCTACCACGGAGGGAGGGGAGCCGAAAGGACTACGCACGGTCACCCGCGCGGAAGGCAGCGTTCCGTCGACGCGCTCGTCGGCGTGCTCGACCGAGCGCGCTCGCGCGACGCGCCTGCCTGATCGGATGACGCGTCAGTCGTCGCGCGTGGACGGATCGTCCGTCCGCTCCGGGGGCGTCGCGCCCGCGGGGGACGGGTGCGGCAGCATGTTGGGCCGCGTCGGTCCGACCGGCAGGCGCGGGGCGCCGCGCGGCTCGGGTGGCCGGTGCGGCGCGGTCGGCGCGGCGGCTGCAGGGATCTTCGACTTGGGGTCGCTCGTCTTGAAGAGCGCGTAGGTGCCGTTGCGCGCGAGCTCGACGAGCGCGCCCCGCTGGACGTCGCCCTTCAGCACGGCGAGCCGATCGGGGCGCACCTCGCGCTCGTCGACGAACACGTAGTCGACCGGCTTGGTGTCGCCGTAGAAGTACGCCTTTATGCGGTTCGAGATGTGCGGCCCGAGCTTGTCGGTCGCGGCGACGGCGGCGCTCCTCGGGATGTCGCGCGACATGCGATCGATCCAGTCGTAGAGCTCTTTCTCCTGCGGCGTGAGGACGCGCGTGACGCGGTTGAAGCCGCCGCGGAAGCTCGTGTTGTCGACGATGCCACCGAACTTCGCCGTGACGACGACGCTGGCGGCGAGCATCGCCGCGACGAGCGCGCTCGAGAGGCGCTTCGTCGACAGGCCGAGGCTCGCGAGCGTCCCGCTGTCGCGGACCCGCGCGACGGCCGCCGGCACGAGGGAGAACGCGATCGGCACGATCGTGGTGGAGTATTGGAAGTGCGTCGAGAAGACGGCGGTGCGGGTCGCCATCATCGTGAAGAAGAGCCCGTACGA
>CAYYKK010000277.1:0-10264 GCA_964467935.1 uncultured Polyangiaceae bacterium
CGGCGACGGCGACGACCAACGCCTCGGGCGTGGCCACGGCCACCCTGACGGCGAATACCACCGCGGGCGGACCCTACACGGTCACCGCCTCGGCGGGCGCCGCCAGCGGGACTCTCCAGTTGACCAACACCGCCGGCGTGGCCGCGTCCCTGACGGCGACCTCCGGCACGGGTCAGAGCGCCATCGTGAACAACACCTTCGCCAATCCCCTGGTGGTGACGGCCAAGGACTCCTTTAACAACGCGGTGAGCGGTTTGACGGTGACCTTTACGGGTCCGGCCTCGGGCGCGAGCATCGGGACCAAGACCGCGGTGACCAACGCCTCGGGTCAGGCCAGCGCCACGGTGACCGCGAATGGAACCGTCGGCGGGCCCTATACGGTGACGGCTTCGGCCAACAGCCTGACGGCGACCTTCCAGTTGACCAACGCGGTGAACCCGCCGGCGACGCTGATTCCGGTGTCGGGCAGCAACCAATCCACCAATATTGGTTCGCCCTTCGGCAGTCCGCTGATCGTGTCGGTGCGCGATGCGAACAACAACACGTTGAGCGGGGTGACGGTGACCTTCACGGGTTCCGGCATTATCACCACCTCGGCGGTGTCGGATGCGACCGGCCAGGCGAGCGCCATCGTGACGGCCAACGCAACGGCCGGCGGCCCCTACGCCGTGACCGCGACGGCGGGCAGCGCGACCGCGTTCTTCCAGGGCATGACCAACCTGGCGGTGACTCCGGGGTCTTCCATCACCATGAGCCCCCTCTCGATCGGACAGAACCTGGAAACCACCGGGCTGTTCACCATGTCGCCGGCGCCCAGCTCGGATATCTTCGTGAACGTCACCAGCTCCGACCCAACCAAGCTGCTGGTGGCTTCCGGCGCCACCGATCTCGGAACCCAACAGGTTTCCGTGCAGGTGAAGGCGGGAGTGAGCGGCGGCGGCGTCTGGCTGCAAAGCCTGGCCTCGAGCGGAACGGTGACGGTGACGCTCAGCGCCGCGGGGTACACCAGCGGCACGGCCACCATTACGTTGACGCCGTCGGGCATCCTGCTGTCGGGACCCTTCGGCTCCACCACGAGCATCAGCACCAACGTGGGAGCGTCGGCCACAACGCTGACGTTGACTCCCAGCCGGCTGGACAGCTCCAACAATCTGGCCGATCAGCAGCGCATCCGGGGCGGCATCTCCGTTTCGGTGAATATCAGCAACTCGACTCCGAGCGTGGGTTCGGTTCAGCCGCTGCCGGTGATACTCGCCGGAGGCAGCAGCTCGGGCTCCGCGGAGTTTACTCCGCTCGCCACCGGCAGCACGACGCTGATCGCGACGCCGCCGGCCGGATTCAGCACGCCGACTTCGGGCGCCACCGTGGCGGCCACCGTCTCCTCGGCGGTGATTAACTGCGGTGCGGTTTCGGTGGGCACGAACCTGCAAACCTCGGTGTCGTGCAGCATGGTGGGCGGCACGCCGGCCGTCGGCCGCTCGGTGGTTATCACCAGCGACGACCCCAGCCGGGTCCTGCTGGCCCCGATCGCCTCCAACGGCATCTGTACGGCCGTCGGAGCCTCCTCGATCACGCTGACCACGGTGGGCGTGGGCATCTCCCAGATACCCACTCTGCCGGACTTCTGCGTCTACGGCCAGAGCGTCACGGGAGCGGCCACGGTCACGGTGAACGGCAGCAGCATGGGGTACGCCTCCTCGAAGGGGAACGTGACGGTGGCGACGTCCGGATTCGTCATCCACACCGGATTGAGCGACATCGGCGCGTCTTCCTTCTACACGCTGTTCACGGGCAATAACCCGGTCACGGTGTACGTCCAGCCGGCCCGGTTGAACGCCGCGCCGCCGGTCGTGCAGGCCCTGGCCGGCGGGTTGTCCTCGGCCAGCGTGACCGTCACCAGCGCCACGCCGTCGGTGGGCTCCATCACCATGTCTCCCGTGGTGGTCACCGCCGGAACCGATACGGCCACCACGCAATTCCAGCCGTTGGCGTCCGGTTCCACGGTGATTTCGCTGGGCACGCCCGCTTCACCGGCCGGCTTCAGCACTCCGGCCGACGCCTATCGGACGGTGACGGCGAATGTGCCGCAACAGGTCACCCAGGTGAACGCCCCCGCCTTTATCGGGCAAAACCTGCAGACCACCGGCACGGCCTATCTGTCTCCGACGCCGGTGTCCAGTACGGATGTCACCATCACCAGTCTGGATCCCAGCCAGTTGCTGGTGTCGGCCTCGCCCACCGTGGCGGGCGCCGCATCCACCATCATCACGCTTCCGGCCGGCAGTTCCGGCACCGTGACGTACTACCTGCAGGCGCTGGGAGGACCGATTCCCCAGAGTCTCACCCTGCATAACAATACGCCGGCCGCCGGATCGATCTCCTGGGATGCGTTTACGCTCAAATACCAGGGTTCGACCTACAGCATCGCGGCGGGCAGCACCAGCAGTCCGCTGGTGGTGTGGACCCCGGGCGCGGGCACTCTGACGGGCGCCGCGAGCGTTACGGCTCCGGCCCTGATGATTGCCGGCAACAGCAGCGGTTCGGCGTCGAGTGGAGTCAGCTTCACGGTCTCCACGCCGGGTTATCCGACCACGACGGGAACCACGGCCATCGTGGGGTCGGGTGTGGTGTTTGGCAACACCTTTGTGTTCGGCAGCGCCGGAGGGGCCACGGTGCCCGTGACGGTCTCACTGGCGGCGCTGAACTCAGACAACACCTATGCGGCCGCGCAAGCCCTGCGGGCCGGAGCTCCCACCCTGCAGGTGACGCTGCAAAGCGCCTCTCCGAGCGTGGGAACCATCAGCTCGCCGGTGTCGTTTGCGGCGGGAGACTCCAGCGCCGTGGCGCAGTTTACGCCCTTAACCTCGGGCTTCACCACCTTGCTGCTGACGACCCCGTCAGGCTTTGTGGGCTCGAGCAATAAGACCTCCCTGACGGCTATCGTGCAGTGACCGATTGGAGAAACGGGGAACACACCCACCCGGTGTGTTTCCCCGTTTTAGGCTCCGTGAACTTTTGGTTCGGTACTGAACGGAAAGCTATGTCAGCGAAAACGGCTTATAATGCCAGCGAGGTACGTATTCCGGATTAGAACACGCGGCTTGGTTCTGTCGGATCGCGCTATTCCCAAACAGGGTTATGAACGAATGAGAATGACGCAGTATGTGTATGTAGCTTTACTGGCGGCTGGTTTGCTCGCGCCCTCTCCCGGCGCCGGGCAGACGAGCGGGACAACGTGGACGCTCACCGACGTCACCGTTGGACAGTACCTGCAAACGGAGGCGTTCCTGAAAATGGACGGCCCCCTGCTGCCCGGCCTCGAGATTACGGTCACCAGTAACGATCCGGCCCGCGCGGTGTTGTCGCTTGATCCGGCCGAGGCCGGCAAGGCGTCCATTTCGATCAAGTTGTCTTCCACCAGCGACTTAAAGTTCTATGTCCAGGCCCTGGACAAGTCCGGGTCGGTGTCCTACACGGCGACGGCCCGCGGCATGGCCAACGCCACCGGCAAGGCCACGCTCGCGCCGTCCGGGTTTGTCATGAGCGGACCGTTCGGCGTGGGAAAGCCCATGTTCCACACCTCGCCCCGCGGGACCCTGCCGCAAAACATCAATGTGCACCCGGCCCTTTTGGACGGCGGCCTGAAATTCGTCCACATCCAGGACCTGGCCGGCGGCCGAACCGCCAAGGTGACCTTCGCCAGCTCGCAACCCTCCATCGGGACAACCATCGAAAAGGAGTTGACGATTCCAGGCGGCTCCCGCATACAGACCACGTTGTTCCGGCCGGCGGCCCCGGGCCAGACGACGCTGTCGATCACCGGACCGGCCGGCTTCACGCAGCCCGCCAACTTCACCTCGGTCGTGGCGAACGTGCTGAAACCGGTCCTGATGCTCGATGAGGAGGAGTACATCGGCAAGGACCTGATGATCACCTCCAAGGTTCAATTGATTGAGCCGGCCCCCAAGGAAGGGGTGCAGGTGAAGTTGACCAGCGAGAGTCCGGAACGGCTGGCGTTGTCCCTCAAGCCCACCGAGACGGGCTCGGGCAGCATCACGGTCACGATTCCGGCCGGACACACGTTCGCCAATTTCCAGGTGCAGGCGCTCGCCGGCTCCGGAACCGCCACCTATACGGCCGAGGCCGCCGGGTATGCGCCCGTCATCGGCAAGCTCGTGCTGCGGCCCGCCGGATTCATGATTTCCGGACCGAACTCGATCATGCGATCGGGCGCGAACCCGGGTTTTGTGGCCAGTCTGGCCTCGAAAAAGAATACGATTCTGCAACTGTATGTGGTGTATCTCGATCCGGTCACGCACAAGGGCACGGATCTGACCGTGCAGCCCCTGCGGCCCGGAATCCATCTGACCGTCCCCGCCAAAGTCGGCGATCCGGAGCTGGGACATGTGACCAAGCCGTTCACGGTGACCGGCGGGGAGTCCGTGTTCTATAGCGAGTTCGTTTCGCAAAAGCTCGGCGCCTCGACCATCGCCATCGACACTCCGCCCGGCTTTACGCAGAGTCTGGGATGGTCGCTGAAGGTGTTTGTGACGGAGTAGCATCGATATGAAGCCATCCGAGTCACACAATTTGAAACGTCCAGGATCCTGGGTTCGTTCGGCGCTGTTATTCTCTCTGGCGGCCGGATTGCTCGCGCCGGCGGCGCACGCCGGGTTTATCAACGGCTACGCGCCCGATCAGTTCACGCTGACCAACACCAACGCCGACGGCTGCCTGGGGGACGCGCTGCAGTTGCAGTGCCTGTCCACCATCCCAACGAGCGCCCTGTCGGTCACCATTATTGGCGGGCATAACGGCAGCGGAGACCCGGGGACCACCGACTGGCTGATTACGGCGCTCGCGACCGGAACGGTCAGTTTTCAATACTCGTATTCATCGCTCGACGGGCCGGGATGGGACGACGCCGAATTCCTGTTGAACGGCGCGTCCACGGTGTTGGGCGCCTTTGACGGACAGAACGGTTCGGCCATGTTTTCGGTGACGGCCGGCAGCGTGTTCGGATTCCGGCTGGGCACGACCGACAACCAGGGCGAGCCGGGCATCCTGACCATCTCCTCCTTTTCCGCTCCGGAAGCCGCTCCGGCGCCGGAACCCGCCACGGCGTCCCTGATGGGGGCGGCCGCCGGGTGCGCCGCGATCCTGGGGGTGTGGCGGCGCCGTCGGGGAGTCCGCGCATGAGACGGCTTGGACTGGTGATCTCGCTGGCGCTCGGCGCCGCCGGCCTTTCGTCGGCTCAGCCCTACACGGGCACAAACGTGACCGGGCAGTTCGTGCTGACGCAAAGCGTCAACCTGATGACGCTCTCGCAGGGGCAGGCCGCCGCGACGCTTCAGTTCAACTCCGCCCAGGGATTGCTGCGCTCCTCCGACCGCCGGCAACCGTGGGACATCGACGCCGCGGATTTGTCCTCCGAGATTCCGTTCCTGCGCCGGCGTTCGAGTCCGGGCGCCGTGCTGAGCCTGTCTTCGGTGGTTTCGGCGGTGAGCGCGCCGACGCTTTCGGTGACCTACGCGCCCGATGGCGCCGGATTCCTCGGCCTGACGCATCTCGATCAACGCCAGTCCTACGGCGGCAACCAATTCAGCATCGAGCCGCCTTCGCCGAGCCTGGCGGTCGGCAACGGCTATATTCTCGAGGGCGTCAACAACGCCGTCCAGGTGTTCACCACCTCCGGGACGCCCCTGCTGCCCCAGGTCCTTTCCACCAACCAGGTGTTCGGCCTCGCGCCTTCGATTAACCGGACCACCAACCTGTATGGTCCGTTTCCCACCGACATGCGCGTGTTTTTCGACGCCGACATCCAGCGCTGGTTCATCGTGCAACGGGCGCAGGACAACGACATCTTCCGGAACCCCCTGGACAAATCGCACCTCTACGTGGCGGTGAGTCAGACCGCCGATCCGACGGGAACTTATAACATCTACGTGATGGACACCACCAACGCGAGTAACTCGGGGTGCCCCTGTTATTTCGACTTCCCGCAGCTCGGCGCCGATAAATACGGGTTCTACATCAGCGGGACCGAGTACAACACCTCGTCCAATTACGCGGTGGACGCCCGGATCCTGGCGATTTCCAAGAGCTCGCTGGCCGCCGGCGCGACGCTGCCGACGGTGATGCAGTTCCTGCTCCGCCGCACCCTGGGATACGAATACGCGATTCAGCCGGCGGTGACTCCGCCGGGCGCGAGTTATTTTGTCGCCAATAACGGGCTGGAGTATTTTGTCAGCAGCGTGGTGGCGGGCGGCTCCAACCTGGCCGTATGGGCCATGGCGAACACGGGCTCCCTGGCCACCGCCAACCCGTCTTTGACGCTGAGCTTTGCGAGCGTGCCGACGCTGACGTATCTGACGCCGCCGGTGGCGGTGCAGCGCGATGGCCCCTTGCCGTATGGCTCCTCGCTGAGTCCGGCCGGACGGCTCGCCTATATCGACGGGGCCGACTGCCGGATTTTATCGCTGACTTACGCCGGCGGACGGCTTTATGCGACGCTGGCCACGCGAGTCAGCGATACGTCGGGAAATCCCCTGGTGGGGGGCGCTTATTTCGTCCTGACTCCCACCTACCGCAATGGCGTGGTCTCGGCCTTGCCGCTGCGGCAGGGCTATCTGGTGGTGAACGGCAATGATTTGCTCGCGCCTTCCATCGCGGTCAACGCCCAGGGCCGGGGCGCGGTGGCGTTCACGCTGGCGGGCCCCGATTATTATCCGAGCGCCGCTTTCGTTCCCATCGAAACCATGTCGACGGGAACCGAGCTGAAGATCGCCGGAGTGGGGGTTCAGCCCGAAGACGGTTTTAGCGGCTATCCGGGAGGACTCGGCGTCGGGATCGCGCGTTGGGGGGATTACTCCACCGCCGTGACGGCCGCCGACGGATCCATCTGGATGGTGGCTGAATATATCCCGAACGCGCCAAGGACGCCGTTGGCGAACTGGGGCACCTATCTCATGCACTACATCTTCTAGTGGAGTTCAATCGGAGCGGATCGATGAAGAAAAGTGGGGTCAAAAGCGCGATGTCGAAAACCAAGGGTCCTGTCGGCGCCGCGGACGAGGGACTGGTCATTACGGATCCCGCTTTCAATCTCATTGCCTTCGACCCGGGCGCGGCGACCATCCTGAACTATCGGGAGCACGCCGTGGGGAAGACGAAATCCGTCTCCGACATCCCGGAAGAGCTGTTGCAGCTGATTCGCAACCGCAACCTGAACGATCGTTCCGTCACCAAGACGAACATGCGTTTGGGCCGGAACGAATTTATCTGCCGGATCTATTCGCTCGACGCGCACGAGGGGGCAAGCGGCCCCCCCATGATCGCCTTGCACCTGGAAAGGGATTCCTCCGTCAACAACGCCATCTCCGAGATCGTGGCCAAGTATCATCTGACCGAGCGGGAGCAGGAGGTGCTGCAGGGCCTTTCGATGGGGCTCGCCACCAAGGAGCTGGCCGAGCGCATGAACATCAGCCCGAACACGGTGAAGGCCTTTCTCCGGCTGGTCATGATCAAGATGCGGGTCACTACCCGGGCGGGAATCATCGCCAAGATCCTGCACAACGGTTCCGATAGCGACGCCCCGGAAAGCTCGAGGTAGACGCCCCGGTCAATGCGCCGTCTGGCGCAGCAGGGCCTCGAGCATCAGGATGAAGTTGCCCGAGCCCCGGTATTCGGCCAGCAGCCTGGCCGCCCGGTCCGGGTGCGAGGCCTCGACGCGAGACCCCATGGAGCGCGCCCGCCACAGCCACTCGGCGACGTTCTGCCGGGACAGGCTGGAGGATTGCAGGAAGGCGACAAAGCGCTGAATGGCGAGATCGCTCAACTCCCCGTCCGGCAGACCCTCGCACAGACTCTCATACACGATCGCCTGCTGATGGAAATGGTCCTCGTCGGAGGCGCCGTCGCTGAGCCAGGCCGAGGGCAGATAATTCAGGAAATCCGTGAGCTGGCGTTTCCACTCGGCCGCCTTGCGGGCCGGATCGGCGATGGCGCCTCCCTCGGGACCCTGCCGCAGCCGCATGGCCTGCTGATAGACCTGCTTGGCCGCGTCATTCTGCCAGTACCGGTCGAGCTTCATCTCCCCTTCCATCATCGGCAACGTCATTTCGGCGATGTCGATGGCCGGCCGCTGGCCCCGCAGGGATTCCCCGAAAAGAGCCGCCTGCTGGCCGATCTGCGCCGGACGCGCGCCCCCATCGACGCAGTGCGGGCCGCGAAACTGGCGCAGCAGGAGCCGGCGATACGCATCCACCAGGGCGTCGGGAGACGCCGAGTTGCGCCGGGCGTAAGTGGCCAGCAGATTCATCGCGCTATCGATGGTTTTCGAAAAGAACAGGAACGCACGGGCGTCGTTGGGAACCGTATCCAGCTTCGCGGCGAGCGCGGTCAACAAGGGCTGAAAGTCCGCCGCGGGCAGGTTCAGCGCCGCCAGCATGCGGCTGGCGGGGGCGAGATCGGCCAACGTGAGGACGGAGCCGAAGCCCGCCGCGATGAATTTCACCGGCTCTCCGCGATTGCGCTCATCCTGGGAAAAGGAGGTCATGGCCAGGGCCATCAAGGCCTCGTAATACGGGTTGAGATCCGGCAGCAGGGACCCTTCGCAGCCCACCGCATCGGGCGCGGGTTTGGCGATGGCCGAGAAGAGCTCCCGCGCGCGCGGGCCATCCACGGCGGCCATGTTCTGCACCGCCTGCGATTGGAGAGTCAGCCGGTCCAAGCCCATTTCGAGGGCGCTGGCCGTGCTGGCCGTGCTGGTGGCTTCGACGCCCGGGAAGGCCAGCAGCCGCACGGGATGCTGCGCCTTGGCGCCCAGTTGGAACGCCATCGCCAGCAGATCGCGACGCGCCGGAGCGGCCGCAAACGGCGCCAGGCGCAATAACGCGCTCGCCCCGACTTCGGCGGGAGCGGCCATGGCGATGGCGAAGGCCGGTTCGATCGCGGGCGGCAGCAAGGGCCGTTGTTCAACCGGCTGTGGGGCCGCAAACAAGGGAATGACTAATAACCCCGCCCAGACACGCCCGGTCCTCGATTGCCAACACATCGCTTGCAAGCTAATTATAGCGGAGGCTCGCGCGAACTCCCGTTTCCGGAACGGCGTGCGCCGTACTATTACGGAATCGTATACACCAGGCTCACCGGCACAAAGCTCTGATTCGCTCCTCCCACCGGGTGATAGCCGAACCCGCTCAGCCACGTCGCTCCGTTGTTGATCGCCGCTCCCGTGGTCGCCGTCACTCCCCCGATGTCATACCACTGGTCCCCGCCGCTGGTTTCCTGGCTCAGCAGGTAATACGTCGTGCCCGGCGCGAGCGTCACCGGCGCCGCCAGCGTCACGTACGCAAACTGCCCTTCCACCTGACCGGCCACGCCCATCGTCACCGTCGCCGCGGCTCCCGCCACGTCCGTTCCATCGCTTGCCCGCACCAGCTTTAACCCATGCGTCCCGCTGTTGCCCGCAATGTATACGCGCCCCAGCGCCGTCACACTCAACGCCGTGTCTCCCACCGTCAGCTGCAGCCCGAACAGTCCCGTCACGTTGTTGCGCTGCGCCCCCGGCGCATAACCCGTCACCAACGCCGTGCCCGTCGCCGGAGCTCCCCCGTTGTTCACCACGATCGTCACCGGCGCGGAGCTCACCTGATGGCCCCCGGAATCGCTCGCCACCGCCGTCAACACATGCGTCCCGTTGGCGATGTTGTTGCTGTTCAGCGTCGCCGTGTATACGCCCCCGCTCCCCGCCGTCCCCGCGATCCCGTTGGCCCCATCCACCAGGAACTGCACTCCCGTCACCGTCAACCCCGAACCCGCCGTCGCCGTCGCCGACAATCCCACGTTCCCGCTCACCGACGCGTTCCCCGCCGGCGCCGTCAGCGCCACCGTCGTCCCCGTGTTGGCGATCGTGAAGCTCACCGTCGCCGAACTCCCCGTCAGCCCGCCAGAGTCCGTCGCCGTCGCCGACATCGTGTGCACTCCGTTCGAGTAACTCGTCGAGTTCCACGTCGCCGTATACGTGCTGGCGCCCGGCCCCGTCGGAGCTCCCGAGAACGGCGTCACTCCATCCAGCAGAAACTGCACGCTCGCGATGCTCGCTCCCGCTCCCGCCGTCACCGTCGCACCCGCCGTCACCGTCGTTCCCGTCACCGTCGCGCTCGCCCCCGGCGCGGTCAACGTCACCGTCGGCGCCGAACCCGCCAGCGTATACACCAGGCTCACCGGCACAAAGCTCTGATTCGCTCCTCCCACCGGGTGA
>CAYYKK010000278.1:0-10238 GCA_964467935.1 uncultured Polyangiaceae bacterium
TCGACAACGACGAGACGACGATCGACGTCGTGCAGATCGGCGGGCGTACGTCGGAGCCGATCCCGAACATCGGCGACAACGGCGAGGTCCTCGGCTGGCGCACGACCGACGACGGTCGCCCGATGACGACCGAGCTCACCCCGCAGGGCGAGCGGCAGCTCGAGTCGATCGCGAAGGCGACGAAGGGCGGCAAGTACATCCGCGCCGGCAAGGGCTCGACCGGGATCGAGGAGATCGCGGCGGATCTACGCGATCAGATGAAGACGAAGTACGCGGAGAAGGTCGAGACGGTCTACGCCGACGTCTACATGTATCCGCTATGTATCTGCATCGTACTCTTGTTGGTGGAGGCGTTCCTCAGCGAGGCCCCGCGACGGAGCTTCTTCCGGCGCGTGCCGCCGCCGCCCGTCGCGAAGCTGCCGCTCGGCGCGCTGTTCGGCGCGTCTCGAGGGCCGATTCCGCTCGGCGGCGCCCAGCCGCCGGCGGCCCCGCCCGCCTCACCCGCTGCGTCCGGGAGCGGAGGTGCACGTGGCTGACGTACGAAGGGCCCTCCGTCGCGGCCTCGGATCCCGCTTCGTGTGGGCGGGCTTCGGGCTCGCGTGCCTCGCCGGCGCGACGGCGCACCTCGCGGTCGGCTGCAACGGCTGGGATCCGCGCGATCCCTTCCAGCACCGATCGCCCGCCGTCGAGAAGGCGCTCGCGCAGATGGACGCAGGCGACTTCGTCTCGGCCGAGAAGGCGCTCGCCGACTATCTCGGCACCGGCGTCTGCGACAAAGGCAAGATCGGGATCCCCGAGACGGTGCGCCAGAAGCCGGACGGCACGTTCGATCTGGGCCTCATCCTCTTCTACCTCGGCGAGAAGTACGGTCGCGTGTTCGGCGACGAGGAGAAGGGCGATCCAGACAAGGACAACCCCGACGACGAGCGGAAGCGAGCGGAGGAGATCGAGTGCGCCGAGCTCGTCCTCGGCGCGATCGCCGCCGACGAGAAGGTCCCGATCGAGCTGCGCGCGCGCGCGGCCTACTTGATGGGCAACCTCGAGTTCCTGCGCCGCGAGTACGAGGCGGCGGTGCGTTACTACGACCAGGCGCTCAGGCTCGTCCCGGGCGTCATCGAAGAGGCCGGCGGAGACGGCATCGGCCGTGATGCGGCGTGGAACCGCGCGATCGCGCTTCGTCGCATCGAGGACAAGAAGGACGCGGGCCAGGACGCAGGCGACGACGGCGCGGACGGCGACGACGGCAGCGATGGCAGCGACGCCGCGGACGCGTCGCCGGACGGCGCCGACGGGGCGGACGGCAACTCGGGGCCCGACGCGAGCGACGGCAACGACGGCAACGACGCGGGCGACGCGGGCCAAGACGCAGGCGGCGACGCGGGGGACGCGGGGCAGGACGCCGGACCCGACGGCGGCAACCAGAGCCAGCAGGATCAGCCCGACGCCGGCGAGTCCGACGGCGGACAGGACGATCAGAAGAGCCCTCCGCAGGCACCCTCTCAGAGCCCCGAGCCGCAGCCCGACGACGCGCGCGAAGAGGATCAGCAGCAGCAGGATCGGCTCCTCGACAAGTTCGAGGGAACGCCGACGTACCAGCAGCAAGAGGCCAAACGGCGCGGCGGACGGCGCACGATGGAGGACAAATGAGCGCGCTCCGCCGCCTCTCCGCCGCGTTCTTCGTCGCGTGCCTCGCCCTGTCGTGTCTCGTCGTGCCCGCGCTCTCGAGGCCGAGCATCGCCCTCGCCGCGCCGTCGCTCCAGGTCTCGACGAACGTGAGCGAGCGGCACCCCGAGGCGGGCGCGCCGTTCCTGTTCGAGCTCACCATCTCGAGCGCCGAGCCGATCGGGGCGGTCGGTCGGCCCGACTTCATTCCTCCCGTCGGCTTCTCCGTCTCCGGTCCGAACAACGCGCGCCGCACCGAGATGCACATCGTCAACGGCGTCAGCTCGACGAGCTCGAGCGTCGTGCTCACGTGGGTGCTCACCGCGCCTCAGGCGGGGACGTTCACCATCCCGGGGCCCCGCGTCGACGTCGACGGCTCGACCGTGAACGGCAAGTCGATCACGATCGACGTCGTGCCCTCGACGGGCGCTGCGCCGCCGCCGCCCGCGTTTCCGAGCCCGTTCCTCCTGTCGCCTTCGAGCCCCTTCGATCTGGACGACCAGCCCGACGACAGCGCGCCGACCACCGCGGACGATCTCGCGCTCCCGACGGCGGCCGACGACCTCATCTTCCTGCACGCCACCGCCGATCGCACCGAGGCCTATCTCGGCCAGCAGATCACGCTGAGCTTCTACGTCTACTATCGGGTCGACTTCGAGATGACCGAGCGGAAGGAGGCCGCGCTCTCCGATTTCCTCCGCGTCCCGCTCCTCAACGATCCGAGCTCCACCACGGCGCAGTACACGCGCGTCGGCGGGAAGCGCTTCGGCGCGCGCCTCATCGATCGGCTCGCGGTCTTTCCGCTGAAGAGCGGCAAGCTCTCCACGGGCTCGATCTCGGCTCGGTTCAAGGGGCGGCGCATCGGCGCGGGCGTCCTGCGCACCTCGAACGAGCTCACCATCGACGTGAAGGAGCCGCCGAAGGACGGGCGACCGCCGGGCTACGTCCTCGGCGACGTGGGGCACTTCATCGTGAACGCCGCGGTGCAGCCGCGTCAGACGCTGCAGGGCAGCTCGGTCAGCGTGACGGTGAAGGTGGAGGGCGTGGGGAACCTGCCGAGCTCGCTGCACATGCCTCAGCAGAAGGGCGTCGAGTGGCTCGACCCGGAGCGCAAGGACGCCCTCGTCACCCGCGACGGCAAGATCGGCGGGGCGCGGACCTTCGGCTACGTCGCGGTGCTGAAGAACAGCGGCAAGGTCGACCTCGGCGAGGTCGAGCTCCCGTTCTTCAACCCAGATACGAAAGCATACGAGATCGCAAAAGCGAAGATCGGCGAGGTGGACGTCGTCCCGACCGATCCGAAGCCCGATGACATCGCGCGCGCGAAGGGCGGCGGCGACGAGGATTTGCTCGCGCGACTACCGAAGAGCCGCGCCGGGCTCGGCGCCTACGCTCCTCGCGAGGTCCACGCGCTGCCGACGTGGGGGCTCGCCGGCGCCATCGCGGCGCCGCCGCTGCTCGTGATCCTCGGCTTCGGCCTCGGGCTCGTCGGCGGCGGGCTCAAGCGGCGTCGCGAGGAGAAGCGGGGCTCGGCCCGGACCGCGGTGAAGGAGGCGCTCGACGAGGCGCGGGCCGCCGAGAAGTCGGGCGACGCGAAGGCGCTCGCCGCTGCGGTGGAGCGCGCGGTGCACGCGGCCGTCGAGGCGTCGACGGGGCTCGCGTCGCGCGGCGTCCTGCGGAGCGCGCTCGGGGACGACCTGGTCTCGCGCGGCGTCCCGAAGGAGCTCGCCGAGGACGTGCTCGGCACGCTCTCGCTCTGCGAGGATCTCCGCTACAGCCCAGGCGCCGACGCGTCCGCGATGCAGGGGCTCGTCGATCGCGGTCGCGAGCTCACGAAGAAGCTCGATCGCGTCGACGCGCGCCGGGCCTCGAAGGCGGAGGAGCCGACGTGAAGCGAGCGCGGGCTCGGCACTCCCCGATCATGTCGGCGATCGCGTTCACCGTCACCGCGCTCCTCGCGGGGGCGTCGACGGCGGCGGCCGCGGAGCCACCCGAGAAGGTCTTCGCGCGCGCCGACGAGGCCCTCCGCACCGCCGAGTCCATGCACGGCGCCGGGATGGAGTACGGCAAGGCGATCGCGCTCTACGAGTCGCTCGCGGACCGGGGCTTCGTGCACCCCGACGTCAGCTTCGATCGAGGCCTCGCCTACGCGAAGCGCGCGCAGACGAAGGAGGAGGAGAGCGGCGATCTCGGGCGGGCCGCGGCGGGCTTCGCCGAGGCGCTCCTCCTGAGGCCCGAGGATCACGAGGCCGAGGCGGCGCTCGATCTCGTGCGCGCCGAGGTGACGAAGCGCCGATCGCGCCGCGCCAAGGACGACATCATCGTCCGTCCCTCGCTCGATCGACTGGTGCTCGGCCTCGCCAGCGAGGAGACCTGGAGCTGGGCCGCGATGAGCGCGTCCACGCTGCTCGCGCTCGGCCTCTTGCTGCGCCGCAAGCAGACGGGGCTCGTTCACGTCGCGGGCAGCGTGCTCGCGCCCGTCGCGTTGCTCGCGCTCGCCGGGTTCGTCCCGCTCGCCCTCGGCGCGCGCTGGCTCCGCGAGCACCGGAGGCCAGGCGTCATCGTGGTGCCCGAGGCTTCGCTCGTGAACGCGGAGGGTCGCGCCATCGACGCGCCTCCGATCCCCGAGGCCGCCTCCGTCGAGGTCGGCGAAGGACGGAGCGACACCGTGTTCGTCCGCTGGGGCTCGACCGAGGGCTACGTCCCGCTCGCGAGCGTGCGCGTGCTCGCTCGCTGAGCCGTCGTGCTACCTTAGCCGCGTGTGGGTGAGAAGGGCAGCCATTCGGCCGGTCCCTGCGTTCGCGCAGGTGCCCTCGCGCGTGCTCGAGAAGATCGAGGATGAGCTCGCCTCCGACACCGAGGAGTCCAAGAACCGCCTCGACGAGGCGTTCGCTCGCTTCGAGAAGACGCAGCCCGCGCTCGCCGAGCGGCTCTCGGACGAGCTCGGGATGCCGCTCGACGAGACGGCGCTCGCGCTGGGCTACTTCTTGACGCTCGCGGTGTGGCTCGGGTTCGAGGCGACGTTCGGCGACGCGCTCGAGGAGGTCTCGTCGGTCGCCCTCGGGAGCGTCGAGGAGGCGTTGACCCTCGACGAGCAGATCCGGCTCTCGGATCCGGCGGAGGTCGTCGACTCGGACGACGTCATCGCGATGGAGCAGCCGCACCTGCTCGCCTTCGCGAACGAGCACCTCGACGCGGCGCTCGAGGCGAACGCCGACCAGGTCGACGTGGACGACGTGCACGCGATCTACCGCGTGGTGCTCGTCGAGATCCTCGCGCTGTCGTACGCCGTGCGCGCGCCGTCGAACGTGACCGTGACGTCGACCACCGAGTTCAGCGCCTGAAGGTGCGATCGCGCGGCGCCTCCCTTCAGGGGCAGCAGCCCTTGGCGAGCTCGACGACGATGCGCGTGCCGTGCTCGAGGCGCTCGGCGTGGGCCGATCCCTCGTGCGCGCACGCGATCGCGCGGACCATGAGCAGGCCCAACCCCGTCCCCTGAGGCTTCGAGGTGGCGAGGCCGAGGAAGGGATCGTCCACGTCTTCGGGCATCCCGCGGCCGTCGTCGTCCACTTCGATCCGGACCCGATCGCCCTCGCAGCGCGCGCGCACGTCGATGTGCCCGGCGCTCCGTCCCTCGAGGGCGTCGAGCGCGTTCCCCACGAGGTTCTGGAGGATGGAGCGCAGGAGCGCGGGCTCGGCGTGGAGCGCGAGATCCTCCGGCTCCACGCTGCACGTGAGGCTCACGTGCGCCGGCAGCCGCAGCGCGTCGGCGACGTCGCGCGTGAGCGGGGCGAGCCTGACGTCGGCCATCGCGAGCGGCTCGCCGCGCACGTAGCGGAGCACGCGCGTCACGAGATCCTGTGCGCCGCGGAGCTCGCTCGCGGCGCGGTCGAGGTGGCGCGCGGCCGCGTCGCGATCGTCGAGGCACCTCTTCGTGAGAAACACGCTCGACTCGGCGACGGCGAGCGCGTTGCGCAGCTCGTGCACGAGCCCCGCCCCGAGGGCGCTCGCCACGGCGAGCCTGATCTCACGGTCCGACCGCGCCATGATGATCCTCGGTACCACGTCGCGCCCCTCCGTGGCGCGAGAACGAGCGCTCCCGCTCCGGCCCTTCGCGTGAGGTCGAAGAGCTGGAGCGGGAGCGAAACGCAGCGAAGCCGCGTTCGAGAGCGTCGCGCGCGAAAGCGAAGCGAGACGAAAGCGAAGCGAGACGAAGCGAAGTAGCGAGACGAAAGCGAAGTAGCGAGACGAAAGCGAAGACGTTCGAACGAGCCAGCGCGCGCCCGCGGGAACAAAAGCGAAGCGGAGAAGGCTGTCGAAAGAGCCGCAGGTAACTCCAGGTGAGCGCGAAACACCGCCCGAACACGGTTCAGGTGTCCGGGCGATCGAAGACCTGCGACTCCCTCGACCAGCAAGACAAGCCAAGGGGCAGGCGCGTGCGCCCGCTCCCTTCGGCGCTCGCAAGAGTGGTGCCGTGACCGATCGCGCTGATTTTCAGCGCGGAACCCGCGGATTTGGCCGTCGTCGCGGGGTCCGTCGCGGGATCGACCCTGATCGCGCTGTCGCGCCGCGAGCGGTCGGCCTCGCCGCGTCGTCGCGCCGCCGTCCTGCTCGGAGCCTCTCGATTGACCTTCCGAGGCGAACCGGTGACCATCGGCGCGATCGTGAAGGCCGGGGACGTCGTCGCGCAGAAGTACGTGCTCGTCTCCCCCATCGGGCAAGGCGGAATGGGCGTCGTGTGGCGCGCGGAGAGCCGCGCGACCGGCCGAGAGTTCGCGATCAAGTTTCTCCACGCCGCCGCGGCGCTGAGCGAGGAGTCGCGGCTCCGCTTCGTGCAAGAGGCGCGCGCCTCGGCGCGGATCAACCACCCCACCATCATCGACGTCTTCGACCTCGGCACCATCGAGGACGGCACGCTCTACATGGTGATGGAGCTGCTCGACGGCGTCTCGCTCGCCGAGGCGCTGCGCGCCGAGCCGCGCTTCACCGTGCGCGAGCTGCTCCTCGTCGTCGCCGAGACGAGCGCAGCGCTCACGGCCGCCCACGCCGCGGGCGTCGTCCACCGCGACATCAAGCCGGCGAACCTCTTCCTCCACCGCGAGCGCAGCACGGGGCGCGTGCGCGCCAAGGTGCTCGACTTCGGCGTCAGCAAGATCGTCTCGGGCGCGGACGGCATCGAGACCACGACGGGATCGCTCCTCGGCTCGCCGCGGTACATGAGCCCGGAGCAGGCGCGCAACGCCTCGCTCGCGGACGCGCGCGCCGACGTGTGGTCGCTCGGCGTCGTCCTCTACGAGGCGTTGACGGGGCGCTTCCCCCACGAGGCCGAGAGCTCGCACAACCTCATCGTCGCGATCGCGACCGAGCCGCCCACGCCGCTCCGCGACGTCGCCCCCGATCTGCCGAGAGAGCTCGCCGACCTCGTGGACGCGTGCCTCGCGCCCCTCGAAGAGCG
The DNA here is from genome assembly GCA_964467935.1 of uncultured Polyangiaceae bacterium. Taxonomy (GTDB): domain Bacteria; phylum Myxococcota_A; class Polyangia; order Polyangiales; family Polyangiaceae; genus CAYYKK01. The sequence continues at coordinate 7,118 of CAYYKK010000278.1, forward strand.
CATCGGCTCTGCGGCGGAGCTCTACGCGCGCCTCGTCGGCGTCCTCGACGGGCTGGCGATCGGTGATCGTCTCCTCGCGGAGCCGAAGACGGTGCGAGGTCGTCCGGTCAAGCGCCCCGAGGGCTTCACGCTCGCTTCGTCGCCCGTCGCCGCGCGCGCGCCGATCGGCTCCGACACGACGGCGGTCGGCCCGCGCCCCGACGCCATCACCCTCCCCTACTCGTCACGTCACCCCGCGCTCGGAGGGCTCGACGCGGACGAGCCCACCATCGAGACCGACACGCTCGAGCGCACGAGGGACACCCGCGCGCGCACGACGCCGCTCATCTCGGCGCGGCTCTTCGTGCTCTTGGTGAAGACCGTCGAGGCCGCGGGGCACGACGCGGGCGCGCTCTGCCGCCGACACGGCGTGGCGATCGAGGGCGGCGCGTTCCCCATGGGCAAGATGCGCCTCGGTGACGTGCCCGCCCTCTTCGAAGATGCGGCCGCGCTCCTCGGAAGGGCGAGCCTCGGGCTCGACATGGCCGCGAAGATGGAGCTCGGGAGCTACGGCCTCATCGAGTTCATGATCCGCGCCGTCGCGTCGGTCCGCGAGGGCTCGGCGGAGCTCTGCCGCTACGGCGAGCTCATGAACACCGGCGTCGAGTTCCGCCTCGACGGGTCCACGCTCTCCCACTCCGCGCCGGGCTCGCCGATCGGCCTCGGTCGTCACGCGAACGAGTACACGATGGCGTTCGTCCTGCGCTTCACACGCGAGATCTCCGGCGCCCACATCGTGCCTCGCGCGATCGAGCTCGCGCACCCGGAGCCGAGCGATCGGGCCGCGCTCGAGGCGTTCTTCGGGACGAGCGAGCTGACGTTCGGTGGCGGCGTCAACCGGATGCACTACGAGCCGGCAGATCTCGATCGCGCGGTGATGCACCGAGACCCTTCGCTCCACGCGTTCCTGAACCAGCAGCTCGAGGGCGCGCTCGCCGCGAAGGCGGACTCCGAGGAGACGCTCGCGGCGCAGGTTCGGCGCGCGATCCGCGCCTCGCTCGACGGCAGCGCTCCAGACCTCGACCGGGTCGCGGCGCGCCTCGGGACGCACGCGCGCGAGCTCGCGCTCCGCCTCGACGCGCAGGGCCACTCGTTCGACGACCTGGTCGACGTGGTGCGCGAGGATCTCGCGTGCTCGTACCTCGCGAACCCGGCGCTCGGGACCGGGGAGGTCGGCTATCTCCTCGGCTATCGCGATCTCGGATCGTTCGAGTCCGCGCTCGGACGCTGGGCCGAGAGGACGCCAGCGCGCTGGCCTCGCGATCCCTCCCGATCCGGCCATCGCCGCGTCGGCTGAAGGGATCGTCGACTCGTCTCGAAGCCTCGCGTCGTGGGCGCGAGGTGGTGGCGGGCGGCGCGCTCGGCGCCGCGCTCAGGTCGCGCCGAGGCTCGTCGACGAGGGCTCCGCGCTCCGGCCCGCAGCCTCGATCCCGGTGCGTCCGACCGCGTCGAGCGGGGAGACCTTGCGCCCCTCCGCGCGACCGTAGAGGCCCGTGCGGATGGCTTGGTGCGGCGTGGGCGCGCCGACGAGGACCTCCGCGAGCTCGGAGCTCTTCACCGCGCCCGATCCCAGGATCGTGAGATCGGCCTCGATCGCGACGACGTCGCCGCTGATGCCGGCGCGCGCGATCGCGCGGAGGCCCTCGTCTCCCGCGCGCCCGAGCCGCTCGAGGTAGCTGCGGACGTCGACCATCTTGGCGAGCCCGCCGCGCTTCGGATCGCCGACGGCGCGTCGGACGCGGAGCGAGTCGGCCGCGAGGATCGCGCGGAGACGCTCGTCGAGCCACGCGTCGACGTCCCCGCCCGCGACGTCGGCCAGCGTGCGACGCGCGAACACGACCACGTAGCTCGCGCCGGAGATGATCTTCGGCAGCGTCGCGTCGGCCTTGTCGAGCAGCGTCGCGCTGGTGAAGCGGAGCCCCTTCGGCGCGCGCGCCGTCATGCGATCGGCGAGGGCGGCGAGCGCCGAGGCCTCGAGGCGATCGGCGAAGCGGATGTCGACGAACTCGCCGAGGCTCATCACGCCGAGCGAGAGCGCCGGCGTGAACGTCATGTCGGGCTTCGGGTGGAAGCCCTTCGTGTACTCGAGCGCGACGTCGCAGCGCCGCAAGATGCGCGGGATCTCCCGCACGAGATCGAGGTGACCGAGCAGCGCCATCGGGCCGACCTTCTCGAAGCCGAAGCGGTAGCGGTGGCCCCCGCGCGGGCCGGGGGTCGGTCGCTTCGACGCGCCCGCGCCCGCCGCCCGGCTCGCGCCAGCGTCGATCGTGTCCGCGTCGCGCCGTTCGACCGACGCGTCCGCAGGCACGAGGGCGAGCCTCCGCCTGGGCGTCTCCGCGCCGAGCTTCGCGAGGTACGTGAGCCGGTTCTCGCGCATCTCGGTCATGTCGCACGCGACGCCGCAGTCGTAGCAGACGAGCTTCTTCGTGTCGGCGCGCGCGTCCTCGAGGTTCGTGTGGTGGACGAACGTGCCCGCGACCTTGCCGCACGGCGGGCTGAGACGGCTCTGGAGCGCCTTGCGGTACTCGCGCGCGAGGAACCCGTCCTCGAGCCCGACGTCGATGTGGCTCCACGGCAGGCGCGCCGTGACGGGCAGCGTGCCGAGGTATTTCGCGACGTCGACGCCGAGCGCCTCGAACGCCTCGTGCCACACGTCGAGCCGCAGCTTGTCCTCCCACGAGTCGAAGCGCGCCCCGTTTCGCCACGCGCGCTCGAGCACGTCGGCGAGCGGCCGATCGCCCCGCGCGAACACGCCCTCGACGAGGCTCGCGTCTGCGTCGTGCGTCTTCAGGCGGAGGCCGCGGTGCTTGCGCGTCTCCTCGCGCAGCAGGTACTGCTTGCGATCGACCGCTTCGAGCGAGTCCATCGCGCACCACTGGAACGGCGTGTGCGGCTTCGGGACGTGGACCGAGACCGACACGGTGACCTCGGCGGGCTTGCCCCGACCGGCCGCGCGCTTGCCGACCTCGAGCGCGCGCGCGCCCGTCTCGACGATGCCGCGCACGTCGTCCTCGGTCTCGGTCGGCAGGCCGCAGATGAAGTAGAGCTTCATCTTGCCCCAGCCGCGCGAGAACACGCGCTC
>CAYYKK010000279.1:0-10193 GCA_964467935.1 uncultured Polyangiaceae bacterium
GAGTTTCGGGGTGCGTCTCCGCGAACCCGCTGGACCGTGCCGCAAACGATCGTTTGTGAGCTGCTGAGCACTAGTGGGCGGCGGCGCTTTAATCGGCATCCTCGTCACCTGAGTTACTCAGGTGACGTCGAGTGGCGAAATACGATCTCGTGCGCGTGTGGTGTTGCCCGCTTGTTGATGGGGGATGATGACCCGGTTGACGATCGTGATGCCAGCAGCGGCGATTGGCACCGCGACAAGGGCACCGAGAATGCCGCCGAGGGCAGCGCCACCGAGGGCAGCGACGATAACAAGTGCTCCAGGCATGGCTACGGCGCGGGCCATGACTCGCGGCGTGAGTACGTAGGCCTCTACTTGCAGGTAGGCGAGCAGGATGGCGGCAACGACGATGGCCGGAACCAGGCCCGTCTCGAGTGTGATGATGGCCGCGATGCTCGCTCCGATGACAGGCCCGACAACGGGGATGAGCGCACCGATAAAGGCGATCAGAGAAAGGAGGGCAGGAGCTGGGCTTCCCGCCGCGGAGGTCACGATGAACGTTACGAGCGCGTTGACGAACGCGAGGACGATCTGTCCCCCGACGAATCGGCCAACTGATTGCAGAATTTCCTCCGCGATGGACTTCACTCGGTGGCGGGCGCGGTAGGCGACCAGCTCGTATGCTTTCGCCTTGATAGCCGGCATGGTGAGAGCCAGGTAGATCGTCAAAACGGTCACGATGATCACGCCAGTGACGGCGTCGATGATGCCGGTGCCAACCTGCAGCAGGCCACCGGAGAGCTTCAGGAGCTGATCTGGATTCGCGAGGAAAGCAGTCGCGTTCGCCAGCAGATTGTTCACGTCCAGACCATCCCCGATTGTGCCGATCAGCCAGATGAACCACGGCTGATCCGGGATCGCCGACACGAGCGTGAACGCGTGGTTGGCGACGGCCGTGACCTGTTCGGACACTGCTGGAAGGATCACGGTGATGAGGAACGCGGTGCCGACGAGGAGGATGCTGGCGATGGTGAGTACTGCCGCCCACCGAGGCATTCTTCGCTGCTGCGCGTAGCTGAGGAGCGGTTCCGCGGCGATGGCCAGGAAGAACGCTAGTCCGATGTACACGAGGACGGTTCCCAGGGCGCCGATCGCGGTCAGAATCGCCATCCCGCACCCGACGCCGAGGGTGGCGATAAGCGCATACCTGAACGGATGCGCAGCAAGCCCAGCGGAGGACAACGCACCCCTCCCGCCTCCGCGGGAGCCGAGGCTCGCGGGGAAGCGGCGAACGTGCATCCTATTTGTGGACGCCCGTCGGACGGCGGCGCTCGGCCGGTTAGTGGGCAGCACCGAGCTCGACCAGGAGGACACCGCCGATGATGAGCGCGATACCGGCGGCCATCACCCAGGTGAAGGGCTCGTTGAAGAGGAACTTGCTGGCCACCGCGGTGAGCGCAACGCCGGACGCGGCCCAGATTCCGTAGGCGACACCGATGCCAAGGCCCAGCGAGAGGACCTGTGTGAGGAAGAAGAACGCACCGAGGTACCCGATGACCACGGCGATGAAGAACAGCTTCTTGCCATTCGTGGCCACCCGCAGGGACAGTGCGGCGCCGACTTCGAGGATGATGGCGATGATGAGGAAGAGCCAGACCATCAGGCGTTCGCCTCCCGCTTGCGGATCGCAGCTTGGGAGCCCATTTCGACGGTGAGGACGCCGCCGATGATGAGGACCAGGCCAAGGATCATGATCAGGGTGAGGGGTTGGCCGAAGATGATCGCGGCGAAGATCGCGGTCAGCGCCACACCCATCGCCCCCCAGATGCCATAGGCCACACCGAGCGCCATGCCCTGCCGGAGAACGAGGCCGAGGAGGCTGAAGGCGGCGACGAAGCCGACGCCGACGACGACGTACCAGGCGGGGTGATCTTGAGCGGCTTGGAGGGCGAGCGAGGCCGTGACCTCGCTGACGATCGCTCCAGCGAGCAGGAGCCATTTCTTCATTTGCTAGTCCTTAATCAGGTTGTGGGCGAGGAGGTGAACGCGGGCGCGTTCATCGGGTGTGGGGGGAAAGAAGTTGGTGGCGTCGGCGAGCCAGCCGCCATCGGCGAGGAGTCGTGCGGCGATCAGTCGCGCCCGCACGTCGGGGGCTAGATCGGTCGGCAGTGTCAGCCAGGGTGCGAGGCGCTCCGTCCACCGGTGGGTGAGGGTGCGGCGTAGTTTCGGGTCGCTCATCGCGACCAGGTCTGTTTCGCTGAACTCTCCGGAAAGCGACCAGTCCAGGTAGGCGCGGATCCGTTCATGGGGTCCCGCCTGGGACGAAGAAGCACCGAGTCGGGCGGTGAGCTCGCTCTCCCATCGGTCCAGGACCGAATCGACCAGCGCGAGCATGAGGGCTTCCTTAGTGGGGTAGTGATACATCACTCCGGGCTTCGTCAACCCGACCGCGCGGGCGACCGAATCCAACGACACCGACCCGCCCTCTTCCAGCTGCGCGAAGGCCGCGGCGATGATCGAATGCGGTGTCTCATTTCCCATACCCATGAGGTATACCATCCGGAAGGTAACCAAGCTGTAGGGTTGCTGAGACTGGCGTATCTTGAGGGGAAGCGATCATGGACGTAGAGCGCCCCTCACGCGAGGGAACGCACCGCTGGGCCGACTACCTCGTCACTGCTGCAGAACTCGTGACCGTGCTCGTGGCAGTGGGGTACGTGCTCTCCGGAAGCGTGGTCGTGCTGATCGTGTGGGAAGCACTAGCGACGGCATATCTCCTCACCGGGTCAGTCCTCACCTGGCGACGCAGCATCACCGGCCGACACGGAAGCCGCCGATCGGGAACCCTAGACACACTGTCGTGGGTGCTACCGCTCATGGCCAGTCTCGTCGGGGTGAACGCAGCCGTTCTCGCGATCACAATCCGCGTTCCCGCCGAAGCCCCCCGAGGGGAAACGGTATTCCTCGGAGTGGCGGCCGCGATCGGCATCATCTTGTCCTGGCACCTGCTCCACACCGGCTTCGCCCAGGTCTACGAAACACTCCAACACCGCGACCCCGAGCATCCCGCGCTCGAATTCCCCCGCACGACACATCCCGGCCTGGCGGACTTCCTGTACTTCGCGTTCACGATCGGAACCTCGTTCGCGACATCCGACGCCACCGTGGCCACCGTGCGGATGCGGTGGCTCGTCCTCACACACAGCATCGTGAGCTTCTTCTACAACGCCCTCGTCGTCGCCGTAGCCATCCAAGTCATCCAACAGATCGCCCGCGCCTGAACTCAACGAAATCACCTACTTACGCCTTGATAGACGGCCATCGGAATCTCCAACGACGTAAGCAATAGTTGGAAAGATCGCGTCGGTCCGTCAGTGTCAGCGAGATTCGGCGCGCAGCTCGTCGACGAGGGCCTGGTGCGTGGGGTGCAAGAACAGCACGACGGGGCCTTGGTAGTAGCTATCCCGCGTGATCGCCTCGGTGAACCGGATTTCAAGCTCCGGGTTCTCGTGCAGCAGTCGGCGCACCCGTTCCGCCACTCGCTCAGTCATAGACACTCCCCCCAGAGCTTCCCGGATCGTAACTGACATGCGCTCGGGGGCAAAGCAAAGAACCGCGCAAATCGAACACATGTTCGAATAACGGTAGTCTCATCCTGGCCGGGGAGGAGTCGGCCATCGGGAGCAACAAGCGCTATGCGCACCACTACGACCGTCTGATGAATGAGCGCATCTTGGAACAGGCGGTGGTGAGCGCTGGCCCCTTGCAGTCACTCACGCCAGAGGAGCTGCGCTTGGACTCCGAGCCGGTGACGATCGACCCTCGACCCAAGCCGGTGCGAGCCTGGGTGCGGTTCGGGTTGAAACCTGCGCTCGTCGACGCGGTAGCGGCGCGCTGGACGGCGGATGCCGTCGGGGTGGTGTTCTCGATCCGCGGCACCGAGTACCGCGCCTGGGTCTGGGCGTCCGCGGTCACTCCGGTACAGCGGACGCCGTAGCCCTATGGGGTCGATCGGAGCGGTGTGACGGTGTACGTCCACGCCCACCCGCCAGGCCGGCCCATGTCGATCTTGGCCCGGATGACTTCGAGCGCTGCGGCCGCCTCGGCCGCGTTCTCGTACGGCCCGTAAGCCTCTAGAAATCCGGGGTTCACTACAGGGTCCGTAACGATGACTGCGTGCGAACGATTAGGGTCGGCGTCGGGGTCTCCGAGCGTTGCGAGGAGGCCCGCCGCTTGCAGGCCGATTGACGATGGAGTAGCCATGCGTGCTCCTACCTGGTCGCGCGGACTTCGCAATCGGACTCGTCGGTTCCGATGAACACGTCCTCCACTGAAAGGTCCCAGCTCCGGTAACGGCCGGAGTCTTTCAGCTCGTCCTCCAGCTCCTCGAGAAATGTCGTCGTGGCCGAGCCGACGTGCGGCAGGAACGGGCCGTAGTAGCGCGTCAGTTCGACGCCATCGGTGGCGACCGTCGACGCCTTGACGATCACGGCTGTTGCAGTGCGAGAAACCATGTCACTCCCCCATCGGTCGGCCGACGGTGAGCACGCCCGGGCCGACTGGCTCGAACGGCTTCCCGCCGTTGTACTGAGCTTCCAGGCGCTCGACTTTCTCCATGATCGCCTCGTTGGCGAACTTCGACAGGTTCGTCATGCCGACGTTGCGCATGTAGGCGACGATCGCGCCGCGCATGCGGGCGGAGTCGTCGGGGTGCTGGTAGATCGTGATCTTGGGGGGCTTGCCGGGCTTCTCGCCCTTCTCAGCGGCGCTGAGCGGCTCTGTGGCGCTCTGTGCCGCCGGGGCGGGCGTAGTGGAGGCGGGAGCCGCTGCGGGAGCCTCCTGGGCCGCTTCCGGGGCTGTGGGGTGATCGAACGGGCTCGCGCTCGACAGGCTCGACTTGCGGGGGGCGGGACGGTTCATGACGGATCTCCTTCGATAGCGGCCAGGTGCTCGGCGTAGATCGCTCCGAGCGCGGTTGCCTCGGCACTCCCCCACTCGTCGAGGCCGCGTGCGGCCTCGGTGGCGTCTGCGATCACGACGCGCTTGGGGATGGGTCGACCGATCAGGCGCAGCCCTCGGCCGTCGGCGGCCGCGCGGAGCTCGTCGAGCCAGGTGGCCCCGCCGACGGTGCGGTCCTCGTGCTGGTTGACAATGATTCCGGCGACGCTCAGTCCGGGGTTGTAGTACCGCTGGACGTTGCCGATCGTGTCGAGAAGCTGCCCGAGCCCGTCAAGGCTCCACTTCTTCGTGTGGGTGACGATCACAGCCCCGTCGGCTGCGGTGAGTGCGTTGATCGTGAGCTGGTCGAGGGATGGCGCGGAGTCGATCAGGATCAGGTCGTAGTCCTCGATCACCTGGGCCAGCGCTTCGCGCAGCCGAACCTCTCGGCCGGCGCCGGCGATGACGAGTTCATCCCGGACGTTTCCGAGTGAGGCCCCGGACGTCGGCACGACGTCGAGGCCGGGCCAGAGTCCCGGCACGATGACGTCGCGCATGGTGTCGTCTGCACGGGTGCTTAGCACGTCGGCCAGGCCTGCCTGCTCGGCGTCGACCTCCTCGGCGGTGATGTTGCTCGTGAGGTTGCCCTGTGGGTCGTTGTCGACGGCCAGCACGCGGCGACCGGCGAGCACCGCGGCGCGCGCGAGCTGGAATAGCGTCGTGCTCTTGCCGACGCCGCCCTTCTGGTTGCAGAGGGCGAGAATTCGAGCGGTCATAAGAAAATACCTCCGTTGACGGGAACAACTCTAATACGTCTATTGCCGGTGTTGATGGAATGAGAAAGGGGGGCGCAGCGCGCCCCCCTCGGTCGACGGTCAGAACGGGGTGTCGTCGCCCTGATCGGATGCGGGCTTGCCGACGACGCGGACGCTCTGCCCGCGCAGGCTCACCGCGACCTCATCGGCTCGGACCTCGTGCTGCAAGCGGGTGCCCTGCTCCCCCTTGTACTCGGTGACGCGGTAGCGACCCGAGAACGTCACTCGGACGTTGCCCGACTCCTCCGCGACCTCGACGAGGTTCACGGCCTGGTTGCCGCTCACGGCGACGTCGTAGGCCACCGTGGGGCCGTCGGTGTAGGTGTTGTCCTCCTGGCGGATGCGGTCGCTGACGAGGACGCGGGCGTAGGTGTACGGGCCGTTATCCCCCTCGCGGAGGGTGGGCGTCGCGGCCAGGTTGCCGGTGCGAGTGATGTAGCTCATGGGTTCTTCTCCTTCGGTCGGTATTACAGGTGTTGCCGCTAATAGTGTTATTGTGCCGGATCGAACTTCTCGCGCTCAACCTCCAATCTGCGGCCGTCCATCTGCGACGGGTACAGCACCAGCTCGACAGGGCTCGTCGGGTTGGGGTTCTGCAAGCGGACGCCCTGCACGGGCGAACCGGCGGTGATCGTTCCCAGCTCGGACACGACGCGACGGGGCGGGTTGTAGGGGCGACCGTCCCAGCTCTTGATGCGGTCACCGAATCGCAGATCGGCAAGCCGGGTAACGGTGATGGTCTGAGTGGTCATGCGGTCCTCCTCGGTAATAACTCTATTGTCGTAAATGACTCTATTAGCGTCAAGCCTTCTCGGCTTCTCCGCGCAGCAGCTCAGCCACCTTCTGGGCCAGCAGCCAACGGCGATCGGCGGCCGCGCGATCCTCGGCGGTGTAGTCGCCGTAGCTCGCCTGGTGCTCGAAGTCCTCGCGGCCTCGACGGGCCATGTCCAGCAGCTCGTCGATCCCCGCGCACAGCTCGGCGTCGACCGGGACGACGCGCCCGCCGCCGTCGACGACCAGGCTCAGCGGCTCGGCCATGCCTGCGACGTGCATCGCGTAGCCGTCACCCTCGCGCTCGACGTAGGCCGTCAGCACGGTTGCCGACTCGTCGTTGTCGAAGTCGACCCGGCCGTAGCTGTCGGGGTCGTCCCCGAGCGGCCAGAGCTGCGGCTCTAGGCGGGTGCCTCGGTCATATGGGGTCAGGTTGCGAGCGTTCATGGTTCCTCCTCGGTAGGTAATACCAGTATAGCCGGTAATAGAGTTATTTACTACTGATGTCAGGCGGCAAAGTGAGCGGCTACCCGCTCGATGTGGTCGGGTCGGAGGTCGCACCAGTGATCGTCATCGTCGACGACGACAACGGGGGCCACGGTGTAGCCCAGCTCCTCGGTGACGTACTCGCGCGCTTCGGGGTTCTCGGTGATGTTGACCTCGACGTAGGGGACGCCCTTGCTGTCGAGCATCATCTTCGTCATGCGGCACTTCCCACACTGCGGGCCGGTCGTGTAGACGGTTAGCGCTTCCATTTGGTAATCCTCCCACCCCTCGTTTTTTTGCCGTGAAGGCGAATTCATTCGCCGCTAGGGAGGACGGCCGGAGTGCTAGTGACCGTGGAATACCGGACTGAGCGCAGCGAGGGAGGATATGCCGCGAAAGCACTAGCGCGCAGGTTGGCCGACCGTACGCTGCCGAAGGCTTCACGGCAAAAGAACGGGCCGACAGGCCCCTGCAGTCGGCCGGCTCCGTCCGGCCGTCCGTTAGCCGGCGCCGGCTCCGTCCGGCGTCGGCCGCTGTAGAGGCTCCCCGCCGCCTGGTCTGGGGGGCGACGTGGCGGCGGGGAGCGGGTGCCGGTGGCTGCATGTCTCGCTGGGGGGCGCGGACTGTGCCGCCCGGACGCGATCCACCCTATTGCGATCGGCTGCGCGACGGTATTGGAGTTATTGCCGGTGTGGCGTTTTGTTGACACACTCGGCCGGTAATAACACTGTTCCCGTCACAGTCACGGCGACGTGCAACGGGAACAGTGTTATTAGGGTCATTCTTCGATCGTCAGCGGGAACGGGAAGGTGCTCAGGCTGTACGCGCTCCGATCCCAGAAGCCCGCTGCGGGGTCGTAGAGCACCGGCCACTCTTCAAAGCTGATCGAGGAGACGGAGCCGGGCGCGATCCAAGCCAGGATGAACGGCTGCGGGCCGCTCTCGTCGTTGGGGGTCGTCCATCCTCGGAACTCGTCTACGTCCTCGGCCGCCGCCCACGCTTCGACGACGGTTAGGGCGGTGTCCTCGTCGAGGACTGGGGAGCCCTCCGTGGTGCTGCCGATGGGCTCGACGGTGATCGCGAATCCGTCAGGGCTTGTCAGTCGCATGATTGTTCCTCTCAGTCGTTCTCGGTTGTGTCGGGGCGCTCGGCCTCGGCTTGGTGGATTGCTGCGATTCGGGCGGCGACGTTGCACACGTCGTCGGGGGTTACCTCGTCGAGGAGGATCGTTCGCGTTCCGCCGTCGAGGTCGATCCACCACACCGGGCGCACGGTGTCGGCGTCGATCCCGGCGCGGTGCGCGGCGAGGTCTGATGACGGGTCGACGGGGCCGAAGTAGAGCTGTGGAGCCCAGCTATCCGCGCCCATATCGGTGTAGAGCGTCGTGGGGAAGGGGAGGAGCTGCGCGAGGTCGTCGAGGAGGGCGGCGACGTCGGATTCTGTGAGGGTGTCCATGCTGGTTCCCCTGTCTGGTGGGGTGGTCAGTCGGCGGCGAGGTCGTAGCCGCCGAAGGGGGATCGGGATTCGACGTGTCGGCCGCCGTGCGGCCCTCGGATGGTGCGGACGGGGGAGCCGGGGCGCTGCCACTCGGCGGGGTAGTTCGCCGCGCACCACTTGGCGGCTGCGGCTCGCGCCTTCTTCTCGTCGGTGGCCGCTGCGGCGGGGCGGGGCATGATCGGCAGTGATCGCCAGCCGGGCAGGGCGTGGTCGTGCCACGCCTCTACGGCGTCGTTCTCGCGCTCGGCGATGACGTGCCAGGCGCAGCCGGCGCACACGGCCTGATAGCGGCCGCCGCCGGGGAGCGGGTCGGCGGTGTGGTCGTGGTCGGCCTCTTTGCACCAGGCGTCGGCGTAGAACATGTGCAGCTCGTGGCCGTCGTCGGTCACGGCGCGCTCGCCCTGGTTGTAGCTGTTGCGGTGCCACATGTGGGAGCGGGGGATACATCCGAAGCCGCCGAACTCGGCGCGGTAGCGGTCGAATGCTGCATCCAGCTCGGCGGGGCCGTAGTAGCTCGTCGTGTAAGCCAGGGGCGCGCCGTCCCATGCGGTCGCGGCGACGGCCTCGTGCTCGAACTCGGCCAGGTCGAACAGGGTTTCCGCGGTCATCGTTCCTTCTCCTAACGGTCTTGACGGCAATAGAGTTATTGCCGCTCAGGCGGCGACGGTCGCGGGCTGCTCGGTGAGCGCGTCGGCCAGGGCGTGAGCTGCGCGCAGCACGTTTGCCGCGGTCGCCTTGATCGTCTCGGCGTCGCAGTTGCTCCACCCGGCGACGTAGCCGACGCTGTAGGCGCTGGTGTCGAGTCCGAGAATCCCGGCGACGACGTAGGCGACGCTCTCGGCCTCGGTTTCCTTGGTGCCGCGGTGCTCGACGTACTCGGCGTGATCTTCCTCGGCGTGCAGGATGACGTGCGCGGCCTCGTGAAGGGCGGTCTTGGCTGCCTGGGCGGGGGAGAGGTCCGCGTCGATCACGACGCGCTGCGTGCCGTCGGTGGTGGTGTATCCGTTCGCGCCTCCGGCGATCTGCTCGCGCTCGACGGTCCAGCCCTTGCCGGTGAGGTAGTCGGCCACGGCGTCGAAGATGCCCGCGGGGTCGTCTCCGGTGAGCTGGCGCGCAATGTCGGCCGGGTCGCCCGCTTCCTCGTCGATGAGGTCGGTCTGTCCCATGTCGAACACGGACACTGGGAAGAATCGCACGCGGCGCTGTTCCTCCTCCTCGCCGGTCTGCTCGTTCTCGACCGTCTCGCGCACGTCGCGGCCGCCGAAGATGCGGATTCCGCGCTCACCCTTGCGCACCTGGCGGTTGAGCTTCTGCCACGTCCGGTAACCGGCGACGTGGGACGCCTCGGGGCACTGGCCGAAGATCAACAACAGGTTGTTGATGCTGTAGCGGTGGAATGCCTTCGTGAAGTCCAGGAACCGCGCCCACGCCTCCGACTCGCGCAGCGCCTCGACCTGCTCCGCGATCGTGGCTTGCAGCTCCTCGGCCTCGGCGCGACGCTGCTCGGGGGTCTTGGTGGTCTTGACGTTGCGTGCCATGTTCGGAACCTTCCGTGCCGGTAATAGGGTTATTTCCCTGCTCATCCCCTCCACGTTCTTTTGCCGTGAAGGCGGTTTACCGCCGCTAGGGAGGATGCCCGGAGCACAACCCGTAGGGCGGTGGGGGAGAGAGTTTCGGCGCGAAATAAGGGAGCGCAGCGACCGCGTG
>CAYYKK010000280.1:0-10185 GCA_964467935.1 uncultured Polyangiaceae bacterium
CCCGGCGACGGCGCGGGCCGGGAGGCTCATGCTCATCTTCATGTCGGCCCGCTGCTCGAAGCCGCTCCGCACCGGTCCCGGCGCCGAGGCGAGGACGTCGACGCCGAGTGGACGGAGCTCCGACTGGAGCGCCTCGGCGAACGATTGGACGAACGCCTTGGTCGCCGCGTAGGTCGCGGCGCGCGCGACCCCCTGAAACGCGACCAGCGAGCTCAGGAGCACGATGCCACCTCGGCCCCGAGCGACGAGCCGGCGACCGAAGGCGTGAGCGAGCGCCGTCACCGCCGCGCAGTTCACGGCGATCATCTCGAGCTCCTGGGTCACGTCGGCGTCGATGAAGTGGCCGGAGCTGCCGAAGCCGGCGGCAGCGACGAGGAGCCCGACGTCGAGATCCTTCGTCGAGAGGTCGAGCTCCTGCGCGGCCGCCGGCCGCGCCAGATCGAGCGAGATGACACGCGTGTCGACGCCGTAGCGCTCGCCGAGCTCGGCGGCGAGAGCGTCGAGCGCGCCGCGCCTGCGCGCGACGAGGACCAGGTTCGCGCCGCGCGCCCCGAGGGAGCGCGCGAGCTCGCGACCGATCCCGTCGGACGCGCCCGTCACCACGGCCCAAGGCCCGTAGCGAGAGACCCATCGATGGCGCGTGTGGGGGAGGGAAGTCGTCATGGTGGAGCTCCTCGTGGATATGAGATGATGATGGACATGCAATGGGGCGAGCGCGAAGGATCGTGCTCACCTCGGGAAACAAGCGGCGAAGCGATCCAAGAGGGCACGCGGCCCCCTCACGATCATGCGGCGCGTGAGGACCGCGACCACCGGGCTCTTCCTGCGAAGGACGATGTCGAGCCAGAGGCGCCCGTCGACCTCGACCGACACGGTGGCGTCGCCGACCAAGCCTTCGACGACCTCCAGCCGGCCGTTCGCGATCCGCACGGTGGCCTGTGTCGCCTCCTCGCCCGTGAGGTCGAAGTGGTAGGTCGCGACGAGTCCCTTCGCAGGTCCGCGCTGGAAGGTGAGCGGCAGCGCGCGGAAGAGCGAGCGCACGTCGGCTGGACGGAGGCTCGAGCGCACGACGCGGACGCGCTTGTGCGGGAAGCGCCGCTTCACGTGCGCTTCGGCGTCGGACCCAGCGACGACGTAGACGGGCTCTTCTCGCGCGACGAGCGGTCGCACGACTCGGTCGAGGTGCGCCCTGCGGTTCTCCAAGAGCGGCCCGAGGACGTCCTCACCCGCGGGGCAAACGGCGATGCAGTAGGCCGCCTTGTAGTTCGGTCCGTACGCGAGGCTCTGCCACATCGAGGCGCTCTCGGCCTGGGTCACTCGGTCGCGCAGCGCGTGGCGGTCGCGGCTCTCGGCGACCTCCTCGAGCAGATCGCCGAAGCCGGACATGAACTCGCGGTAGTTGTGATCGTAGCAAGCGGAGAAGCGGAACTCCCCGTCCGGCTCGATGGCTCCGACCGGGCACGCCGCGACGCACAGCTTGCAGCTCACGCACGGGTTGAAGGCGAGCGGCGTCGGATGCGCCTCGATCTCCGCCGTCGAGACGACGGTCGCGAGCAGGATGAACGAGCCGAAGCGAGGGTGGATGACGCTGCGGTGCAGGCCCATCTTGCCGAGCTCGGCGGCGATCGCGACGCGCTTGTGCGACACGACCCACGTGCGCCCAGGGAAAGCGTCCATCTCCATGGGGAAGGCCATCGATGGGTGGATCGTCGCGAAGCCGCGCGCCGAGAGCGCGACGGCGACGCGGTGGGCGATCTCGTCGACGTCGTGTCCGGCGCGATGGAACTCTCGGTTCGAGACGCTCCTCGCCGGGCTCCGGATGTTGTCGGCGTGCGTGCGGACGACGATGCTCACGAGCGAGCGCGCGCCCGCGAGCGCTGCGAGCACGTGGGGTCGCTCCTCGGCGAGGTCGGGGTGATCGATCGAGACGACGCCCGCGTCGTCGGCGCCGGCGGCGATGGCGATCGCGCGCACGGCGTCCGCGTCGAGGCGCTCGCGCGGCGCCGGTGCGCCTCGGGCGCGCAAGGCGATCGCCGTGGGGTGTCGGTCGAGGGCTCTGTCGTCGGCGCGCTCGCGCGCGGAGCTCCGTGGCTCGGCTTGTGAGATGACAGTCATCATGTCTCCGTTCGAAAAAGAGAGAGCGGCGGGGGCGCCGCTCTCCGTTGGCTGCCGCTCAGGGCTCTCGGTTCGCCGCCAGGATTCGGCGCGCGAGGGCTTCGTCCCCGACGGCGCGGCCGAGGATGATCGCTCCGATCATGGTTGCGCCGCGGCGCAGCGTGTCGTCCGACAACCTGCCCTTCGGGCTGTCGGGGTGGAGCTTCTTCTCCAAGAGGAAGAGCAGGCCGCGCGCCGCATCTGCGAAGGCGCGCTTCACCGCGGCCGGCTGCCGCGGAGCCTCCGTCCCGAGCGCCGCGACCACGCAGCCGGTCGTCGGCTCGTCGAGGTGTTGCTCGGACAGGTACATGCGGATCGACGCGTCGAGCGTCGGTGGATCTCGGAAGACGAGCTTCCCCGTTCCCGCCGCTGCCTCCGTGATCGCCGCGGCCACGAGCTCGTCCTTGTCCTTGAAGTGGACGTAGAAGCCGCCGTGCGTGAGCCCGACCCGCTTCATCAGCTTCGGGATGCTCACGCCGTCGATGCCGTGACGCCGCATCGCCTTCGCGGCGGCGTCGACGATCTTCGCGCGCACGAGCTCCTTGTGGCCTTCCGGATACCGCATGGGATGACGAGTATCATGGCATGAGCCGGGGCGTCGCGCAAGGACCGACGACGGGCGTCGCGGCGCCTCACGCCCCGTCGCGTCCGGCGAACGTCGCGGGCGCGCCCGTCGGAGGCGCGACGTTCGGGTCGTTCGACGCGTCGTCGAGGAAGGTCGCGAAGCGCCCCCCTTGCACGCCGACGCGCTTGCCCGTGCTCGAGCCGAGCGCGTCGCAGGTGAACCAGCCGGTGACCGGGCTGCCGTTCGTCGCGTCGTGCGGATCGACCCAGACGGTGCACGTGGTCCCGAGGTCGCTGGTGAAGACGTCGCCCGTCACTTTGGACATCAACACCAGATCGCCGCTGCCCTTCGCGACCGTGCGGCTGCCCGGTGCGAGCCCGCCGAGCGCGATGCGGATGCCCCACGCCTCGTCGTCGAGAGCGAGGTAGCCAGCGTCGTCGACCGAGCCGTGGGCCGTGGCGCTCGAGCGCGCGCGCGTGGACACGTCACCGTCGAGATCGAACGCGAACGTCGAGGGGGCGCGCGCACATCCCGAGAGCGCGAGCGCGCATGCGAGGGCGATCGAAGGTCTCATGTCGGCCTACCCTTTCGAGCTCACAGGTGCGTCAGCGTGATCGAGAGGCCGGCGCCCGCGCCGCCCCTCCCCTCGCCGGCGATCGACGCGCCGAGCGGCGCGCTGACCGTGGGCAGGATCGTCAAGCTCGCGCTCCTGTTCTGCCAGGTGACGAACCTCCGCGGGACGACGAAGCCCACGATGGTCAGCGCTGCGCCGAGCGCTTGCACGCCGCCGTCGAACGCCGCGAGCGCCTGCCCGCCCGTCGTCGGCGATTGCGCCGAGGTGATGAACGGGCCGACGAGCGGCATGTAGAGCCAACCGCTCCCCGGTCGGCACTTCATCTGCGCGCTGCACGTCGAGACGCCGTAGATGAGTGACGTCGCGTACGCGCTTCCGAAGATGCTGAGCCCCGTGCCGATGTACGCCATGTTCGGGCGGGTCTCGATGTGCGCCGTCCGCGGGATCTCGCCGCCTTGGTAGAGCACCGAGCGCGGCGGGACGTAGGCGTTCGGATCGTACGAGGCTGCGGGCGTCGTCAGCGACGAGGGCCCCGTGGTGCTCCGCACGGGCGGCGTGGGATCGTCGTCGGCCCTCGCGACGGTGGGAGCGAGGGCGAGGGAAGTGGCGAGAGCGATCGAGAGCGTGCGCATGAGGATCTCCTTCGCTCCGAGAGACAGCAAGCGAGGTGCCACGCGCGCGTCGCCCGAAAAGGCCGAGCGAGGAGCGCGATCGACCGAGGCGTGCAACCCGGGGCGTGCAGCGCGCTGCACGCTTCGTCCCTTCACTGCACGGGGATCTCGAGCACGACGCGCGTGCCCTTCCCGAGCGCGCTCACGAGGCGGAAGCGGCCGTGGTGCGCGTCGACCACGCGGCGCACGAAGGTGAGGCCGAGGCCGCTGCCGCCGGTCTTGGTCGAATAGAAGCCGCCGAGGACGCGCTCGCGCGTCTCCGCGTCCATCCCCTCGCCGGTGTCGGCGACGGCGACGCGCACGAGCTCGCGATCGCCCTCGCGTGCGCGCTCGGTGCGGATCGACACGGTCCCGCCCGCGGGCAGCGCCTCGCACGCGTTTCGCACCAGGTTCTCGAGCGCGAAGGTGAAGAGGTCGGGATCGACCATCACGCTCGGCACGTCGTCGGCTGCCGAGACCTCGACCTTCGTCCCGGGAGCGCCGAGGGTCTCGGCGAGCGCGGCCGCGTCCGCGACCAGCGGACCGAGCGCGGTGAGGCGGCTCATCGGCTCGACGCGCCCCATCCGTTGGTAATCGGCGATGGATCGCTCGATGCGATCGACCCGCTCCACGATCACGTCGAGCATCGCGCCGTGGGGATCGAGGGAGTGGCCGCGCGCGCGCTCCTCCTCGAGGAACTGCGCCGCTCCTTTGATGGCCGCGAGCGGGTTCCTCAGATCGTGCGCCATCTGCTCTGCGAGCCTCCCGAGCGTGGTCAGGTACGCGGCCTTCGCTCGCTGCTCTTCGAGCTGGCCCAGGAGCGGCGCGATCGCGCCGATCGTCACGAGCACCACGACGAGCGTGCCGAAGAGGACGAACTCGGTGCGACCGTAGGTCGTCGAGACGAGCAGGACCTGCGCGCCCACGGCGATGAGCGCGATGACGAGGGCGTTGAGGAGCGTCGTCGTCCGCACGCCGCGAAAGATCCGAGCCTCGAGCGTCCATGCCGTGAGCACGATCGAAGCGAGCAATAGACCAGCGTAGGAGAGCCGCGGCGCGGGCGCGCCGAGCATCGCAGCGAGATCGGAGAGCACCGAGCCGACGCCCAGAATCAAGGTCGCACCTGCGAGCTGCGCGCGCGCGCGCTCGACCCCCCACGAGCGTCGCGTGCGCACCCAGACGAGCCGCCCGAGCACGATCAGCGCGGGCAGGAGGCCGAGCAGCATCGCGATCGGGAACGCTCGGTCGCGCGCTTCGCGCACGTGCGGCACGACGATCGGGGCGAAGCCGAGGAGCGCGACGAGCGGGAAGTAGATCGCCGCCACGAGCCGCGCGCGGGAGAGGGGCCTCGCGAAGCCGAGCAGGCGGACGAAGAGCTCGAACGTGAACGCGGCCGTGAGCGCCGCGGCGCCGTCGGAGACGAACACCCACGTCGCGGCGCCCTCGAGCACCGAGAGCAACTCGGCGAGGTTGTACGTGAAGAGGCCCGCGCAGACGAGGCCGACCCAGATCGCGAGCGGGTGGCGAGCCCTCCTCCTCCCGGCGACGAGCGTGAGGGCGAGGAAGACGGCCGCCGAGGCGGCCGCGAGCCAGAGCCTCAGCGTCATCGCGCGATAGTCCTCTCCGCGGAGCCGCCGCACAAGGCGTGACCGATCCCGACGACGGGAAGGTGCCGCGACGGGACCGCGCGCCGGGAAAACCCTTCGCTGCGCGCGTTCTCGATGTAACTTGCGAGATCACGATGGCGGACAAGGGACGGGAGGGGCGTGTCCTGGTGGTCGACGACGACGTCGCGCTCGGCACCGTGCTGGTCGGCCTCCTGGGACAGGCGGGGTGGACGGCCGAGCACGCGCGCGACGGCGAGGAAGCCATGCGCCGCGTGAGCACGTCGCCTTTCGACCTCGTCCTCACGGATCTGCGCATGCCGGGCATGGACGGTCTCACGTTGGTCGGGCGCATCGCGGAGGCTGCGCCCGAGCTGCCGGTCGTGATGTTGACCGCGCACGGATCCATTCCCACGGCGGTCCAAGCCATGCGCGCCGGCGCGGTCGACTTCCTCACCAAGCCGTTCGACCGCGACGAGATCCTCTTCACGGTCGACAAAGCGCTGCGGCGGGCTCGGAGGGCCGCCGAGGAGCCGCCGCCGCCCCCGCCCGCGAGCGCGCTCTTCGGGTCGTCCCCGGTCATGCGTGAGGTCGCGGAGCTCGTCCGACGCGCGGCGCAGACCGCGTCGAACGTCCTCGTGCGCGGCGAGAGCGGCACGGGCAAGGAGGTCGTCGCGCGCGCGATTCACGGCACCGGGGCGCGCTCGTCGGGCCCGTTCGTCGCGGTGAACTGCGCCGCGTTGCCGGAGACGCTCCTCGAGAGCGAGCTCTTCGGGCACGAGCGGGGCGCCTTCACGGGCGCCGTGGCGCGCAAGCCCGGTCGCGTGGAGCTCGCGCGCGGCGGGACGCTCTTCCTCGACGAGATCGGCGACGTGCCGGTCTCCGCGCAAGCGAAGCTCCTGCGGCTCATTCAGGAGAAGGAGTATCAGCCTCTCGGGAGCAGCCGCACCGAGCGGGCCGACGTGCGCTTCGTCGCGGCGACCCACCGCGATCTCGAGGCGATGATCGCCAAAGGGGAGTTCCGCGAAGACCTCTATTATCGGTTGAACGTCATCCCGATCTGGCTCCCGCCGCTCCGCGAGCGGCCGGGCGACGTCGCCGAGCTCGCCTCGCGCTTCGTCGAGCGCCTCGGCCGCGCGAGCGACCGCGGCGACGTCCGAATCACCGACGCGGCGAAGGCGCGGCTCGCGCGTCATCCGTTCCCCGGCAACGTGCGCGAGCTCTTCTGCGTGGTCGAGCGCCTCTTGGTGTTCAGCGACGGTGACGTCATCGACGAGGCCGACGTCGAGCGCGAGCTCGTGCGGCTCACGCCGCCTGGGCAGCGCATCTCCTCTCCGTCCCCGCTCTCCGGCGACGGCGCCGGCCAGGGGACGTCGGGGACGGACTCGGGGCGCGATCCGTCGAGCCTCGAAGCGAGGCGCGCGGTGGCCGAGCGCGAGGCCGTGGTCGAGGCGCTCGGGCGTGCGCAGGGCAACCGCACGCAAGCGGCGCGCCTGCTCGGCGTGAGCCGCCGCACGCTCTACAACCGGTTGACCTCGTTGGGGCTCGCCGAGCTGCCCGACGCGAACCGGCCGCGCGCTCAAAACACGTGACCGAGATCGATGCTGAAGCCGGTGGTGTGGTCCGTCGGCGAGGCCGCGAGATCGGCGCGAAGGATGAACGTCTCGCCCCAGCGGAGCCGCAGGCCGCCGCCCACGCCGAGCGCGAACGGCGCCCACGGACCGTCGAGATCGGCGTGCGCGGGTAGCTCGCTCCACACGCGGCCCGCGTCGACGAACGCCACCGCCCCGAGCCGAAAGCGCGCGCCGAGGATCGTGAACCAAGGCGCCTGGAGACGCAGCTCGGCGTTGTCGATGATCTTGAGCTTCCCGTGGAAGCGCCGCAGGAGGACGCCGCGCACCGAGCCATTGCCGCCCGGACCCTCCTCGACGTGCAGCACGCCGAACTGGCTCAGCTCGTAGAACGGCGCGTCGCCGAAGATCGCGTCGATCGCCGCGCGGTGCGCGAACACGACGACGTCGCGATAGAGGCTCGAATAGAAGCGCGTGGAGGCGTGCAATCGCACGAAGGCCATGCGCTCGTTCGCGCCCGCGGCGTACCCCACGCGGCTCGAGAGCTCGGTGAGGTTGCCGTCGCTCGGCGCGAAATCGTGATCGCGGCTGTCCCACAGGAGGCCGAGCGCGAGCGTGCCGACACCGTGGCTCTCGAAGCCGTGGAGCAGCGACGCGAGCTCTCGGCCGCGCGGCGTCGGCTCGGCCCGCGCGCGGACGTCTCGCTCGAGCTGACTCCCTGGATAGAGGGTCATGCGATCGTAGGCGCCGCTGGTGCCCACGAGGAGCGCAAGGCGCGCGCTCCGCTTCGGGTGTCGGATCGTACGGAGCATGATCTCTCCGACGAGATCGGCGCTCGGCGTGAGCCGATCATACGTGTCGAAGCGCCGTGCGGACTCGCTCGCGGTCAACTCCGCGTCGCTGAAGGAGGGGCGCGTGGAGAGCTGTCCCAATCCGTAGTAGCCGGAGTTCGAGAACCGGCCGAACCCGATCGCGGCGAAGAGACGGAGTCGATCGCCGAGGAGCCCCGGGAAGTCCCCTCGGAGGAAATGGTCGTGGTACGGGAGGCTGACGTGGTGGGCCTCGTCGACGGCGAGGCTCGTGAAGATCTGCGCCTCCAAGCGAAAGCGATAAGGGTCGTAGCCAGGGACGAACCGCGCCAACGTCCCGATCGCGCCGAAGCCGAAGCCGATGTTCGAGTCGTAGTTGAGCTCTGGCAGGACGGCGGGCTCCCAGCGGTCGGGTCGTTCGCTCTCGGTCGCCGCCGGCGCCGCGGCCGCCGGCGCCGCGTCCGCCTTCGTCGCTCGCGTCCCGAGGCACGCGAGCACGATCGCGGCGGCGCAGAGCGACGCGCCTCGGGCGCGCCTCTCTGCGGTCGTTCTCGTGGGTCGGGGCATGCGCGCGAGCAGGATCGCTCCTCTGCCCCCGTCGGGTCCATTCCTCGCGCTCGTGGTGCCGGGCGCTCGACCGGGGCGCGTCGGAGGCATTCCACGATGCGTGCCGTCGCGCTCTTCGCGCGCGACCGAGAGCGCGACGGCGAGCGCCGTGAAGCGGCGTGCACGACGTGCGCAGATCGTTGCTCGCCTGGGGCGACCGCGGACGCCGCGCGGCGGAGAGAGCCGCAATGCATGCACGGGCATGCAGCGATTGCGCCGATGCGGCGGATCGGGCCCGTTCCCACGGCCGCTTCGCCGCGGGGTATGGTGCTTGCTGCGCCGCGGGCGTGAAGCCCGCTCCGCCGTCTTCGCCCTCGATCCTCGACGAGTCGACCGCCCTCCGCGCCGCCGCGCGCGAGCTCGCGCGGATCGAACGACGGATGGACGAGATCGAGCGCGAGATGCGCGCGGCGATCGAGTCGATCCCCGAGGAGCGCCACGCGAGCGCGAGGAACCTCGTCGACTACGTGGCGCTGCGCGAGCACGATCTTCGCGCCTTGCAGCACGATCTCGCGCAGCTCGGCCTCTCTTCCCTCGGGCGCTCCGAGAGCTGGGTGCGCGGCAGCTTGCTCGAGGTCTCGCGTCGCGTGCACGAGGCGCTCGCGCTGCGCGGAGACGCCGAGGCCGCCGCCGAGGTCGAGCGCCTCGCGGCCGAGAGCGCCGCTGCGCTCGGATGGGAGACCGCCAACGTCCACCTCCACGAGCACACGCACGAGATCCTGGGGCCGCGGCCGAAGGATCGGCACATCTACATCATGGTCACCGCGCCTTCGGCCGACCTCGCCGACCGCGCGTGGATGAGCACCATGCTGCGCGCGGGCATGAACGTGCTCCGGATCAACTGCGCGCACGAGCGCCCCGAGGCGTGGAAGCGCATGGCCCTCGCGCTCGCCGAGGCGCGGCGGGAGACCGGGGCCGAGTGCCGCGTCCTCATGGACCTCGCCGGTCCGAAGATCCGCACCGGCAAGGTCGCCGGCGGCCGACCGGTGGCGACTTGGAAGCCGGTGAAGGACGAGATCGGCCGCGTGGTGGCGCCCGCGCGCGTCGTCGTGCTTCGCGGCTCGACGCCGCTCGAGGAGGCGACCGGATCGGTCGTGGCGCTCCGCGACGCGGTGTTCGACGCGCTCCGCGCGGGCGACGAGCTGCGCTTCCGGGACGCGCGCGGCAAGCGACGACGGCTCGTCGTCGCAGAGGTCGGCGCCGCCGAGATCGTCGCCACCGCCGAGCGGCGCGCCTACGTCCGCGAGCGGGCGAACCTGAAGGTCGTCCGCGCCGGACGGAAGCTCGCCGACGCGACGCTCGAGGTCCGGGGCGGCGAGGGCGCCGCGATCGACGTGCGCGTCGGCGACACGCTCGCGCTCACGGCGCGCGACGTCGCTGGCACCCCGCCGCGACGCGGCCCCTCGGGGCAGATCGAGGCGCCGGGGCTCGTCGCGTGCACGCTGCCCGAGGCGCTCGACGAGCTCGCCGAGGGACATCGCGTGCTCTTCGACGACGGCAAGATCGAGGCGGTCGTCGAGAAGGTCCTGCGCAAGCACCACGACTTCCTGCTCCGCGTCGTGCGCACGCAGCGGGTGAACGCGAAGCTCCGCGCGGAGAAGGGGATCAACCTGCCCGACACGGCGACGAAGGTGCCCGCGCTGACCGAAGAG
>CAYYKK010000281.1:0-10142 GCA_964467935.1 uncultured Polyangiaceae bacterium
GCCGGTGACACTGTCGACACCGCCCGGGTTCATCGGGAAGCTGGTCACCAGACCGTGGAAATAGATGATGGAACCGTCCTGAAGCGCCATCTTGAACGCATACGGGGTATCGCTGGTGAGCGCCGCGCGCGCCAGTTCCTGCCCGGCGTCCTCACGGTCGATGGCAATGGTCAGCGCGAGCGAGCCCGAAGTGTACGAGCCTTTCATCTTGACCGTGGCGCGGGACGAAATCGGATTGTGGTTCACCACATTGTAAACCCGGCCGATATCGCCCCCGATTTCGGTGATTTCACCAATGCTGGTGAAGGTCAGCGCTTCAAAAGCGGTCTCGGTGAATGCGGTGGGCAGGGCTGCGGATATGCCGAGAACCGTCCCGGCAGTGGTCATTGCAGTCATGTAAGGTACTCCGATGGAATGCCCGCTCACGGTCAGGCGAGGCATTGCCGGGATCGGCAATCAGGGGTTAGCGCGCCTCCGAATAGGTCACGCGAAAATCGTGGGAGCCGAGATAGATACTGGCATCTTCGTTCATAAAGTCAGGCCCGGCGCTGATCGTGTGCACGGTCACATTCAGCAGCCCGGCAATCGTGGGGAACCGGTTGTTCCAGACAGCCCGCCGCACCGCCTTGCGGATGGCCAGCAGGCTGTCATAGCTCTTCGCCAGAATGGTGGCCTGTACCCGATCGGTCACGTGCACATGGCCACCCGGGTTCGGAATATTCCGGTCGCCGCTCGACACACTTTCCAGCGCAATACCGGGCAGGGGGGTGTCCTGTGGCAGTACCCCGGCGCCGATGCTGGTGCTGGGCACCAGGACGATCAATGCATCGTCACTCAGAAACACGCTGCGCAGCGCAACGACGCCACTCATTCCTCGTCATCCGCCGGCATGGCAAAACCCGTCTTGCCTTCGATATAACCACGAATACGAACTGTGAACGCCTCAAGTGCGTCGGTTACGCGTGCATCGAGCGAAGGACGCATGAACGGATGGGGGCCGTGCCCCGGATGTTCCAGAATTCCGCTAACAAAGTCCGGGCCGATTTTCATCACGCCGTTTGAAATTTTGCCATCACCCGCTTTCGCCTTGCGAATGGCAACGCGGCCTTCTTTCGCCCCGGTACGAGCAATAAGATGGCGGGCAACGCCATATTCGGCGAAGACACCCAGGTAGGCATGTTCGGATTTCGGATCGAGCCGGACCTTGATCGACATCGTGCCATCCTGATTGGTCCGCACACTGCTGGTCTTGATCGCTTTCGCCATCTTGCCTGAATTTTTGGCAGCGCGGGTACGCGCTTCCTCCCGCACTACCGCACCTGCGCCGCGCAGCCCTCCCGCGATGGCGTTTCGCTTCAAATTGGCCGGGAACGCATTCAGAAACTGCATGAGATCGTTTAATCCGCGCACGGGGTAATCACGGCTCATGGCGCTTCCCCTTCCGTCGAATAGTCCTGACACTTCATTTCCAGCCCTTCGCGGCGACCCAGCATTTCCGGTCCGGCGATGATGGCTAGCACCCGGTCACCATGCTTCACGCGCATGGCGCTGGTTACATCGTCGCGATACCGGCAGCGCACGCGGCAGGTCCGCTGGTTGAGCGCGATACCATCGGCCACACTTTCCGATCTGCCCGGCAAATCGCCGCGCACTTGCGCCCATTCCTGTGGTCCCACGTCGATCCAGACATAGGACCAGGCCCCGGTGCCTGGGCTCTGCGTTCCCTCACGCCGCTGAAACGTGATCAGATCGGTCAGGTCACCGGAACGCAGTTGCATCACTTACCCGCCTTGCCTTTCGTGGCGCGCCGCGCGGAAAGCGCCGGTGGCGTATCGGCCTGCGCATCATTGGCCTGATTCTCCCCGCTACCGTCGACCGGGGCAGGGGGATCGCCAGGTTCCGCTTCATCCGGAACGGCGATGCCCAGCCCGGTGCGCAACATGCGCCGCACCAGATGAGCCGGAACATCGTCACCAGCCTTGAGCTTTTCATTATAATCGACACGAAATCGCGCACGCATGGCGTTGCCTCCTGTCAGATGTGAATGTCGCGATAGGGTCGGACCAGCGCTTCAACGCCAACCGGCATACCTTCACGGGCATTGATCATGGCGTCACGGTTCTCGAAGTAGAACGCACACAAGCCGAGAGCTGCCAGCTTCAGTGCAGACGGCAAGGTCTGGCCGGAGAACCCTGCGCCGAAAGTAACAACCGCAGTTCCGGCGATGCCGTCAGACGGCCATGCCCCCACCGGAATGACCAAGGTGCCACCCGGAACCACGAGGTAATCACTGGCGGGCAGGGTGATGCCGCCCCCAGTTCGATCCGTGTATGTGATCGAGGCAACCGATATCAGCGGCCCCCGGCACAAATCCAGCGGCGTCCCATCCGGCGGAAACTGCCCCCGCCAGACAACGCCGGTGCGGGGGATCA
The DNA here is from genome assembly GCA_964467935.1 of uncultured Polyangiaceae bacterium. Taxonomy (GTDB): domain Bacteria; phylum Myxococcota_A; class Polyangia; order Polyangiales; family Polyangiaceae; genus CAYYKK01. The sequence continues at coordinate 2,433 of CAYYKK010000281.1, forward strand.
GATACTTCCCTGTAAACTGCTCGATTGCGCCAATGGCAGAATCGCGCAAGGTCACCAGCAAGTCATCGAAAGCGGCATTTCCGGCTACGATGCTCAGGTGCGCCTTGACCTCGGCCAAAGAGACAGCTGTGTCCCCGCTCATGTTCGGCAGCGGATCGATGAAGAATGTCATGGTCGCTGCCTTAACTCCCGCCAGCCAATCAGTTGGTTTTGAGGTTCTTTTCGACCGCTTCGCGGGATGACAGCGCAGGGTCGTTGAGGTCGATCTGCTCGCTGATGTCGACGGGCGTTTCAACCTTCGCCTGTTCAGCGTTGTTGGACGGAATTCCGGCGGCCTGCACCGTTTTGGCGACTTTTGCCGGGACTGATTTCTTTCCCATGGTTTTGCTCCGGATAATCGGGACGATCCCATTCACGCGCCCACGGATGAGCGCGAGAAAGGGTGGGAACCACAGGCTCCCACCCCTATGCGATGCTGGTGTCAGCTGGCCGCCATCTTCATGGCCTTCATGTATTCGGGGTTCTGCACCCCGCCGCCCACGCGCTTGGTCGTGTAGAAATGGACAAACGGCTTGTTGGTAAACGGATCGCGCATCACGCGGATGCCAACCCGGTCAACGATCAGATAAGTCTGTTCCATGTCGCCGAACAAGATCGGGATCAGGCCAGCAGTGGCCGCCGGCATGCCGGGAACTTCTTCAACACCATACCCGGCGAGTGTGGATGGCTGCCCGGCAATATAGGTCGGCTGCCACAGGAAGTTCCCCTGTCCATCCTTCAACTTGCGGATTTTCGCTGTCGTGGTGCGATTCAGGAAGAACTTCGCGTTACCTTCCCGCTCCGATGGCAGCGAATAGGTCAGATCAATGATCTCATCGCCAGTGAGCGCCGTTGCCGATGCGGCGGTAACTGCCTTGATGTCGCCCAGTGGATGGGTCGCCGCGTGCGTTCCGCCGGTGACATAGTTCAGGATGCCAATCGGCTTGTTGGAGCCGTTGCCCGAAAGGAAAGCAATGTTTTCCTGCACGGCGAATTCGGTATCGACTTCCCCGGCAAGCCAGCTTTCCAGATCGAGCGCGGCATCGTCCAGCAAGGTTTGGGTGATGGCCGGGTTGGCATAGATTTCACCGATGGACCAGGTGAGCGTGGTCAGGCCGGGCGTCGTGGTTTCAGGGCGGGCGGCCTTCTCACCAACCCAACCGGAGCCGATCACGCCATCGTTGTAAACACGGCTGAAGCCCGGGCCGCTGATCGTGATGACCTGTGCATTTTCGCGAATGGGCGAACGCAGCTTAAGCTTGTTGGTAATGGTCCGGTCCCATTCCACCGGCGCGAGATAGCCACCCTCGGTAGCCGTCCCTTCAGACATCGCGGCAGACACATCGCCCCGGCGCATATGAGCCTTGAAGGCCTGAATATATTCGGGATTTGTCGGATCCATATCGCCGGGCGCCAGCTGCGCGGCCGCAATCCGACGATTTGCATCATTCAGCGCGGCCTCAAGCGTGCTCATTTCATCGTTGAGCCGGTCGATTTTGCTGGAGATCAGCGCATCGGCATCGGTCCGCTGCTGGGCATCCGTCTTTTTGAACTCTTCAAATGCAGTCTGCAGCTGCAGGATGAGAGCTTTCGGATCGCTGCCATCGGCACGGGGTGCGGCGTGAACCGCACGCGGAGCGGAGGCGAGCGCCAGCGAAGCCAGCGCGGCGCGGGCCAGAACAATCTTTGTCATGGATATTTCCTTTCTGTCAGCCAGCCTGAAATGCGGTCAGGAGGCTGGAAGCTGCATCGGTCCAGTCGGGGGCACCAGCGCCGGGCGTGGTGATCTGGGCAGCGCCGGGCGTGCCCTTCAATTCGTTGATGCGGGCGCGGGCCTGACTGCGGGTCAGACCTGCGGACACCAGTGTCAGTTCCATTGCCCGAAGGTTGTTCGTCGCGATGTCCGTTGCCCTGGTGACGGCATCGGTCTGGATCTGGTCCGCCGGCAGCAGAGCATTGGCAAATCCGCGCTCAATGGCAACCGACCCGCTCATATAGGTTTCGGCGTCCATCCATGTCGCGATTTCTTGCACTTCACGCCCGGTTTTCGCGGCATAGACCTCAGCCATGGCCAAATCGAAGGGGGCCAGCCATTCAGCCGTTTCCGCCATGTCGTGGCGATTTCCCACGGCGCCGACCCAGCAATTGTGGATCATGAAGAACGACGCTGCGCCGATTTCGATATGATCGCCCGCCATCGCAATCACCGACGCCGCGCTGGCTGCCATGCCCATCACCTTGATCGTGACAGACTGGGCATGCTCGCGCAGCACATTGTAGATTGCGATGCCTTCGAACATGTCGCCGCCGGGCGAATTGATCTGAATTTCGACAGGACGGTCACCGATGGCCCGCAGCTGGGCGGCTACGCTTTTCGCGGTAATGCCACCACCAGACCAGAAGTCCTCACCAATCATATCGAACATGGTGATGACGTTGTCGCCCTTGGACAGTGCCCGAATACCGGCACCGTCATCACTCCAGCGGTCTAGCACGCTGGGCGAGGTCAAGGCCGCGATCTTGCGGTCACCGGGCAGGGGGAGCGCCCCCGGGCGGGTGTGAGCCCACACTTTATTGATCCGGTTGCGCATTGCTGTCTCCTTGCAGCCATCCGGGCTGATCGCCCCAGGCTTCGCGGTTCATGTCCATTTTTTCGCGGGCTTCGTTTGGCACCATGAATCCTGCCGCACCCGGTCCGCCAAGTGCCTTGGCGAAGAACTCGGCCTGATCTTTCAGCGATCCGCGCAGCAGGGCCGCTTCGTTGAATTTGGCGTAATGGTCGCTTTGGTCGGCCACGCTGAGCAGGGACGCCGAAATGGTCTCTTCCCAGGCATTGAACCATGGCAGCAGGCAGTAGGTCACCAAATAGAGGCCCAGCTGCTCGATGCCGCTGCCCCAGCTGGTTTCGTCGAACATCAGCAACGGACGCGGCACGCCGGTGAACCGGCTCACTTCCTCCGCCTGATGCTTCCGGTTCGCCAGTCCTTCGGCATCCTTACCGCTGACCCCGAGAGGCTTAACCTCCATCCCTTCTTCGGTAACCACCCACCGGCCCGCGTTTTCGGGGCCACTGTAACGCTCTTCGAATTGCGTACGCAGCTTGGCAATGGCTTCCGCCGTCAAGGTCTTCGGGTGCTGCAAAACACCACCGACATAAGCCCCGTTGCGCAGCAGCCGGGCTGCGGCTTCATCCGCTGTCTGGGCCAGTCCCAAAACCTCGGCCGCCACTCGCAGCAGGCCATCGCCGGTGATCCCGTCGCTCGACCATGGTGCACGCAGATGAAATATCTCGTCGGCAGCAAATCGCCGCTTACCGCCAGCTTTTGGCGTGTATTCATATGATAGGGTGAACTGATCATCGAGGACCGCCCTAACCCGTTTGGGGTCGAGCGGGACGAGGGCCTGAACACCGCGCACACCGGGGACTTTATAAGCGAATGCATCGCCCAGCAGAAGCGCACGGCCCTGCATGTAGCTTTTGAACTGATAGGGTGTCTGCCAGCCATTCGGGCGAACACGCAGCAAGCGCCAGACCGGGTGATTGTCTGCCTTGTCGATAATGCCATTCGTCTTCCGGTGAAGATTTAACGGCAACATACCGATGGTCGACGAAATCAGGTTTACAGCCCGAAAGAATGTCGCATTCGCCAGCGCGGTGCGCTCGGTTACAGCCCGACCTGTGGCATTCGCAACACCTTCGCGCATGAATTCGGGCAATGCATCGCCGTGTAGGTCCATAACGGAATAGGCCGACACACCAACGTGAGCCGGACCCGCCTGAACATTGGCACCCGGCGCAGACGGTCGGTCCGGCCCGGTATCACCGTTCCAGCTGAAAAGGCGATCCAACAGTCCCATCAGATTACCAGAACACCGCGTTCTTCGTAGACGGACGGACCGAATGATCCGGCATCCGGGCTACGCTCCATCATTTTGGCGGCGTTCAGCAAGGCAATGACCGGATCGATCTTTGCCTTGCCTGCAGCCTGCTTTGTGATCAGCACAGCGTTGCCCTTTTGCTCGGCCCGCGCGTTTGAAACGCTCCAGGTCATCAAGTCCTGCCCACCATGCAGAAACGAGCCGTCCATCAGCTTGCGTTCCACTTGGTGGATGACACCGGTCAGCCGGTAACCTTGACCGACCGACCAGATTTGATCTTGCGTAAAATTGCGCTGCAGCAGCGCGTCGTACAATGTGCCAAGGCCTGCTGCGTCGACGCCAACAGCGCCTTTATCCGGCATCAGGCCCCGATCACGAACCATCGCCAGCAGATCGGCAATCTGTTCGATATCTTCGTCACCGGCGCCGCTATCATCGTCGATATCGGCACCCCACAGCACCAGTTCATTGGCTTTCTCGAAATCCTTCAGGCGCGGTGCCACTTCTTTGCGAAGGTCGAGCACAACAATATGCGCCCATGCCTTGCTCCAGCCCAGCCAGTTGCGGCTATCGGCATCGCGCCCGATCAGGAATAGCCCCGAAAGGTCATCCATGCCGCCGCCATCGAACCCGGCCACCACTACGTCACACCGATCCAGAAACGCGTCCAGATCGCGGATTTCGGGATCGGCGCGTTTCTCCCAATAGTCCGCCCCGCGCCAACGATCACGGCGCAGGCGCAGCCCGATCTCGACATTCAGGTGTTTGGCGAGGAAAATCTGTTTCCCTTCGCCGTCGCCGCGCAACTCCTTGGTCAGTTCGCTTTTCAGCCAGTCCTCCGACACCGACCGACCGAGGTTCGGGTTCGTAATGTAGAAGTAATCCGGGTCCAGATATGCTTCGGCTTCCAGCAACTCGTCCGGAAACTCGTACAGCACGCCAAAGCTGGTCGAGTCTTCTATCACCCCGTCGCGGACATCGCGGAAGTGCTCCAGTTCCTCTTTGAATACGCCTGCCGGCGGTTCGTCCGAATGGGTGGTGAGAAAGATCACGAACCCTTCCGGCCGTGCAACCAATCCGCCTGTCGCTTCTCGCAGCATGGCTTTCGCTGCCGGTCGCTTGCCGAACAGCCACAATTCTTCGACCAGTACGAAGGCGGCCTTTTTGCCCGACACGACATCGCCGTCTGCCGCCACAACCTTCAATTCAGCGCCGGTCACCCGGTGCTTGATCAGCCGTTTGTGCTCCTGAACGTGAAGTAGGGCGGTCAATTCCGGGTCAGCATCCACCATGCCTTTGGCTGGGCCAAAGCTGTTGTTCGCCACTTCAATCGTGGGCGCAAGGATCAGCAGTTCGGCCTGATGTCGCCAATTGCGGATCAGGGCCGTCAGCATGATGCCCGCTGCAATCGTCGACTTGGCGTTTTTCTTGGCAATCAGCAGGAGAAACCTGCGGATCATCCGTTTCGCTGTCTTCGGGTTGTAGGACCCGAAAATAGCCCTGACGAAATCAAACACCCATTCGTCGCAAGTCTCACCCAGCGTGGGCCAGCTGCCGTCCGGCTTGCGGGCCAGGTCGGTAACCTGCAACGATTTGAATACGGCCAGGGCGGCGTCGGCCTCGCTCGGGAACAGCGGGTCGAACGGCACAAGGCTGCGCCGTTCGACGATCCGCTCTTTCCAGTCCGGACAGGCGGTTGACCAGCTGGCCATGGCTTCAGTTCAGCAGAGGGGCTTCCGGTGGGGCGAACTTGCCTGTGACACCGTGGGCTGCGTTCTGCTGTTCTTCCTTTTTACCGAGAGGACGGACGGACGTTTTGCGTTCTGGTGCATCGGCACGCCCGGCCATCCGGTTTGAAATCTGTTTCACCTGTTCGCGGTCGATGATCGCGAATAGCGCTTTCTCCGCTGCCACGTTGCCCTTTTCGGCTTCGGTGTTCAGACGCTGCAGCTGGTGGGCCTTCATCATCAGGCCCGCTACGCGCCGCTGTGCAAGCTCATGAAAATAATGCTTCCTCAGCGTGGGCTGTGTAATTCCCACTGCTGACGCCACATCTTTCACCGAATATCCGCACGCGAATAATAGGCTGATTTTATGCGAGTTTTCTGGCGTTCGGATATGTTCTGGCCGCCCGGCCTTCGCATCCCGATAAATGACAGGCGCGCCGAACAGATCGACCTCGCCCGAATTTCCATCTGCCACAAAAAAATCCCTGAATGAGACGAGACGCGGTACTGCGGGGGAGGGTGCCTGGACTTTCGACCACCCCCCCACCTGTCGTTCAGGTTGGGGTTAGTCAGTCTGAACCGATATCCATTCCTGCGCGCTGCCGCTTCCGAAGCGCCGTCTTCGCCTGATGCTCGCCGTTCGTGAGCCACTGCGTGTTCGCAGGATCGAGCATGGCGCCGCCATCCTTGATCTCGACGATATGATCGAGCACCAGCCACTCGCCGTTCTGGCACCGCCGCTTCGCCACCGCGTAATCCGGGTCGCGCCGACGCTTGATCTTAAGAGCCTTCCACTCGGGCGACTGATAGAATGCCATGGCCATCTTCGGCGCCGCCTTCACCCTGACAAGGGCCGAAGCAATGCGCGCCGGCGCACGCCCGATGCGCTTGGCGCTACGTTGGCGAGGCATGGCCTGCATTGCTCCGGCAAGTTTGGGAGAGGATGCCCGAAGGCTGGACGGCTCGGCATCGCAGTCGCGTCGCCATCCTGCCTTGCTATACACCCCGTTTGCTGCGGAAACGAACACCCTAAATTTCACTGCGGACTCCGGAATGGGGTTGACACATTCCGCAGACAGAAATCCTAGGGTTTTCCCGAAAGTCACCCGAAATAAGGATTTCGCGAACGCCGCAAACACGGGTCACGCCGCCTCCGCGCGGTCCTCTTCGACCGTCGCCAGCCTTGCCAAAGCCCGGTCATAGCGTCTGCGAATCGCATCGACGGTGGTCCCACTGGCCTTGCCGCCCATTCGCTGCCACACCGTCTCCCAGCGGAACCCACCGGCATCAAGGCGCGCCCGCAGGGCGATCAGCAGCCCCAGCAGCCTGCGCGCGTCTGCGCTCACCTGCTCGGTCAGACAGCCCGGTGAGAGGAACACCCGCTCCACCAGCCTCATTTGCCAACGGCTGAGCACGGTGACCGGCTGTGTCTCGCCATCGGCGTACTCCCACCATTCACGCAGGTGCTCCGGCCAATTGGACCGCGAACCGCTGCGCAGCCATCCCCGCTCCCGGTCGGGCATGCGCAACAGCAGGGTCCACGCTTCGATCAGCGTTTCTTCCATCCGGTGCAGCCTATCGTCCTGCCGTGCCACAACCTTATTCCTTTCTATATCTTGTGTTTTGAATTCAAACAGACAGACAGATAATCAGAGAGGTAACGCATGCGCACGCCCGCACACATAGCTACAAATCCGCGCAAACTTTCTGTTCGCCCACCAAAGGTCTGTAATCGGCGGGTAGAGCGGGGGCGCATGGACAGACCATTACAGACAAACAGATTGATTTGATCGCCACTTATCGCCGGTGCGCTTTGGATGAGCCGCAAGAGCTTGAGCAGACAACCGCCCCTGCACAGACGATTGCATCCATTTCGGCCAATCGTCTGTAATGGTCTGTCCCATATCTTGTACCTCCCCTTTCAATTGTTCGGTTTAACGAGTGCTAAGCCGATCCGCTCAACCCGCCCGCCGATGCTCTTCATTTTGCCGAACCCACGCGCCGACAAGACACGGCCAAAGGCTGTCATACTGCTGGGCTCGACGCCTTCGCCGGTGCACCAGCT
>CAYYKK010000282.1:0-10122 GCA_964467935.1 uncultured Polyangiaceae bacterium
CGGGCGGGCGGAGGGCGCGGTGGGGGCCGCGCGCGCGTGCCCGGCGCCCGTGGACACGCACGTCTTCTTGTCGCTCGACGCGGGGTTCTCGTCGGGTGGCGTCGGTTGCGGGAGCGAGCAGAGCGAGGCGTGCACGCACGCGGACACGGCGTTCGAGCTGCGCAGCGCGCCGAGCGAGGCGATGGAGCGCGTGGTCGTGCCGCTGACGTCGCGCGGCTCGGTCTCGGGGCTCACGGCCTTCCTCGAGCTCACGCCCGACGCGCCGCTCGATCCGAACCGCTGGTACGAGGTGTGGCGCGTCGATCGGAATCACCGCACACCGGCGCTCGTGCTCGGGCGGTTCGCGACGGGATCGAGGACGGACGCCGGCGCGCCGGATTGGCAAGGCATCCTCAAGGCGTCGATGTACAAGGCCCCTCCTCCCGGCCGCATTCGGCTCGTCGACGAATGCGGTGAGCCGCGCCTCTCGCTCTCCTTCGCCGCGCCGACCGACGCGGTGACGCCGGCCCACGCGCTGCTCGCGGCGATCTGGATCACGTCTCCGCGACAGGCGATCGACTACACGACGCCGCCGCTCGTCTACGAGCGGCTCGTGGTCGACGGGTCGATGGCGTACGTGAGCGCCGGCAACGCCGACCATGGCGAGGACGACGATCTGCCGATCATCGACGGCAAGAGCCCGTTTCGCGTCGGCGTGCGCATCGTGAACCTCGCGGGCCACGCGTCGTCGCCGAGCGAGATCGTCCTCTATTGACGAACCGATCGTCGCGCTCACGGGGGCAGCGAGCGATCGCGCGGGGCGCGCGGCAGGACTTCGGTATGCTCGGCCGATGACGGCCACGCATGGCACGATCGAAGCGGCTGGGCTCCGGTTCGCGTACCTCGAAGAAGGGGAGGGGCCGCTCGTGCTCCTCTTTCACGGCTTCCCGGACACGGCGTACACGTGGGACCACGTGGCGCCCCGGATCGCGCAAAAGGGGTATCGCGCGGTGAGTGTGTTCATGCGCGGTTATCACCCGACCGAGGTGCCCGATCGCGATCCGGACGCGGAGGTGCTCGCGAAGGATCCGCTCGCGCTCATCGACGCGTTCGGCGCGAAGGACGCGATCCTCGTCGGTCACGATTGGGGATGCGCGTGCGTCTACGGCGCCGCCGCGCTCGCGCCCGAGCGGGTGAAGAAGGTCTTCGCCGTCGGCATCCCGCACCCCGCGACGCTCGTGCCGAGGCTGTCGCAGGTCTGGGGCGTGCGCCATTTCCTGCTCTACAAGCTCCCGGGCGCGCACCGGCGCTTCGCCGCGAACGACTTCGCCGCGCTCCCCCAGATCTACGCGCGCTGGTCGCCGACGTGGTCGCCGCCGCCCGAGGAATTCGCGCACGTGCGCGAGGTGTTCTCGCACCCGGAGAGCCTCGAGGCCGCTTTTGGCTATTACCGCGCGCTCCGCTTCTTGCCCGCGCCGTTCTTGCGAAAGCCGACCACGGTGCCGACCGTCGCGTTCGCCGGGACGGACGATCCGAACGTGACGCCAGACGAATACCGCGCCGCCAAGCGGATGTTCGCCGGCGAATACGTGGTCGAGGCCGTGCCGGGCGGGCATTTCATGCACCGCGAGCACCCGGAGGTCTTCGCCGAGCGTCTGCTCGCTCACCTCTGAGGCGCGCTCGGAGGAGCACGACACCTCGTTCGCGGATGGGCTCCCGCGCGGAAGGCGGTTTTCGTGTACGGTCGGGCGATGGCCGCCGATCGGATGCACGACAAGCTCCTCGCGATCGTCCTCGCGCTGCCGGGCGCCTACGAGGATCGCCCGTGGGGCAGCGTCCATTGCAAGGTCGCGGGGAAGATCTTCGTCGGATGGGGCCGCGACGACGACGGCGTGATGTCGATGGGATTTCGCACGACGCGCGAGCTTCAATCGATGCTCGTCGCGTCCGACCCGCGCTTCACCATCGCGAAGTATGTCGGCCAGCACGGAGGCACCGACATGAAGCTCGGCCCGAAGCCGGATTGGGACGAGGTGGAGCAGCTCATCGTCGAGAGCTACCGCCTCATCGCGCCCAAGAAGCTCGTGAAGGAGCTCGACGCGAAGCTCGGCCGGACGCCTGCCGAGAAGAAGCCCGCGCCGGCGAAGAAGGCGGCCTCGCGGCCGGCTCGGTCGAAGTGACGTCGAAGGCCGAAGCCATTCACCGCATCGACGGTGATTCCGCGCCCGCGCGGCAGGAGGTGGATTGGCCCGCCGCCCACAGCATGGATACGACCTGGTTCGCGGTGGACGAGGACGGGTTCGTCGCGGTGTTCGACACCGACGAGGGCGGCGCGCTGCCGAACGAGGCGAGCCACGCGGGCGGCGCCGGGGAGCCGTCGTTCGACACGTGGCCGCTCGACGCCGTGCGCCTCGCGAAGGCGATCGGCGCGAATCCGAGCCTCCTTTCGGAGTGGCGCGCGTGGAAGGCGCGCGTCGATGCGAGCCCTGCGCCCGTGGCGGAGAAGAAGGCGCGAAAGGTCCTCTCGGTCGTCGTCATCGAGGCGGCGTCGGAGGAAGAGGCCCCGACGTCCTATCGCGCGCCCGACTACAGCGCGTCGGCAGGCACGGTGGAGGAGCGGCATCCGGAGGCGCAATGGAAGGTCCTCCGCGAAGCCGCGCCGCGCATCCTCACGCACGAAGCGCCGATGTCGGTCACCACGCTCGAGGAGCTCGGTCGGCGGCCCGACGTGGTCGCGGTGATCTACGAGGATTACCTCGAGCTCCTCGAGGACGAGCCGGTCTTTCATTATGGTCACGCGTGGGAAGGGGCTCATCGACCCGGCCTCTATGCCCGACAGGGGGAGGCGCCGAGGTCGCCGATGCATCTCGACGACGTGCCCGAGCCTGCGCGCGCCGAGGTCGCGCGGCTGCGCCTCCCCATTCGATTCGCCGACACCGCGCAGCTCCAGCTCGCCGATTACCTGTCCGACGACGATTGCAGCTCGTGGGCGGAGGACACGTCGCTCCGCGGCGAGCCGCGCGGCGCCGCTCGAGGCGCGCCCCGAGTCCCAAGAGCGCCCGGGCGACGCGCGATCTGGATCGTGGTCCTCGGGATCCTCTTGCTCGTCCTCCTCGGCTTTCTGAAAGGGCGGCCCCATTGAACGTGATCGAGCGACTCAGCGTCGAGCCCTCGCGCCGGTGCTCGAAGGGTTGCGCGTTTTGCTACAACGGCTCGAGCCCCGAGGGCGAAGGACGATGGACGCGCGACGCGCTCGTGCGATTCGGTCGGAGCGCGGCGAAGGCGGGCGCGGGCGTGATGTCGCTCGGTGGGGGTGAGCCCCTCGAATGGCCGGACGTCTTCGACGTGCTCCGCGCGCTCGACGGAGCGATCGCGCGCACGCTCACGACGAGCGGTCTGCCGCTCGCCGATCCGCACGTCGTCGACGCGCTGGTCGCCGCGCGCCCAGAGAAGGTGCACGTCTCGATTCACGCCCCGGAGAACCCCCGCGAGGTCGCGCGCGCGATCGCGCAGGTGACGCGACTCGGCGACCGCGGGCTTCGCGCCGGCGTGAACCTCCTCGCGCGACGCGCGCGGCGCGGCGATGCGCGACGCGCCGCCGATGCATTGCACGCGGCCGAGTTTGGAAATGATCGGATCGTCTACCTCCCGATGCGGGGCAGCGACACGCCGACCCCCCGCGAGGTCGCGTCCGTCGCGGGCGGGCCGTTTCAATCGATGACGTGCCTCACGGCCTGCGGCGCGAGCCCGAGGTTCGCGTCCATCGACGCGGACGGGCGCGCGGCGTGGTGCAGCTACACGCGCGAAAGACGAGCGATGCGGGCGCCGACGTACGAGGCCCTCGTCGAAGCCCTCGACGGGCTGGGGCTCGCGCCCTGTGACGGCGAGGGCCTCGTTCGGCTCTCCTCGCGTGCGCCCCGAGTCGCGTCGTTCTTGGCCTAGGTCGAGGCGCTCGCCGGGCAGTGCGCGCACGCCGTCGCGCTCGATCTGCCGAGGGCACGGCGACTCGTCGATGCCCGCGCCGCCCTCGTCAACGCATGGGAACGTGATGCTCGGCGCGGGGGACCGGTCCGCGGTGACCCCGCTCCGGGTGAGGCGCACTTTCGCGCCGAGGGCGCCGTAGCGCCTGTTCGACGCTCGACCGAGCGGGTCATCCCTTCGGCGCGCGCGCCTTCGCCTTCGCGCCCTCGGGCGCCTTCGACTTCGCCTTCGCCTTCGCGGGCGCGCTCGGGGACGTGACGAAGTCGACGCCTCGCTGCACCCAGCGGCGGAGCGCGGCGGGGGTGCGGAGACCCTCGGGCGCGACGTAGACCATGCCCTTCGAGGGACGACCGGTGAAATCCATCGGCCTCGCGTGCGGGTCGGCGAGCGCGGCCTCGAAACGCTCCGGGCCCACGCGCACCATGAAGTCGGTCTTCGTGAGGCCGCAGCACATGGCGCCGCTCACCATGAAGCAGAGGCCACCGAACATCCTCTTCTCCTCCACGTCGTCGCGCTCGGAGAGCACGGAGCGGATCCTCGTGGCGAGCGCCTCGTCGTAGCTCATGTCACGGCACCCTCGGCAGCACGCGGATCTCGTAGCTCTCGTCGTAATCCGGCCAACCTGCGATCACCACGCGCACGAGGAGCTTCCACGAGAGGGCGTTGTGCTTCGATCGAAAGGAGTGCGGGGCGTCGTCCGGCAACATCACCGTCGCCCTGCGGGTCCAGCGGTCGCCCCGCGCGACCCGCTCCCCCGGCTCGTCCAGCACGGGCCTTCGGAGGACCTCGTGCTCCTCCGTTCGCGTGTCGGTCCCGATGGTGTAGCGAACCTCCTCGACGCACGCGAGGTCGACCTTCAAGCTCGTGATCGCGATCGGGCCGCGATGCTCGACCAACACGTCGAGCGCGTCGCCGAGGAACACGGGCTCGCTCGAGACCTCGACGCGGGGCAGCTTGAGGTGGCTCAAGATCTTGCGCGCGCCGATCGTGATCAGCACGGCGCCCGCGACGAAGAAGGGGACGAGGAAGAGAGCGAGGAACGTCGAGCGCGTCGTCCGCACGGCGAAGAGGAACGGCGTGAGGGCCGCCGTCCAGAAGGTGCCGAAGGCCACGAGCCCGAGCCCTTCTCGCGGTGAAGCGAACGAGAGCATCACCGGCAGCGCGCGGCCTGGCTGGGTCTTCAGCTTCGGGAGCGGCGCGACGTCGAGGATGGGTCGGTAGAACGCGAGCGCGGTCTCGGCGTTGGGCGCCGCACGGTAGGTCGATGTCGTCGGCGGCGCGCCGGCGGGGCTCGCGGTGACCTCGACCGCCGCCTCCGGTGAGCGCCCCTTGAAAAAAGCCCTCACCAACATGGTCCCGCCCGCGATGGTGAAGACCGCGCCCACCAAGACGCCGACCCAAGGGCTCCCGGTCGCCTTGCCGGTCGGCCCATCGACGATCTCGCGCAAGGAGAGGAGCAGGGCCACGAGCCCCACGCCGATGAACGGAAGCGCGAAGAGCGCGTTGCCCAGGACACGCTCCAGATCGCCCACCTTCGCCATGGCCGAGACGGTAGCAGAGCCGCGCTCCGGCCGGTCGGTCAAGCCGTCGTGGCGCGTCGCTCGGCGTCGTCGTAGAGCTCGAAGAGCAGCTCGCGGACGTTCCCGGCGTGCCGAGCGAGCCGCACCTCGAGCTCCGCTTCGCTCGGCACGTCGAGCGCGCGATCTCGGACCAGGTGAGCGACGATCCGCCGCGCGGTCGAGGCGTCGACGCGACGCTCGGTGAGCGTCGGCAGCCCGACGTCGCGGTGGGTGGCCACGACGAGCTCCGCGCGCGCGAGCCTCGCGATCCAACGAAGGAGCGGCACGCCCGCGGCGCCGAGCTCCTCCACCTCGTCGACCATCAAGAGCCGCGGCCTCGGTCGCCGAGCCCACCGCGAGAGCGCGAGGAGCGACAGGCCTCGCGAGCCACGCGCGCGGAGCACCGAGCCGCCGGCGCGTCGTGCCCCTCGCTCGAGGTGGGCGAGCAACGTGGTCTTGCCGCTGCCGCGCGGACCGACGATCTGATGTGCCGCGCCGCGCTCGACGACCCGCTCGACGAGGCTCGCGAGCGGCTCGTCCCCGTCGAACCAGGGCAGGGCGAGCGGCGCGAAGCGGTCGGCCGAGAACGGGTTGTCGACGAGCCCCCGCCCGATCAACGCGGCCAGCCCACGACGAAGGGTGCGTTGAACACCGCGTCCTCGCCGAGCAGCCTGCGGCGTCGGACGCGGACGAGCCATTGCACCTTGAGGAGCGCGCCCGCGTAGCTGAGCGGCAGGAGCGGGAGCGTGACCTCGAACGCGTGCGCCGCCGTCGCCGCCGCCTCGTCGCCGTCGCACAAGACGCGGTGGAGCACGACGCCCATGTCGGTGTCGCCCTTGCCGGACGTCACCCAGAGCACGGAGAGCTCGACCGTCTGGCGCGTCTCGTCCTCGGCGGGGCGCAGCGTCACGCGCCCCGAGAGCGCGGTGCCCGGCGCCACGTACTCCGCTGAGAGCTCGATCTCCGCGCTCATGGGTCGATCCCGAGCCGCGGCTCAGTTGAGCGAGGCGTTCGGCGCGAGCACCGAGTCGAACACGCCCTGCTCCTTCGCCTCGGTGAGCGCCCGGAGCGCAGTGCGATAGCCGCGCAAGACGAGCGGCCGCGCGGCGAAGCGGTTCAGGTAGCCGAACGATCCGATGTCGGGCGCGATGTCGAGGAAGACGACGCGCGGGTAGATCTTCGAGAGCAGCTCGACGCCGCGCCGCTCCTTCTCGGACAGGAGGATGTTGAGCGCTTGGCGCACGACGCCGACGCCGGTCGTGCGCGCGATGGGCCGCTCCGGCGCGTGGCGGTGCTCGGGGCGATAGACGTTCGAGATGATGATGACGTTCGCGCCGGCGGCGACCGCGAGATCGGCCGAGAGCGTGCGCACGACCTCGCCGTCGAGGAAGTAGCGGTTGCCGATGCGGTGCGGTCGGAAGATGCCGGGCACCGCGCAGCTCGCCGCCACGGCCTTGCTGATCGGCACGTCCTCGCGGTAGCCGGGGCCGAACACCACGCGCTCGCCCGAGTCGACGTCGACGGCGGTCACGAAGACCTGGTTCGTCAGCTCGCGGAAGTCGTTGAGCGGCAGGGTGCGCTCGAGGTAGCGCTCGAGACGGTCGAGGCTGAACGCGCCCGAGAGGAGGTAGCCCGGATCGACGAGGTCGCGGAGCTTCGGCGCGCCGAGGAACGTGTTCATGTAGAGCCGCGGCCCGCGGTGACGCCGCCGCCAGGGGAGGCGGTACGCGTCGAGCAGCACGTCGAGCGGGATGTCCTGCCCGTACGTCGCCGCGACGAGCGCGCCCGCGCTCGCGCCGACGAAGATGGAGGGCACCACGCCGATCTCCTCGCACGCCTTGAGCACGCCGAGATGCGCGAGACCGCGGGCGGCCCCTCCCGAGCCGACGAACGCAACCTTGAGACGGGTCATCCTGTTACTTTCACGGCAAAGCGAGCCTTTGGCAAACGAATGGCAGCAAATTGCGCCGCGCTTCGGCGCGGGGCCGATCGCGCGCGTCAGGGCAGGGAGAACTCTTCGGTGAGCTTCGCGATGACGAAGCGGTTGTCGACGCGCCGGAGCTGGAACGTGATGCTCTCGCCGAGGAGCGGGCGACCGGTGCCGAGGGGCGGCACGCGCACGTGGGCGATCATGTCCGAGGGCTCCGTGTCGTCGCCGAGGGCGCCGCGATCCCACTGATCGGCGCGGTAGAGCTCCACGCCGTCGCCCGAGAAGAGCGAGCCGCCCGTGAGCAGCTGGTAGTCGAGCGTGTCGAAGCGCCGCGACCAGAACCCGAGCGCGTTCTCGCGCGCGTTCGACGCGGGGTTGTAGGCGATGGCGGTCGGCGAGAGGAGCTGGCGGAGGCCCTCGCGATCCTCGTTCACCACGACTTGGAAGAAGCGCGTCACGACGGCGCGCGCCGCCTCGGCCCCGAGCGGGGTGCGCAGCGTCACGAGGCCTTCGGACGCGTCGGCGCGCTCGCGCGCGGGCGGCGGCTCGAGCGGCGGATCGAGCGCCACGCCGTCGGGTCTGCGCGGCGCGCCCTCGCGCACGACGGCCTCGTTCGGTCCGGCGCAGCCGGCGAGCCCGATCGCCAAGAGGCCCGCCACGAGCGCCGCCCGAGGCGCGGCGCGGCGCCTCACGAAGGACGGCTCAAGGTCACAGCGGCTCGAGGAACGGATCATCCGTGCGCGTGAGCGTGAGCGTCGTCTTGTCCGGGAGCGGCGTCCAGCCCGATGGTGCGCGGTCGTCCTCGAAGTCGGAGGCGACCATCGAGAGGCGGCACGAAGCGAGGTGCGGGATCTTGAGCCGGCTCAGCCCCTCGTTGCCGAAGAGCCGCTCGAGCGCCTGCTTGCCCTGCACGAGCTGGTAGGCCATGCGCGACGAGCGACACACGCCGATGACGTAGTCGCCGCACGCGAGCACCATGTTGAGCCGCACCGGCCCCTCGCCCTCCTCGGCGCAGAGCCGATCGACGAGCGCGACGCTCGAGCGCAGCGCCGAGCGCGCCTCCGCCGGATCGACGCCCTGCCGATCGAGCACGCCCGCGTCGTGCAGGAACGAGAGGAACAGGTAGAAGACGAGCTCCGCGTCGGTGTCGCCGCGCACGTCGCGCGCGAGGAACTGCGGGAGCGAGTCGCGCAGGCGCGCGCGCAGCACCTCGAACTTCGGCACCGTGCCCGTCTCTGCGAAGAGCCACTGGCGATAGCGGAACGGGTGCGTGTTCTCCGTCTTCAGCGCGCCTACGGTCGCGGTGCGGATGTGGCCGACGAGCACGTCGGCTTTGATCTCCTTCGTCAGGTCGGCGAAGTTGATGCGCGATCGATCGTCGATGGGCCTCCGCTTGAGCAGCAGATCGCCGCCCTGGTAGAAGCCGACGCCCCAGCCGAGCCCGCCCTCGTTGTGCGCGCCTCGACGGACCTCGAGCGACGCCTCGTCGAGCGCGAGCGCGCGCGCACCGAGGTCGGGGCGGTTGCCGATGAAGCCTACGAGTCGAGCCATGGTGCCTCACTCCTTCGGACGGTGACGGGGGACGACGCCGCGAGCTGCCAACTCTCCGAATCTAGGCCTCGTTCGTAGCTTCGTGAAGCCGCGCCGAAGCTCACTCCTTCGGTATGAACGGCCTCTCGGTCCGGCGCAAGAAACCTGCGGATCGTAAGGAGGTGCGCCGCGCACACGTGTCTCCTCCGCCGAGCGGCGCTCCTTTTGCGGCCGCGGCCTCTTTTCGGCTAGGTTCGGGCGATGGCATCGAACTCGGCTCCGTCGCGCTCGTGGTTCGTTCCGTCGCTGGTCCTCCTGGCGCTCGGAACGAGCGGGCTCGTCGGATGCGCCGCGGTGTTCCCGGAGGTGGCGACGCGCATGCAGCCCGCCCCGCAGACCGAGCGCTACGATCCGCCGCCGCCCGCCGATCGCCACTACATCGTGGTCGAGGGCGCGAAGCTGCCGTCGCGGACGCGCGACGGTCGCGAGTGGGACAAGGTCTTCGGCAGCCTGCCCGATCCGTACCTCAAGGTCTTCGTGAACGACGCCGAGATCTTCCGCACGAACGTCGAGAGCGACACGCTCGAGCCGAAGTGGGCGGACGCGCCCAAGGGCAACTGGCGGCTGCGCACGGGCGATCACCTGCACGTCGAGATCTGGGACAACAACCCCCTCATCGATCATCCGATCGGGCAGAAGGACGTGCGCGTCGACGACGACTTCTTCGCGACCCCGGAGCAGGAGTTCGATTTCGAAGGCGGCGGCGAGCTCCACATGTCGTTCCAACCGGCGAAGCCCGCGTGGGGTGTCGGCTTCTGGTTCGACCTGCGCACGGGCTCTGCGTACATCACGCGCCTGCTCGACGGCTCACCCGCCTCGCGCGCCGGCCTGCGCGCGGGTGACCGCATCCTCGCGCTCGGTGGCAAGCAGGTCGCGGCGCTCACGTCGGACGACGTCTCGGGGATGCTCTACTCGATCCCCGCCGGCGGGCTCGACATCGGCGTGCAGCACGACGACGGATCGACGCTGCAGGTGAGGCTCAAGGAAGGCCCGATGTACGTGCTCTTCAAGGAGTACGGCGACCCCGACAAGAAGCAGGACTGAGGCGCGTGCTCGGCGTCGTCGCGCTAGGCTCGACCTCTC
>CAYYKK010000283.1:0-9359 GCA_964467935.1 uncultured Polyangiaceae bacterium
CGCGCGACTGCGCGCGCATGTTGCTCGAGAAGGTCCCCGCGTCGCCCGTCGGGCTCGCGCTCTGGGCGGACGCAGCGGAGGCCGCGTGGCTCGATCACGAGGTCGTCGAGGCGCTGACGGAGCTCGCGAAGACCTTCCCTTGGCGGGCCGACGTGTGGTTGCGGCTCGGGCGCGCCGGGTTGCGCACCGGGCGCCCCGACGCGCGCGAGGCCCTCGAGAGGGCGGTCGCGGCGACCGAGGAGCGCGACGCTTCGAGGCTCGCGGTCCTCGAGCTCTGCGACTTGGATCTGGCGATGGGCGATCCGGCGCGCGCCGCGCGATGGCTCGAACGGGTCGGCGTGTCGCTCACCGAGGTGGATCGCGACGTCGTGCTGCGCCGCGCGGAGTGCGCCCTCTCGCTCGGCGATCTGGAGCACGCGAAGGCGTACCTCGAACGCCTCGGACCCGAGGGGCCCGACGAGGTGGACGGCCGACGCTCGCTCGCTTGGGCGCGGCTCGCTTGGTATTCGGGGGGCGCGACCGAGGGGACGCTCGTCCGCGGCGAGGCGATCGCGCTCGGCCTACGGGCCCTCATCCGCGGCGTGAGCGGCGCGTCCGATCTCGTCGCCGCGATCGCCGCCTCGTCGCGAGACGCGGCCGAGCTCGCGCTCCTGAAGGACGTCTTCGCCGGGCTCGATCTCGCGACCGAGCCGCGCGTCGCCGCCGCGTTCGCGCTCGCAGAGGGGCGCAGGGAGGACGCTCGGCGCGCGCTCACGAAGGCGCTCGCCGGCGGGGACGAGCGCGCCGCGCAGACGCTGCTCTGGCTGGCGGTCGAGACGCGTGACCTCTCCGCGCTCGCGGAGCTCGTGGCGTCGCGGCCGCAGCTCCTCTCTCGCGATCAGCGCGCGCTGTTCGACGCCGCGTCGCTCGTCGAGCGAGGCGACCCGAAGGCGGCGCTCGACGGGCTCGATCGCGTGGGGGGCGAGAGCGCGGGGTGGGCGCAGGACCTCCGCAAGCGCGCGATGACGCCCTGGCTCGCGGGTGAGTTCGCGACGTGGCCCGAGGTCCTCGGCGAGCTGCACCGCGCCGCGCACGCGCTCTCGAGCCTCGGGCACGTGACCGACGTCGAGTCGCTCGCGATGGAGCAGAGGCGGCCGCTCCGCCTCGCGATCGTCGGCGAGTTCAACGCGGGCAAGAGCACCTTCATCAACGCGCTGCTCGGCGTCGACGTCGCGCCCACGGGCGTGCTGCCGACCACGGCCACGCTCCACTGGGTCGCGTGGGCGCCGGATCCGTTCGCGCGCGTGGTCGTGCGCGGCGCCGCCGACCGAGTGGTCCCCCACGCGGAGCTGAAGCCCGCGCTGAAGAGCCTCGAGGGCGAGGGGGCGAGGGTCGAACGCGTCTACATCTACGCGCCCATCGAGCGCTTGCGGCACGTCGAGATCCTCGACACGCCGGGCTTCAACGCGCCTGATCCGGAGCACGCGCGCGCTGCGCGCTCGGCGTTCGACGAGGCGCACGTGGTCATCTGGCTCCTCGACGCGGGGGGGGCGATGAAGGCCTCGGAGCGCGACATCCTGAAGGAGGTGCAGGCGCTGGGCATCCCGACCCTCGTCTTCCTCAACAAGGCCGATCGCTTGAAGCCAGACGACCTCGAGCGCGTGCTCGCGCACGTGAACGAGAGCCTCCGAGAGGAGCACGTCGAGGGGTACCGCGCGCCGCTCTCGCTGTCCGCGCGCCTCGCGCTCGCGGGCCGCCTCGGCGACGCCGACGCCCTCGCCAGATCCGGCTGGCAAGCCGTCGAGAGCGTCCTCGAGGAGGCCGTCGTCGATCGATCAGACAGCCTCCGCGAGCGCGGCTCGAGGCGCAAAGCGCTCGCGATCGCCGAGGCGCTGCTCGCCGAAGCGATCGTGCGACAGGGCGCGGAGCAGGGACATCGGGACGCCGCGCTCGCTCGCGCGGAGGCGCTGCGCGGGGCCGCTGCGAAGCTGCTCCACGACGCCCACGCGATCGCCGAGAAGGTCGAGCGCGCGATCGAGCCGGCCCGGCGCACGCTCGAGGCCGACCTCTTGCCCCTCTCCGAGCGGTCTGCCGACGCGCGCAAGGACGAGGGCCTGCGCAGCTACGTCGCCGATCGCTTCGTCGCTCGACTCGCGCCCGCGCTCGCCGTCGAGATCGCGCGCATGGCCGACACCGAGCCGAGCGAAGCGATCGCGCGCGCGGTCGGAGCGACCTTGTCCGGGGCAGCGGCCGGGATAGGGGACGCAGGGGCCGAGCTGGCTCCGGAGATTTGGGGCGGCGTGGTTCGGGCGTGCCTGAGGAGCGTCGGCGTCGCGCTCGCCGCGGAGGCCGCTCAGCCGGTGGGTGAGCTGGCGAGCGCGATCACGCGCGCGCGCATCGAGGCCCTCGCGGAGCTCCTGCGCGACGCCGCATCGCCCAAGGGACGCGAGCCGGCCTCCGACGCGCCGTGAGCACGGCTAGCCGTGCGCGCCGACCAGGCGGAAGAGGGCGAAGCCGAGCCCGACGCCGACGCAGACCGAGAGGAGCACGAAGAGGAACGTGAGGCCGCCGCCGACGCCCGAGCGCTCTTCGGTTTCGGCTTTGGGGGAGGGCGCCTTCGGATACCCGGCCTTCGGGTAGCCCTCGGCCTCGACCAGACCCGCGCCGCCGGCGGGCGCCCCGCCGCCGTACGCCATCTGCGCGGGATCGATGGGGGGAGGGCCCTGCGGCGGTGGTCCCTGACCAGCTTGTCCCTGCGGGAGGACGAAGGGCTGACCTGGATTCTGTTGCACTGAAGGACCGAGTGAAGATGCAACGGCGGGAGGGAAGGAACCCTGTTGCGGAAAGAGCGCGGCTGGATGCGGCTCGGACTGCATCAGCGTCCCGCGCGGGCCGACCGCGCCGGCCGCGGGCGCGAGCGGAGGTTGGCCGTAGCCCTGGGGCGCCGGCCCCGCGTAGGAGCCCTGTTGCGGACCCGTCTGGCCCTGCGCGGCGAGCTGCGCGGCGCGAGCCTCTGCGGCGGCGATGATGGGCTTCGACGCCATCATCGGCATGGTCTTGCCGAGCTTGCTCTGCAGCGTCCGCACGAGATCGAGCAGGGCGTCTCGCATGGCCGCGGCGCTCGCGGGTCGCTCGTCCGGCGATTTTGCGAGCGTCCGCAGGATGAGCGCCTCGAGCCCCGGGTCGATCGTCGGCAGGAACTGGCTCGGGCGCGGTGGCGCCTCGAACGCCTGCTTGCCCGCCGTCTCGAACGGGCTGTCGGAGTCGAACGGCACCCGACCCGTGACGAGCTGGTAGAGGAGGATGCCGCAGGTGTAGAGGTCGCTGCGGCCGTCGAGGGGCTGGCCACGGCACTGCTCCGGTGACATGTACGCGGGCGTCCCGACCACGACGCCGACCTGCGTGAGCGCGGGGGGCGGCTCGCTGTCGGGGTTCGAGTCGCTCGGGCGCGCGGCCGACGCGGACTTGTCGACGAGCTTCGCGATGCCGAAGTCGAGCACCTTGACCTGCTCGCGGTCGATGACCCGCGGGTCGCGCTCCACCATGACGTTCTCGGGCTTCAGGTCGCGGTGCACGATCCCGAGTTTGTGCGCCGCCTCGAGCGCCTCGCAGATGCTCGCGACCAGCTTGCACGCGCGCACCTCCGACAGCCGCTTCTCCGCCTTGAGCACCTCGCGCAGATCCTTGCCGCGCACGAGCTCCATCGCGATGTAGTGGATGCGGTCGTCCTCGCCGAAGTGCAGGATGGTGACGCTGTTCGGGTGCTTCAGCATCGCCGCTGCTTTGGCTTCGCGCTTGAAGCGACCCGCGAACGTGCGGTCCTCCGCGAGGTGAGGGTGCATGACCTTCACCGCGACCTCGGTCCCGCCGTTCTGCAGGTCGACCGCGCGCAAGACGCTCGCCATGGCGCCTTCGCCGATGAAACCAGTCAGACGAAAGCGCCCTTCGAGCGTGCGTCCGACCAGCGGGTGACCCTCAGCCATGGACCTCGGAGGTTAGCGAAAAAAGTGCGGAGGGGGTGGATCCTGGTCCATCCCGTCGCCGCGGGCGAGAAACCGGCGGCGGCGCGCGCGGCGCGAGCTCGATCGCGCTCAGCCCTTCGTCTTGCCGAACATCGCCTCGAGCATGGGCCGATCGCCCTGGACGGCGCAGCGCTGCGAGTAGAACGCGAGGCCGCGGACTCCTCCGAGCTCTTCGCCGCCTCCGGCGCGCCCCGGACCGCCGTGGATCATTTGCGGCAGCACCGTCCCGGGCCCTGGGGCTTGTTCGGCGATCTTCGCGCTCCCGAGGAAGACACGGCCGTGGGCCGAGGCGATCCCGAGCGTCAGCGCGGCAGCGAACGCGCGGTCATCGGTGTAGCCGGAGCAGACGAGCCCGCCCTGGCCGCGCCGAACGAGACCTACGACCTCGTCTGCCGACGTGTACGGCATGACCGTCTGCACCGGACCGAAGACCTCGTGATCGTGCACCGCCTTCGCGTCGGCGGGCTGCTCGTGCACGAACAGCGTCGGCGCGATGAAGAAGCCCTTGCCCGATGGAACGCCCACGCGCTCGAAATCGCCCGCGCCCGTGAGCTGCTTGCACTCCGCTGCGAGTCGCTGGATCCCCTCGGCCACGTCGCGGCGCTGCGAGGCGGTCGCGACGGGTCCCATCGTCACGCGATCGTGAGCGGGATCGCCCACGACGATCTCCGCGATGCGCTCGCGCAGATCGTCGAGGACGCGCTCGAGCCGATCGCGCGGCACGAAGACCCTCCGGATCGCCGTGCACTTCTGACCGGTCTTCTGGGTCATGTCGCGCGCCACGTCGCGGAGGAAGGCGCCGTAGGTGTCGGAGCCCGGCTCGACGTCGAGGCCGAGCACCGCGCCGTTCAAGCTGTCCGCCTCGACGTTCACGCGGACCGAGTCGCGCACCACGGGCGCGAGGCTTCGGAGGGTGACGGCCGTCGAGCCGCCACCGGTGAACGCGAGCACGTCTTCGCCCGTCAGGTGAGAGAGCATGTCGCCGGGCGGACCCGCGACGAGCGAGAGCGCCCCCTCGGGCAGGAGCTTCGCCTCGACCAAGAGCTCGACGATGCGGTGCGTGACGACGGCGGTGCTCGTCGCGGGCTTCGCGATCACGGGCATGCCCGCGAGCAAGGCGCACGCGGCCTTCTCCCCTAGGCCCCACGCGGGGAAGTTGAACGCGTTGACGTGGACGGCGACGCCCCGCCTCGGCACGCTCACGTGTTGGCCGACGAAGCGCGGGGAGCGAGAGAGCTGGATGGGATCCGCGTCGAGCAGGAACCGTGCGTCGCCGAGCTCCTTGCCGAGATCGGCGTAGTAGGCGAGCGTACCGATCGCGCCGTCGACGTCGAACTTCGCGTCACCGCGCGTGTTGCCCCCGTTCGCCATCGCGAGATCGAGGAGCGCGTCGCGCGAGGCGTGGATGGTCCGCGACATCGCGCGCAAGAGCTCGCCACGCTCGGCGAACGTCATGGCGCGGAGCGACGGACCTCCCCGATCGCGCGCGAACGCCAACGCAGCGCCGAAGTCGATGCCCTCGGTGCTCGTCTCGGCGAGCGGCTCCTCGGTCGCTGGGTTGACGAGGATCTGGGTCTTGCCGGTCCCCGCCTGCCATGAACCCCGAACGTAGCTCGCGAGCGCTTTCATCGCCGTCGACCCTACCGAGATGCCGCGCGGGATGGAAGGGCGTGCGGGGTCGCCGCGCGCCTTTCAATAGGCGCAGGACGCGGTCGAGAGGAGGGCCGCGACCTTCGCCTGGACGAGGTCGAGCTCCTTCACGGCGAGGCTCAGCTCGGCCTGACGTAGCTTGCTGCTCCCGTCCACGATGTCGAAGCTCGTGCCGGCGCCGCTGTCGAACGCGATCTGCGCGAGCCGTAGATTCTCCGCCGCCAGGTCGCGCGCGGAACGCGCGACGGCGAGCGCCCGGCCGGCGACCTCGACCCCGCGGTTCGCCTGAGACACCTCGACCGTCGCCGTACGCTCGAGGCTCTTCAGCTTCATCTCGTCCTCCTCCACCTCGACCTTCGCCGCGCGGTGCGCGCCGTACCGGAAACCGCCATCCCAGATCGGGACCGAGAGGACCGCTTGCACGTTCCACGACCCGTGCCCGGTCCCGACGATCTGCTCGCTCGAGACGGTGGCCGTGCTCGAGATCTGCGCGGTCGGCGAGTACATCAAATCCGCGTCGGTGATCTTGCGCTCGCTGAGCGCCTTCTGGGCGCGCAGCGCGCGGAGATCCGCGCGGTCCTTCAGCTCGCCGGGCTTGCAGGTCTTCTGCGCCGCGTCTTGGATTTGATCGAGCGAGATGTCGGGAGGGACGCCGTAAGGCTCCGCGGATCCGAGCACGAGACCGAGCTTCTCCCGCGCGCGCAGGAGCTGCTCGTCGCCGTCGATGAGCGTCGCGCGCGCCGCCGCGACGTCCTGCTCGAAGCGCACGGTGTCGAGGTTGGCGCCTCCGCCGAGATCGACCTTGCGCTTCTGCAGCGCGAGGCGTCGCAGCGTGGCTCGCAGACCGACGCGGTTGACCTCCGCCACGTGCTCCGCGCTGACGACGCTCACGATCGCGTCCGCGGCCGCGGCGACGAGGGTCCGCTTCTTGTCGTCGACGGAGAGCTTCGCGAGGTCGGTGGTCGCGTCCGCCGTTCCGATCGCGTACCACGCGCGGGGCGCGAGGATCGGCTGCACGAGCGAGATGGATCCGGTGAGCGTCGGCGACGGCGGGACGGTCGTCGTGACGAGGCCTCCGGTGAGCGGATTCGTCCCCGCGACGTCTTGGCGGAGGAGCTGCACCGTCGCGGTGCCCGTGGCCGTCAGCGTCGGGAGCGCTGCGGCGAGCGCCTCGCGACGCACGGCCTTGAGCCGCGCGACCTCGAGCACGGCGGTCTGCAGATCCGCGTCACGCGTGCCGATCATGTCGAGCGCCTCTTGCCAGCTGTGGACCGTCTGCGCTGCGGGCGGCACGGCGACCAGCATCGGATCGCCGACGTCCTCGGTCGTGCCAGGAGCGGGGCCCGTCGTCGCGGGTGCGGCGGTCGGGGCCGGCTGTGCGGTCGTGGGCTGCGCGCCTGCGGGCTGCGCGCCAGCAGGCTTCGGCGCGGGCTGGGCTTTCGCGTCGGCCGCGCCGAGCGCGCACGCGATCAAGAGGGGCGCCGTGAGGCACGCCGTCCTTGCGCGTCGGCGCGTCCTCTCGGCGACGAGAGCGGTTCCGGCGAGGCTCGACGAGGAGGGCTTTCGAGACGTGTTCCGCATCCCGGCCTTGTGAGCCGAGCGGGCCCTCGTTTCAAGTGGAACCTCCGCTCCGGCGTCGCGAGGACGGCCGCGCTGTCACGAAAGAGGACAGGTGTCGACTCCGCAGACGGTCGCCCGTCGCGCGTGAGGCGGCAGACGAGCTCCTCACTCGGTCCGCGCGCCGACGCGGATCCACGCGAGGAGCGCGGCCTGATCGCGCGTCCTGCCGGACGACAGCGCGTCTTCCGCGAGCTGCAGCGCCTCCTGCCATCGACCGACGCGCGCGAGCGCGTGGGCGTAGCTGCACGTCACCTCCGCGCGGATCCCGCGCGAGCCGGTCGACTCGAAGGAGCGCCGCGCGCGGTCGAGCAGCGGCAGCGCGCGCTCGGGCTGTCCCAACGCGGCGTCGTAGAGGTGACCGAGGTTGTGCGCGTAGCGCGGCTCGTCGGGCGCGAGGAGGATCGCGCGCTCGTAGCACCGCACGGCGAAGCGGAGGTTGCCCAGCAAGGACTGCGCGAGGCCCAGCGCGCCGAGCGCCGCGTGGTCGTCGGGGGCGTGCTCGAGGATGCGGCGCGCGAGGAGCGAAGCGCGCCACGGATCGCGCTCGGCCGCCGTCGCCGCGAGCTGTCGATGGGCGGTGAGCCACGGCTCGCTCCCCGGCGCCGAGATGCGTGCGAGCTCCACGAGCTGAGGCACGAGCCTCCGCGGATCCTCGCCGGCCCAGAGCGCGCGCGTGACGTCTCGCAGGAGATCGTCCAGCCCGAGGGCTTCGCGCTTCGTGTCGACGGGCACCTCTTCGTTGAAGCAGGCTTGTCGGGCTCGGACAAGTCTTGCTTTCGTGCGGCGTCCCGCGCGACGATCTGCCCCCCCGAGGGGGTCGCTCGAACGTGCCTACCACGCGACTCCATTTCGACGACCCGCTCCTCCTCGGCTTCTCCGGGGCGGTGACGCGCCTCGCGACGTTCGAGGGGGCGCCGAGCGTCGTGCTCGATCGAACGGCGTTCTACCCGGAGGCGGGCGGTCAGCTCGGAGATCGCGGGACGCTCGGTGGCGCGCAGGTGCTGGACGTCCAGATCGACGCAGCGGGTGACGTGCATCACCTGGTCGCGAGCGTCGCGCCGTTCGCGGTCGGAGAGGTGCTGGAGGGATCCGTCGACGCTTCGCGCCGGCGCCTCCACATGGCGCTCCACACCGGGCAGCACATGCTCTCGCGGGCGCTCGAAGACGTCGCCTTCGCCCCGACCGTGTCCTCGCGCCTCGGTGAGAGCGCCGCCACGGTCGACGTCGACGTCACGTCCCTCGACGAGCGTCGCCTCGCGGAGGCCGAGTCGCTCGTGAACGCGATCGTGGAGGAGGACCTCGCGGTGCGCGCGTTCTTTCCGGATCCCGACGAGCTCGCGGCGCTCCCGCTGCGGCGCGCGCCCAAGGTGGAGCGGAACATCCGCGTGGTCGCGATCGGCGACTTCGACGTCTCGCCCTGCGGCGGCACCCACTGCACGCACACGGCGCAGGTCGGTGTCGTCCGTGTCTCGTCCGTCGAGCGCGACAAGGGCCGGGTCCGCGTGACCTTCTCGGCAGGGCGTCGCGCGCGGGGCGAGCTCTTCGACCTCGCGCAGATCCTCACCGGACTCGGGCGTGAGCTGACGAGCGGACCGCGCGACGTGCCGCAGGCGGTGGAGAGGCTCCGCCGCGATCTCCACGGCGCGCGCGAGGCGCTCGACGCCGCGAGATCCAAGGTGACCGAGCTGCGCTTGCCGGCGCTCCTCGCGTCGGTGGTCGAGGGACGCGTGGTGGCTTCGCTCGGCGACGCGTCCATCGAAGAGCTCCGGGCGGTCGCGCGGGGCCTCGCGCTCGCTCGTCCAGACGCGGTGGCGCTCCTCGCGGGCACGGGCGACGCTGGGCTTTCGGTGGTCTGCTCGCGCGGCGCCGAGAGCGCCTTCGACTGCGGCGCGCTCGTGAAGCGCCTCACCGCCGTGGGCGGCGGTCGCGGCGGTGGCCGGGCGGAGCACGCCGAAGGCCGCCTGCCGGCTCTGACCGACTGGCGCGCCCTCGTCACCTCGGCGCTCGCCGAGCGCTGAGCCGCTCAGCTCTCGGCGGTGCCTTCTTGCAGCTCGCCGCCGCGCTCGCGCGCGAGCTCGACCGTCAACG
>CAYYKK010000283.1:9369-10109 GCA_964467935.1 uncultured Polyangiaceae bacterium
GCGGCCCGCGAGCGACGTCCCGTGCAGCTTCGCGATCGCCGCGTCGACGTCGGTCTTCCGGATCGACACGAACGCGTGGCGGTCGCGCACGCGGATGCGCCGAACCGTGTGTTTGTCGACGCCCGCCACCTCGACCAGGGCGCGCAGGAGGTCCTGCGCACGGACGCCATCTCGGCGGCCGACGGTCACGAAGAGCTCGGCGTAGTCGGCCGCGTCAGCCTCGGCCTCCGGCGCGCCTTGGTCGCCCGTCGATCGCTCGGTGCTCATGCGGTCGGTCGTCGGCGCGTTCTCGCGCGTCCGCTGGGGCGCACCCGAGGGGATCGCCGCCCCTGCCGGCGAAGCGGCCGCTCCTTCGGCGAGCGCTTCACGCGAGCGCGACGGGATGAGCGGCTCGTCGTCGTTCTCCTCCTCGGGCGGCTGCCAGTTCGCGAACTCCGTGACGGGGACGGGTCGTCGGCGACCGCCTCGGTCGCGCTCGGGCGTCGTCGGCGCGCCGCCGGCGGGTGCGCTCGCGGTCCCAGCGTCGACACGGCTGCGCTCGCCTCGGCTCTCACGACCACGCTCGCCGCGGGGGCGGTCGCCGTCGCGTCCCTCTCGTCGCCCTTCGCGACGGCCTTCCCCACGCCGATCCGAAGCGCCGCGCGCCTCGCGTCCTTCGGGTCGGCTCGTCGCGTCGCTCACGTCGCTCGCGTCCTCGCCGCTCCGTGGCGGCTGCACGCGCAGCGGCGCCGCGACGATCG
>CAYYKK010000284.1:0-8164 GCA_964467935.1 uncultured Polyangiaceae bacterium
GGCAACATGGTCGTCGACATCGGCGGCGGCACGACCGAGGTCGCCGTCATCTCGCTCGCCGGCATCGTCTATTCGCAGAGCGTCCGCGTCGCGGGCGACAAGATGGACGAGGCGATCATGGGGTACATCAAGCGCAAGTACAACATGGCCATCGGCGAGCAGACCGCCGAGCGCATCAAGATCACCGCCGGCAACGCCTACCCGCTCGAGCAGCCCATCACGATGGAAGTGAAAGGGCGCGACATGGTCGCCGGCATCCCGAAGACCGTGCTCGTCAACTCGGACGAGGTGCGCGAGTCGCTCGCGGAGCCCATCAACGCGATCATCGACGCGGTGCTCATCGCGCTCGAGCGGACGCCCCCGGAGCTCGCGGCCGACATCGTCGACAAGGGCGTCGTGCTCACGGGCGGTGGGGCGCTGCTCAAGAACCTCGACGTCCTCCTGCGCGAAGAGACGGGCCTCCCGGTGATGGTGTGTGACGATCCCATCAGCGCGGTCGTGCTCGGCAGCGGCAAGGCGCTCGAGCACCTCGAGCTCTTGAAGGAAGTCACGCTCGGCTGACCGCGTGAGCGCGCCGCTGAGCGTCCGAACGATCGCGCTCGCTCGGGAACACGCCGCGCCGTCCGCGCGTTTCCCTCGATCCGGTGCGGCGGAACGTGGTCTTCGCTCCGTTTTTGTGGCTTGATTCGCGTCCATTGCGGCGCGAATTGAAGTGACGCCTCAGCTGCCGGTCCTCCGGCCGGCCCGAAAGGACCCCTCGTGAAGTTCCAGAGGTACCGCGACCTCGTGATCGTCGTGCTCGCCCTCGCGGTGCCGTTCTGGTTCCTGCGCGCGAGCATGAAGGATCCGAAGCGCGCCTCGGGACCCGATCGCGTGATCGTCCAGATCGCCGGGCCCATCCAGGTGGTCGCCGCCACGCTGGCGCGCGGCGTCTCGAACCTCTGGGGCGACTACGTCTACCTCGTCGACGTGAAGCGCGACAACGCGTCGCTCGGCTCGCAGAACGCGCGCCTCCGCGAGCGCGTCGCGAAGCTCGAGGGCCTCGAGGCGGAGAACCGGCGCCTACGGCGGCTGCTCGATCTGAAGACGAGCCTCGCCGACGACGTCGTCACCGCGGAGGTCATCGGCAAGAACACGAACGAGTTCTTCCGCGTGCTCCGGGTGACCCTCGACAAGCCCACCCCCGGCATCGGCCCGAACCTCCCGGTGCTCGCGCCCGACGGCGTCGTCGGCACCACGCTCGAGGCCGCGGGCGACACGGTCGACGTCCGCCTCGTCGTCGACGCAGGCTCGGGCGTCGACGTGGTCGTCGAGCGCACGGGCGCGCGCGGCTACGTCTCCGGCATCGGGGACGAGCGCGAGTACGCGTGCAAAGTGAGCTACATGCAGCGCACGGACGAGGTGCAGGTCGGCGACGTCCTGCTCACGAGCGGCGTGGGTCTGCGCTTCCCGAAGGGCATCCGCGTCTGCACCGTCTCCAAGATCGTGAAGCGCGACTTCGGCATCTACCAAGAGGTCGGTTGTGTCCCCACGGTCGACTTCTCGCGGCTCGACGAGGTGATCGTCGTCCTCAGCCAGAAGACCCCCGCCACCTCCGAGAGCGCGAGCGCCGCGCCCGCGAAGAAGCCCTGAGGATCGCGGCGTGCGCAACTCCGCCTTCCTCGCGTTCGGCTTCTTTCTCCTGGTCCTCCAGTCGAACCTCTACTGGCTCGTCGATCGCCTCCACGTGAGCGGCGCGACGCCCTCGCTCCTGCTGCCGCTCATCGTCTTCATGGGCGTCCACGAGTACTCGGTCGCCCGAGGCGTCGCGCTCTCCTTCATCCTCGGGTACTTGCTCGACGTGTTCGCGGCGGCGCCGCTCGGGCTCTTCACGACCATCTCGGTCGCGACGTTCTTCGTCGCGCGGCTGGCCGGCGTCCGCTTGGCGGCGCAGACGCTGCTCACCAAGATCGCGCTCGCGTTCGCGTTCTCGCTGTTCCAAGGCATCCTCGTCGTCGTGCTCACCGCCATCCTCGGCAACGATCCGACGCGCGCGCGGGCGCTCGCGCTCATCGTGCCGCCGCACGCGATCGCGACGGCGCTCATCGCGCCGCTCGTGTTCCGCGTCGCCGAGCGCATCCACGTCGTGACGATGGCCGCCCCCGCGCCGTCCGAAGGGCAGGGCGCGAGGTGAGCCTCTTCGCCCAGCGCTCGGACACGAGCGAGTTCCGCAAGCGCTTCCGCTGGATCGCGCTCTTCATGGGGCTCACGTTCTTCTCGATCCTCGTGCGCCTGTTCCAGCTTCAAATCCTCGAGGGCGAGGAGAACCACGCGATCGCGGTCGAGAACATCGTGCGGCGCGTGACGCTCGCGACCACCCGCGGCGTCATCCGCGATCGGACCGGCAAAGTGCTCGCGATGAGCCGCCCGTCCTACAACCTCTACGTCGTGCCGCGGCGCCTCGACATGGCGACGACCTGGCCGAAGATCGCCGAGTACATCGGGCTCCAACAAGAGGAGCGGGTCAAGCTCGAGGAGAAGCTCGTCAAGATCCGCAGCGACAACGAGAGCTCGCGCAAGGAGCAGCAGATCCTCCTGAAGGAGGACATCTCGCGTGACGCGGTCGCGATCCTCGCGACGCACGCGGCGGAGCTGCCCGGCGTGCAAGTCGTTCCGGTGCCGGTGCGCTACTACCCGTTCGGGGACGTCGGCGCGCACGTCCTCGGCTACATGGCCGAGGTCTCGGGCGACACGCTGCCGAAGCTCAGGTCGTCGGGCTACATGGAGGGCGACCGCCTCGGCGTCGCGGGGACCGAGCGCGCGTGGGAGAGCTACCTGCGCGGAACGCGCGGCTGGGAGAAGATCGTCGTCGACGCGAAGGGCCGAAAGCGCACCGATCAGGGCATCGTCGATCGCGTCATCGATCAGGGCGACGCGAGGGCCGACCCGATCCCGGGCCGCGATCTCCGCCTCACCCTCGACGCCGACCTCCAGGTCGCGATCGACAAGGCGATGCGCGGCGAGCTCGCGGGCGGCGTCGCGGTGATCGAGGTCCGCACGGGCCGCATCCTCGGCCTCTACTCGAAGCCGAGCTTCGACCCGAACGATCTGTCGGGCGCCTCAGGCAAGCAGGTCATCCGCGACGCGTTTCGTCGCCTCTACTCCGATCCGCTGAAGCCCGCCCTCGACAAGACCGTCTCGGGCGCCTATCCGCCGGGCTCGACGTTCAAGCCCTTCACCGCGCTCGCCGCGCTGGAGAAGGGGCTCATCGATCCTCGCGTCCAGGTCGAGTGCCGCGGTTACCTCAAGTTCGGCCGCGGCAAGCCCTTCACGTGCACGCACGTCCACGGCGCGACCAACCTCAACAAGGCCATCGCGGAGAGCTGCAACGTCTACTTCTGGACCCTCGTCGCCGACTACGGCGTCGATCAGGATCTCATCGCCGAGATGGCGCAGCGCTTCGGCTTCGGACAGCGCACGGGCGTCGGCATCAACGCCGAGGCGCCGGGTCGCATGCCGACGCGCGCGTGGATGACCCTGCGCAACCGCGGACAATACCAGCGCGGCTTCGCGCTCAACGCCGCCATCGGGCAGGGCGCGACCACCGTCACCGTGCTGCAGCTCACGCTCGCGTACGCCGCGCTCGCGAACGGCGGCACCCTCTTCCAGCCGGAGCTCGTGCGCGCCGTCGAGACGTCGAACGGGACGACGGTGCAGGAGTTCTCCCCGCGGGTGAGGCGGCAGATCCAGATCGACCCGGAGAACATGAAGCTCATCCACAAGGCGCTCATCGCGGGCGTCAACGAGGAGGGCGGCACCGCGTACCATCATCGCCTCGAGGGCGTCGACGTGGCGGGCAAGACCGGCACCGCGCAGGTCGGTCATCGTCTCGTCCGCGGTGTCGAGGCGGAGCGCGTCTGGTACTTCAACCGCGACCACGCGTGGTTCGCCGGCTACGCGCCGACGAACGCGCCCGAGGTGGCGATCGTCGTCCTCATCGAGCACGGCGGCACCGGCGGCAAGCACGCTGCGCCCGTCGCGTTCCAGGTCATCCGCGCCCTCAACGAGATCAACGCCGCGCACGCGGCCGAGGCCGCCAAGGACGACAAGGACAAAGAGGGCCCGCGATCGAGCGCGGGCGCCAAGCCCGAGGAGCGCGAGCGGCAGCGCAACAAGAACGGAGGCGCCCCGTGATGCGTTCGCAGTCGAGCCTCGCGGCGCGCATGGATTGGCCGCTCTTCATCGCCGCGGTCCTCATCGCGCTGCTCGGCGTGCTCAACCTCTACAGCGCGACCAGCGTGTACCTGCGCGGCCCGGTCAACGCGCAGTCGACGGCCATCGCGGAGCGGTACATCAGCCAGCTCTATTGGCTCCTCGGCGCGGGCGTCGTCGGCGCCATCGTGTGCGCCTTCGACTACCGCCACATCGAGCGGTACGCGTACGTCATCTACACGATCGGCATGTTCAGCCTGCTCGTCGTGCTCGTGTTCGCGCGCGACGTCCGAGGCTCCAGCCGCTGGATCGAGTTCGGCACCTTCAAGCTCCAGCCGAGCGAGTTCACCAAGCTGTGCCTCGTGATCGCCCTCGCGAAATACCTCCACGACGATCCCAAGAACGAGGGCCGGACGCTGAAGGATCTCCTCGTCCCGGCGCTCATCACGGGTGTCCCGTTCCTCCTCATCCTCAAGCAGCCCGACCTCGGCACCGCCTGCGTGCACGCGTTCATCTTCCTCACCATCGCCGCGCTGACGAAGGTGCGTTCGAAGAGCGTGCTGCTCTTCCTCGGTTCGAGCGTCGCGGGGCTCTTCGCGATGTGGCAGTACATCCTGCTCGACTACCAGAAGGCGCGCATCCAGGTCTTCCTCGAGCCCGAGGCGGACATCCTCGGCAAGGGGTGGCACGCGTACCACTCGCGCGTCGCCATCGGCAACGGCGGGCTCTTCGGCAACGGCTACCTGAAGGGCATGCAGAACCAGTTCAACTTCATCCCGGACCAGTCGACGGACTTCCCGTTCCCGGTCTACGCGGAGGAGTGGGGGTTCGTCGGCAGCCTCGTGCTCATCGGTCTCTACATGTTCCTGTCGCTTTGGGCGATCCGCATCGCCTCGCAGGCGCGCGATCGCTTCGGCGCCGTTCTCTGCGTCGGGTGCGCCGCGATGATCTTCTGGCACGCCGTCATCAACATCTCGATGACCTGCGGTCTCATGCCGGTCGTCGGCGTGACCCTCCCGCTCTTTTCGTACGGGGGTAGCAGCGTCAGCAACATCATGATGGCGCTGAGTCTGCTCATGAGCGTGTCGCTCCGGCGCAACGTCGTTCGTCCGGAGCGCCTCTGAGCCCCCTCGCTCCCGCCTCCGGACGGCGACTGCGGGCCCTTATTCAACGCAGGCCGTAAGGTCCCGCCGGGTGACCCGTTCTCCTTTCGTGAGCGCCGCCCTCTCCCTGCCGACCCCCTTCACCGCCCCTCCGGCGGCGATCGAGGTTTTTTCGCGCTGGCAGGCGGCTCTCCAGGCCCTGTCCTCCGCCCTGGTGGGCCGACCTCGCCTCACGCCGCGCTCGCCGTCGGTGCAAGCCGCCGCAGGTCCGGCTATCGTCCGGCGCGTGGCGTTCCAGCGGCTCGACCCGTCCGAAGAGCGCGGTCTCTGCGACCGCGCCAAGGCGGGCGACCGCGCTGCGCTCGGGAAGCTCTTGCGCACCTACGGCCCGACCCTCTACCGCGCCGTGCTCCTTCCGCGCCTCGGCAGCGAGGCGATCGCCCAGGACGCGCTCGCCGAGACGTACGCGCGCGTGGTCGAGCGCTTCGACCAGTACGAGTGGCAGGACTGCGGGGTGTACCCCTGGCTGCGCGTGGTCGCGCTCCGGATCGCGCTCGACCTCCTCCGCGCGCGCAAGCGCGAGACGCTCTTCGAGCCGGACGACCTCGCGCGCGAGATCGAGCGCGCCGACGTCGGCAGCCAGACCGCTCCGG
Organism: uncultured Polyangiaceae bacterium; assembly: GCA_964467935.1. Taxonomy (GTDB): domain Bacteria; phylum Myxococcota_A; class Polyangia; order Polyangiales; family Polyangiaceae; genus CAYYKK01. The sequence goes on from CAYYKK010000284.1 coordinate 5,948, forward strand.
ACGTCGAGGTGCTCGAGGCGCGCGATCTCGAGGCCGCTCGAACCAAGGTCGAGAACGCGCTCAAGACGCTGAACCCGCGCTACGAGCGGGCCGTGCGCCTTCGGGTGCTCGAGGAGCGGTCCCGCGAGGACGTCGCGCGTGAGCTCGGTGTCACCGTCTCGACGTTCGACGTCGTGCTCCACCGCGCCCTCACGGCCTTGAAGAAGGCCATCCACAAGGCCTCCGCCGAGGACGACACCGCGCCGAGCGCGGCCGTTCGCGGCGCGGGCGGGGAGGAGACGTCGCCATGAGCGAGCGCAAACGCCCCCCGAGCGGTCACGACGACCCGAGCCTTGGTTCGCGCGGCGCTGAGCTCGACGAACGCGACGACGAGCTCGACGCGGCCGCCGACGGCGTCGACGGAGCGGGCGACGAAGGGCTCGACGCGCTCGTCGAAGCCATCGCGTCGTCGGCGCGTCCGCGCGCGATCGATCCCGACGTGCACGAGCGCATCCTGCGCGACGCGCTCGGCCTCGGCGACGAGCAGGCCTCCGTCGAAGGCGCGCTCCTCGAGGACGGGCGTGAGCCCGAGCCTTCGGAGTTGGAGGTGGCGCGCGCCGCCGCGCTCCGCCGCGCCTTCGACGCCGCCGCGAAGACGGCGGATCTCGACGCCCTCGACGGCATCGAAGCGCCCGAGGTGCTCCGGCTCGTCGCGCTCGCGCGCGCGCTGCGCCTCGCGTTCGCGCCGACCGGCGTCGACACCTTCACCCACGAGCGGCTGCTGCGCCCCGCGCTCTCGCAGCCCAGCCGCCGAGGGAACGCGCGCTTCTTGGTCGGGGCGACGACCGTGCTCGTCGCCATCGCGGCCGTCTTCGCCGGCCTCTGGTACCGAGCGCCCCAGGGCGCGCCGACGGCGCGGCTCGAGGCCGCGAGCGCGCGCGCGATGATCCCCGTTCGGAGCACGGAGAGCCTCTTCAGCCCGCTCGAGCCCTTCCCGCGGGAGGGAGGCGCCACCGAGCGGATCGACAAGATCGAGCGCGCGAGGGCCGCCGACTTGAGGAACAACCGCTTCGCGGCGTGGGGGATCCAGTGAAGCCCGCCTCTCGACGTACCCTCGCGCTCGCCATCGTGGTCGCCGTCTTCGGATGCGCGATCGCGACCTCGGGCTGCCGCGATCAGCACGAGGCGCGGTCGGAGGGCCTGCCGAACGGCGTCGTGAACGAGGCCCTCTACGCCTTCCTCTCGAAGGCGCGCTCCGCCCAACACGAGGCTGACCTCGCCGAGGCGAGCGGCGATCGCAAGGCCGCGATCGCCGCGATGGCGCAGATCACGAAGGGCGCCCGTCCTGCGATGAGCCCCGAGGTCGAAGAGGTCCTCGCCGACGCGTACGCGCGCGCCGCCGGGCTGCTCGCCCAGGAGGGCGATTTCGACGGCGGGATGGCCGAGATCGACGCCGGCCTCGCGCTCGCCAAGGCGCCGACGCACTTTCGAGGGCACCTGTTCGAGATCCGCGGCGTCGTCGAGGAGGCGCGGTCGAAGGATCTGCGCGCCAAGGGCGACGGCCCCGGCGCCGACGCCGCGAAGGAGCGCGCGATCGAGGCCTTCCAGAAGGCGATCGAGATTCAGGAGAAGGTCATCGAGCGAGCCCTCGACGACGTCGACGCCGCTTCGGCGGGGAGCGCCGGGCTCGCGCCGGCCCTCACGGCCGGGCCGAGCGCGTCGCCTTCGGCGGGGTCGCCTCCGTCTCCGTAGCGCCGCCGCCGTCGAGGGCGCGCCGCTGCGAAACCGCGCCTCGCCTCCTGGTTCTGCTCGTCCGAGGCGCCGCGAGCTGTCAGGCTCGAGAGGGTGCTCCCTCGGTCGTTCGCGAGCCCATCCTCAGCGCGATTGCGGAACTCGCCGCTTGCCCGATACACTTCGCTCGTGAGTTTCGTTCGCTCCGTCCCGCCCTGCGCGACGTCCTCCGCCGACGCCGCCGGGCGGAGCCCCGACGCGCGTGCCCGCCGTCTCGCCGCGTGTCGTCCGTCGATCTCGTGGCGCGGGAAGGTGACATGAGCCGCGTCGTCCGACTCGTCGCGAACGTCGACTACAAGAAGCTCCCGCTGTCGCCCGTCGAGGGCAACGTGTTCTCGCGCATCGACGGCAAGGCGACCGAGGCCGACATCGCGAGGCTCACCGGCTTCCACCCGGAGACCATCGCGAAGGCGATCGATCGCCTCGTCGAGCTCGGCGCCGCCGAGA
>CAYYKK010000284.1:8174-9811 GCA_964467935.1 uncultured Polyangiaceae bacterium
CGTCCAGCAGGCGAAGCAGAAGGAGCAAGCCGACAAGGACGCGAAGAACGTCGCGACGATGGCGCTCGGCGGCTACGACCCGAACGCCGCCCCGACCTACGAGGCACGAGAGCTCGACGAGGACGTCGACCTCGACCTCAACAAGAAGAAGCAAATCCTCGACGGCTTCTACCGGCTCGACAAGCTCAACTACTACGAGCTGCTCGGCCTGCACGCGCTCGTCGACAAGAAGCAGATCAAGGCGGCCTACTACCAGGTCGCGCCGGAGTACCACCCCGATAAGTACTTCCGGAAGAACCTCGGCACGTTCAAGCCCAAGATCGAGGCGATCTTCGCGCGCCTCACGCTCGCCCACGACACGCTGTCCTCGAAGCAGCGCCGCGCCGAGTACGACGACTACCTCGCGACGCTCGAGCAGAACCGCAAGGCGACCGAGGCGATGGGAACCTCGAACGCCGCGGTCGCCGCCGCGCAGAGCGCGATCGAGCAGAAGGCGCGCGCGGCGACGGCGGGGCCGGGCGTCGACCCCGCCGCCGAGGCGAAGAAGCAAGCGCTGCTCGCGGAGCGCAAGCGCGCCTTGGCGGCGAAGCTCTCGGGCGGGCGCGTCGGCAAAGAGCCGGAGAAGCCGGCGGCACCGCCCGTCATGGATCCCCGCCAGGCGGCCGAGGCGCTCCGCGTTCGGTACGAGGCGGCGCGAGCGGAGGCGCAGCGCGCCCAGATCGCCAAGTACGTCGAGCAGGGGCGATCGGCGAAGGTGACCCAGGACTGGGCGGCCGCGGCCAACGCGTTCCGGATCGCCGCTTCGCTCGCGCCGAACGACCCTCACGTGCAGCGCGAGGCGGTCGAGGTGCAGAACGCCGCGTCGGTCGCGCTCGCGGACGGGTTCGCCAAGCAGGGCGAATACGAGTTCAACCAGGAGCGGTGGGGAGAGGCCGCGATCAGCTTCGGCAAAGCATGCGCCGGCAAACCCGACGACGCGCGACTGCACGATCGCGCGGCGCACGCGACCTTCAAGGCGGCCAACAATCCGCGACGCGCCGTCGAGCTCGCGCGGCGCGCCGTGGAGCTGCAGCCGAAGGTGCCAGGGTATCGCGTGACCCTCGCGTACGCCTTCATGTCCGCAGGGCTCGACACCAGCGCTGCCGCCGAGCTCGAGCGTGCCCAGGAGCTGGCGGGCGGCGACGACCGATGGAAGTCGGGCATCGTCGCTGCTCGCGACGCGCTGAAGAGCGGTCAATTCACGCCCAAGCGAGTCGACGTCGTCGCGAGCCAGCAGCCTCCGGCGCCCTCGAACCGAGGGGCCATGCCGGGCGCCTCCGCCGTGCCGCCGGGCGCCTCCGCCGTGCCGCCGGGCGCCGGCCCGAGTGGCCCGCCCCCGTACGGTGCGGGCTATTCGCAGCCGCCCGGTGGTGGAGCTGCGGCTCCGCAAGGGGCGCCGCCGCCCGGCCCCGCGCAGCAGGGCGTCCAGCAGCAGGCACTTCCGCAACAGGGATACGGGCAGCACGCGGGCCGCGCTGCGCCTGGAGCGGCGCAGCAGGGGTATCCGCAGCAGGGTCAGCAGGGGTATCCGCAGCAGGGTCACCCGCAGCAGGGTCACCCGCAGCAGGGTCACCCGCAGCAGGGTCACCCGCAGCAGG
>CAYYKK010000284.1:9911-10106 GCA_964467935.1 uncultured Polyangiaceae bacterium
GTCAGCAGGGTTACCCGCAGCAGCAGAGTTACCCGCAGCAGGGTCACTCACAGCAAGGCTACCTGCAGCAGGGCTACCCCCCGCAAGGACATCCGCAGCAGGGTTACCCCCAGCAGCAGCTGGGCTACCCGCAGCAGGGCTATCCGCAGCAGGGCTATCCGCAGCAGGGCTATCCGCAGCAGGGCTATCCGCAGC
>CAYYKK010000285.1:0-9968 GCA_964467935.1 uncultured Polyangiaceae bacterium
GGTCTGCTTGCCCTGCTCGCCCTCTTCGCCCTGTCCGCCCGGTCCGTACGCCCTCTAACGCTCATCCTGGCTGGCATCGCAGGCTCCACTCTGGCCGGGGCCGGCATCAGCCTCGCGCTCAACCTGTCGTCCAATCCGTTCGCGGGGATGGAGATCACCACCTGGCTGCTGGGCTCGATCGAGAACCGCTCGATCCAGCATGTCTGGATCGCGCTGCCCTGCATCGCCGTCGGCATCGCGCTGCTGCTGTTCGACAGCCGCGCGCTCGACGCGCTCAGCCTGGGCGAGGACGGTGCCCAGGCCCTTGGCGTCGATCTACGGCGGACGCGGCTGCGCCTGCTGCTCGGGGTCGGGATCGGAGTGGGCGGGGCGGTGGCGGTGTCGGGATCGATCGGCTTCGTCGGCCTCATCGTGCCCCATCTCGTGCGGCCGCTGACCGATCGCAGCCCGTCCGCCGTGCTGCTGCCGTCGCTTCTGGCCGGCGCCGCGCTCCTCACGCTCGCGGATATCGCCGTCCGGCTGATCCCCACCTACAACGAACTCAAGCTCGGCGTGGTGACGGCATTCCTGGGTGTCCCGATCTTCCTTGTGTATCTTCTGCGGGAGCGCCGGCTATGGTGAGCGTTATTTTCGACAGCACCAGCGTCAATCTCGGCCGCCGACCCGTCCTGCACGATGTTTCGACGACGCTCACGCCGGGCGTACACATCGGCATCGTTGGCCCCAACGGCGCGGGCAAGTCGACGCTCGTGCGCGCGCTGCTCGGCCTTCTTCCTCCCAGCGGCGGCGCGATCCTGCTCAACGGCCAGCCCGTTGTGGACATGCCGCGCCGCCAGGTCGCCCGGTCGCTCGCCTATCTCCCTCAGGGCCAGACGCTGCATTGGCCGCTGTCGGTCGAGCGGCTGGTCGCACTGGGGCGGTTGCCGCATCTGGGACCGATTTCGCGCCTGTCGGCGGAAGATCAGGCGGCCATCGACGCTGCGATCGAACGCGCCGACGTCAGCCACTTGCGCGTGCGCGTGGCGACTGAGCTGTCGGGCGGCGAGCGCGCCCGCGTGATGCTCGCCCGCGCGCTAGCGGTCGGCGCGCCGGGGCTGATCGCCGACGAACCCCTCGCCTCGCTCGACCCCGGCCATCAACTCGACGTCATGGAATTGCTCGCCGGGGAAGCACAAGCCGGAAGGCTGGTCATTGCCGTGCTTCACGACCTGACCATGGCGGCGCGCTATTGCGACCGGCTGCTGCTGCTCGATCACGGAAGACTTGTCGGCGATGGCAAGCCGCTCGACGTGCTGACGCCCGATCGTCTGGAAGCGATTTACGGCATCACGGCACGGATCGAAGATACGACAGGCTGGCCGTTGATCATGCCCATGAACCGGCGCGTCCAATCACGTTGACGGTCCTGCACCTCTTAACTATTGCAAGATTTGCGACAGGTTCCCCTAACCGGGGATGAAAACGGGAACGGGGTTCGAGACCCCGGCTGCCCCTGCAACTGTGAGCGGCGAGCCATCGAGCCTCATGCCATTGGGATTTCACGATCCTGAGAAGGCGGCCCGAACCGGCATGGACCCGCGAGCCAGGAGACCTGCCGGTCGCGGTCGTCCTTCGTGCGGACAGGGTGTGCCGGACGGACGGGGATAACCCGAGCGACGACATGTCCGGCCGCGGCTTCGCGGGTCCATGTCGCATGTGTGCAGCACTTCGATATGGCCTCGCAAACGTGGCGCTCTTGTCCGGGGTGCTCGTTCAGTGATGAAATTCGTTAGCCTGCTTTCTCTGCTTCTCCCGGCCGCGGCCTATGCCGAAGAGGCACCGCAATCGGCGCCGCCTCCCGATGCCGCCGCCGAGCCTGACGCCGGGACGATCATCGTGACCGCCACCCGGCTCGCCACGCCCCTGGATCAGGTGCCCGCGTCCGTGACGGTGCTCGACAAGGCGGCGATCGACCGCGCGCAGGATGTCGGCGTCACCGAACTGCTGCTGCGCACGCCCAGCGTTACCGTCTCGCGCAACGGCGGCTATGGCAACGCCACCTCACTGCGCATCCGGGGCGCCGAAACCGATCAGACCGTGGTCGTCATCGACGGGGTGAAGCTCAACGACCCATCCTCGGCCGGTGGCGGTTACAACTTCGCCCATCTCCTAGTCGGCGACGCGTCGCGGATCGAGGTGCTGCGCGGCCCGCAATCGACGCTGTGGGGCAGCCAGGCGATCGGCGGCGTGGTCAATGTCGTCACCGCCCTTCCCCGCAAGCCGCTGGAAGGCAGCTTCGATATCGAAGCCGGATCGCACCAGACAGTGAGCGCCCGCGCCGCGATCGGCGGCATCACCGGGCCTGTCACCTGGCGCGTCGGCGGGCAGACCTTCACCACCGACGGCATCTCCGCGATCGCCCCTGCCTTCGGCGGCCGCGAACGCGACGGCTACACCAATCGCAGCGTCACCGGCCGGATCGAAGTGAAGATCGTCGACGGCGTTTCGGCGGATATGCGCGGCTATTATGCGCGCGGGCGCACCGAGTTCGACGCGACGACGGCCGACAGCCCGGCCTACGGTTTCACTCGCGAGTTCGTTGGCTATGCCGGTCTCAATATCGATCTGCTGGGCGGCCGTTTCCGCAATCGCCTCGGCTATGGCTACACTGATACCGATCGCGACCAGTTCGATCCCCGTAACCAGCGCCCTCAGACCTTCGACGCCGCGGGCCGTAACCAGCGGCTCGAATATCAGGGCAGCTTTGCCATCGCAAACGGGGTGACCGCCCTGTTCGGCGTCGAGAACGAGAAATCCCGGTTTCGCAGCGTCTCGCCGCCTGCGTCCCTGAACACGCCCATCCCCGCGCCGGCGCGCGGCAATGCGGAGATCACCAGCTTTTACGGGCAGCTCAGCGCGCAGCCCTTGCGCGGCCTCACCCTGACGGGCGGGGTGCGCAACGACGATCACAGCCGTTACGGCGGCAAGACCCTCTTTTCGGCCGGCGGCGTCTGGCTGCTCCCGACGCAGACCGTGCTTCGAGCAAGTTATGGCGAGGGCTTCAAGGCACCCACGCTCTACCAGCTCTTCACCGAATACGGGAACACCGCGCTCAATCCCGAGAAAGCGCATGGCTGGGAAGTCGGCGTGGAACAGAGGCTGTTCGGTGGCAAGTTGAGTTTCGGGGCCACTTATTTCGAGCGAACCGCGACCGACCAGATCATCTTCAACAGTTGCAGCGCCAGTTCATCGCTACCACTCTGCTTCCAGCCCGGAACGACCATCCGGCGCCAGGGCTACTATCAGAATGTCGCCCGCGCCGAGGCCCATGGCATCGAAGCCCAGACGGCCATCCATCCCTTCGACGGACTGGCCATCGACGGAAACTATAGCTGGACCGTTGCGGAGGATCGTTCCCCGGGAACCGCCAATTTCGGCAAATGGCTGCCCCGGCGGCCGCGCAACAGCGCCAACGCATCGATCAGCTACGCCTGGCCTTTCGGCCTGACGACCGGCGTCGCCATTCGCTGGTCGGGACATAGCTACGACAACGCATCGAACACGCAGCGGCTCGATGGCTATACGCTGGTCGATCTGCGCGGCGAGTTCGCCCTGACGCCGCAATTCAAGCTCGTCGCCCGCGTCGAAAACCTTTTCAACGAGGACTATATGACAGCCTATCGCTACGGCATGCTGGGCCGCAGCATCTATCTGGGCATGCTGGGCCGGTTCTGATGGGCACCCTTCGCTGGGGAGGGGGCTGTCAAAAGGATTGCACCGATTGGCTGAGTGATGGTTGCGGGGTAGGGTGGGACGATGTCCCGTCCTCGCAAACCAGCCAGTCCGTTCCGGTATTTCCACTCGTCACCCGAGGTGATCCGCCTCGTGGTCATGATGTACGTGAGGTTCCCACTATCGCTGCGGAATGTCGAGGACTTGCTATTCGAGCGCGGCATCGACCTGTGCCATGAAACCGTGCGGCTGTGGTGGAACAGGTTCGGGCCGTTGTTCGCTGCCGATATTCGCAGGCAGCGGACTAGCAGGATGCGGGGCTTCCGGCATTGGCGCTGGCACCTCGATGAGATGTACGTGAAGCTGAACGGTGAGATGGTATATCTCTGGCGTGCTGTCGATCACGAGGGAGAGATCCTGGAGAGTTACGTCACTAAAACCCGGGACAAAGCCGCAGCTCTGCGTTTCATGAAGAGGACGCTCAAGCGCCACGGGACAGTGGAGACCATCACTATCGATGGGCTTCGTTCCTACAAGGCTGGGATGAAGGACCTCGGCTGCGAACAGAAGCAGGAGGTCGGCCGCTATGCTAACAACCGGATAGAAAACAGCCATTTGCCGTTCCGGCGGCGAGAGCGGGCGATGCTGCGGTTCCGACAGATGAAGTCGTTACAGAAGTTTGCCTCGGTCCATGCCAACGTCCACAATCATTTCGCTTCAGAACGCCATCTCGTCGACAAAGAGACTTACAAGGCCCGCCGCTCAGCTGCCTTAGCTGAGTGGCAAAACCTCATCGCCTGAGTAGGCGCACTCAAAGACCGAAATCTGTCAAACGGAGAGTAGTTCGCATCGGACTGACAGCACCCGCGCATGAGCTTGCGCCAGATATTTGCGAAGAACCTGAGAAGCTGGCGATCTGAGCGCGGGCTTTCTCAAGAGGCTCTGGCCGATAAAGCGGGCATAGACCGAACCTACGTCAGTTCGCTGGAGCGGGAAGTTTACTCGGTCTCACTGGATACGATCGAGCGGCTTGCAGATGCGCTTCAGATCGAACCTGCAGAATTGCTAAAAACCTGATCGGCGATCTTGCTGCAACCTGGACCGTCAACAACAGCACCTGAGCCTTTAACGCCTTTCCCCTTCACCGGTTTGGGGCGGATCAGCTTGATAAGATTCATCATGGTCATATCCCGGCGGGCGCGGAACCGGGAGCGGTAGCGCAGCAGCGTAATATAATCGCGCACGTGCGTGTGTCCCTTCAGGGCCACGCTATCGGGCAGTCCCTCGTGTATCCGCTCCCATGTGGCACCCAGCAGATCATCGGCCTCCTGCAGGAGGAAGCTGGCATGAAGGATCTGATCGACCAGCCCGTGCCGTTCCATGCTGGCCGATGCGAGCAGGGTAAGCAGTTCCTGCTCCATTGCATCCAGCCATGCGGGCAGAATGGCTGGCAGCATCCGGTGCGAGCGCAGACCATGCTTCAGGGCATTGCGCGAAGAGCGCGCCTTGCCGGCTGGCGATTTGGGTCCTTTGCTCCTGGCGCCGTTGCGCCGGCTGGCGGCACGGGCCGCGTTGCTGCGGCCCTCCCCCATATCAGTCATCGCCAGACCCTTGCGCAGACGAGCCCAGAGCCTCGATGATGTCACGCGGCGTGATGCGCGGCGCTGCTGCTTCCTTCTTCTTTGCTACCCATTCGTGATAGCGGCCAACAATACGGTCGCGCTCGAGCATAAGGCTGCTCATCTGCGCCTGCAGCATCCCGAAGATATCGCCGCGCTGCTGATACGAAAGCCCCAGAACACGCGCCAGCACAGGGCTCAGGTCCTGCAGGGTCAGCGTATCGAGACCGATAAGCCCGCCAATCAGCGCATGGATGGATACAAGTTCGTCAGGATCGTGTGTCCATGCCGCAGATCCGGCATTGCTAGTGCCAGTGCCAGTGCCAGTGCCATTTTCATTGCCCTTCCCGGCACCATTCGCGGCTACGCCGTCAGCCCCGGCGGTGGCCTGCGTCAGACGATAGAGCTCATAACTGTGCGCGCCCGAGACGATGACGCGCATTTCATCGATCCGGCGGGTGAGGATGGCAATATCGCGCAGCCATGTGCGCTCGAAGAAATCCTGCGGTACGCATTCTGCCAGAAGCTCGGCAAGAAGCTCCTGCCAGGTATCTGCGACAAGTCCGCGGATTGCGGGCGGAGCGGCTTGGGGAAGGACTATGAGATCGTTCATCGAAGAAGGAACCTTTCGGTTATTGTGGTTCCTCGAATCGTGTTGTCACGACCTTGCCGCTGCCATGCAAAAATGATGTTCTGCACGCTTTGTGGGCACGGCTTGGCACGCGTCACGACCTGCCGCGCGCAAGCATTTTTACGCCTGCGGGTGCGCCGTCACGACCACAGCCGTGTCAAGCTTTCAGCGCGCGTGGTCCTTATGCCGTCAGGTTTTGCCGGACGAACCTGAGACGTTCAGGGTGCTGGGACAGGTGCTGATCCTGATACCGATGCCTGCTCCGATATCTCGGACGCGTCACCGATACTGGCGGCATAGAGCCCGCGTGCGAGTGCCTCACTCCGGGGGTGGCAGGCAAGCTGGACCACTCGGTGGGGCCGATCAACCCTCCCCAAGGCCAACCCCTCTCGCCGGGCCGCCCTCAATCGTCGTTCCGGCAGTCCCAAATTGTCCCCCAATCCGGCCAGCTGCGGATCCAGCTCTCAGAGGTTTCCCCGATGCGCGGCGGATGGACCCTGGCCACCTGCTCCCACTCTTCGCGGTCAAGTCTGCCGGGATAATAGGGTGTGATGCGATCCAGCCATTCGCTGACCGGCTCGTTTGGATGGCGAATGCTCCATGCGGCAAACTCGGCCTTATGTTCTGCGACCTGCACATCGGCATGGAGCCGTTTTGCCACGAGATTCTTGCGGACCTCGTCTACGATATAATGGAGCGCCAGCACCGGAATGCACAGCAGGCAGACGATGCCCGAAGCTCTTGCCAGCCCTGAACCATCGCCATTCACAAGCATGTTCCATCCGGTCCAGACGGACAGGACAGAGGCCCCGGTGTATATCAGGCCACGCAGCCAGGCACCTTCTGCCATACGATCCATAATCGCCGCGCAAGTCCAGCACACCGTGCGCGTTCCATAGTTGACGCCATACGAGCTGCCGCTCCGCCGGGAGAAATAGACCCGGGTTGATGTCCCGGTCTGGACATTACGGCGAAACCCCTCGCCGCGTTCGATGTGGCATCCGCACAGATAGCATTCAGCCATTGAGAACCCCCTTCAATGCCTCAAAAAGTGATGTGGTGATGAGGACGGTTCCAAGGGGAATGCATCCTGAAAGGCGCATTGCGGCACAATCGGCACGCCAAAGCCCAAGGCTCCAGCTGCCGCCTGCTTCTCCATTGCTTGGGATAGTTGCACTCGTCTGGCCCCCTTGTGATCCAGGGCGCGGGCGGAAATGCTGAACGGCTTTTCCACGTCGCGCCTATGTCCTCTCGGGGCGACGGCCAAAGCCGGATGTTGGAAACCTGATCAACGAGCAGGCGCATACGCCTTTACCCTCACGGGCTGGACATGCGCGTATGCCACCCGGCCGAGAATATCGACCGAGCATCGTTGATTGGGGTTTCCACGCCCCACCTTCGGGCTTTCACCGAAGGCAGGGTCAAATTGCTGGTATCGTCCGGAAAGGCAAGTCTTTGTATTCGGGCACGATGCAATGCGTGGGACAATTGCGCCCGGTGCCCGTTTTTCCGGGCTGTATAAATCCGCCAAACGTCAATCTTGATGCCGTGCCCGGGGCGCCAGTCACCCACACCAGGAGCTGGCATGATTGGGACGCTCATGCCGCGCCATCGGCATGCGATATGGCTTCCGCGCCGCGCGCGCATGTCACGACCTGTGATGAGCAAGCCCCCCGCCACGCTTTGTGCCCGGCATATGATGGGGCAGGCAGGTCCCGCGCCCTAGGTAAGGCTTGCGGCGAACAGCTGCCGCGCCTGCTCTTCGATCCGCTCCCGCCAGGCAAGCTGCTCAAGCCATGGGGCTGGAATACCAGCCATCCCATAGAGTGCTCCTGCCAGCTGGCCGGTAATGGCAGCGGTGGTATCGGCATCATCACCGAGATTGGCGGCGAGCAGCACCGCATCGGCAAAAGTGCCGGTACGTGCGGTGCACCACAGCGCAGCTTCCAGCGAGTGGGCAACATAACCAGATGAGGCAATCGTATCACGATGGCGATGGCGCCACGAGCCCGCCATGATCGCATGGATTGCACCGCTGAAAGTGATGTCCTCACGCGGAGCCAGAACAACATGCCGTGGCTGGCCTGCAATCGCTTCGGCGAGCAGATCGGCATAAGCCCGGCAGGCATCGATCGCTTCTGCCGCCCCATGCGTAGTGCGGCTCTGCACCGTGGCTATGCGATGCCTGCTCGCCTGATCCCGCCAATTACTGATGGCTACAGGAGCGAGCCGCATCAGGCTGCCATTGCCCGCACTGCGCGGATCGCGTGAACCGGATTCCGGATTGCCGGTCTCCTGGAAACGCAGAAGCGCCAGACGGGTAGTCACGCCGATATCAAAGCAGCGCCCGGTGCAGGAATAGTCTCCCTTCTCATACCAGGCGAGAAACCGGGTCATCAGGTCATGATCATCGAGCCCAGGGTCAGCGATCAGACTGTCAGCAAGTGCCAGCGCCATAGCCGTGTCATCGGTCCATTGCCCTGCGGTGAGTCCAAATGGGCCGCCCCCTGTCATGCCGGTCCGCCGTGGCTGGCTGTCACGGACTGCAAACTCGAGCGTGGTGCCGATGGCATCGCCCACGGCAAGGCCAAGCAGGGCGCCAAGCGCGCGGTCTTCGCAAGCTACAGTCGAGCGATTAGGCATGCGTTCGCTGAGGGTAGCCCACTGCCGGACATAAGCCAGCTGGCCTGCCGTCTCGATCGCGCCGGGCCGTACCTTGCGCACTGCTGCGATGGCTTCCTCCACCGGCATGCCAAGCTCGATGGCGAGGCGGCTGGCAATGGTCCCTGCCCGGCCCAATCCGCCCTTGCAATGCACCAGCACATTAAAGCCAGCACGAAGGCAGGCGCGCAGCTCCTCTCCTGCCTGCTCCCAGGCCTGCTCAAAGGTTGCGCCCGGAACACTCACATCCGGGACCGGCAGATGATACCAGCCCATGTGCCGGTCCTGTACCGCCTTGCCGAGCCCTGCCACGCCAAGGCTCTCCAGCTCATGCTCTTCCACCAGGGTCACAACCGCCGCTGCATTCCAGGCCGCCACGGCATCAAGGTCCATTGCCAGATCACGGGCCCAGCTGCCGGTTGCAGCCGAGGGCTGCTGCTTGCCCGGACAAAAGGTGATCCCGATCTTGCCCAGCCCAGGCCCTGCCATGAGTTCGGCGATGTGCAAGGGGTGGGTAAGGCTCGTGCGCATGGGGTCATTATCCTCGTGTTCGGCAGGCTCGCAGCGCCGTGTCTTCTTGTGCCTCCGGTCCACCGTGCTTTGAGGCATCTTGCAAGCTAACTGCCTGTATCAGGTCGCAATTTCCTTTGTCCTGTGTCTCAAATAGCACGCGCAGGGCATATGTGAGGCGTCATAGTACAGGGCGCGTGCGCCACTCCCGATCGATCTTCCAAAAAATGTCATTGGGGTCTGCACAAACCAGTCGACTTCCCGCTGTCATTTGCCATGTGTGTCCCCACGTGATTCGCAACGCGGGAGCCTCCCGCACACGCTCCGGCGGCTCTATGCACCGGAGCCTGGGGTCGTCGGAGCGGCACAAGGCCGCCCCGATATCTCAGGGACGAACACGAACTCTCATGGAACTCTTCGATCTCGATACCGGGCTTGCCGCCTTGCCCGGAATGGAGCGAGCCCAGCTGCGCCAGCGCTGGACCACTCTTACAGGCAAGCCTGCCCCCCAAGTCAGCGCGGCACTGATGCGTATGGCACTCGCCTTCGAGATGCAGGCCACAGTCTATGGCCGCCTTTCGCGCCGCAGCGAACAGCATCTCCAGCGCATGGAACATGCGATCTGCGGCAAGGATGCCTCCCAGCCACGCCAGCGTCTGGTGCGCGAATGGGAAGGCACGCTTCACACCGTAACCATCGCCCATGACGGGACGATCTGTTGGAACGGGCGCAACTGGCGTTCCTTGAGCCAGGTTGCCCGCACCATCACCGGCACCCGCTGGTCAGGCCCCGCCTTCTTTGGCCTCAGGGAAAGGCGCAAGTCAGCATGAAGACCG
>CAYYKK010000286.1:0-9962 GCA_964467935.1 uncultured Polyangiaceae bacterium
AGCTCGCGCGCGGGGACTCGGCGCTCGTCGTGCGCGACGCGGACGACGTCGAGAAGCCGATCTCGCTCGCCGCCAAGGGCCGCGCGACGGCTTACGGCCGACGCGAAGGAGATCGCCTGAGCGTCCCCGTCGCCACCTCGCTCGATCTGACGAAGACCCTCGCCTCGCTGTCGAGCCGCAAGCTCGACCTCCTCGTCGGCGCGCTGACCCGCTCGACCGACGAGCGCACGATCAAGCTCCCGCCGGGGATGAAGGTCGAGCGGCTCCCTGATCCGGTGAAGATCGACACGCCCTTCGGCAAGGTCGAGCTCGTCGCCGAGGCGCAGCCTGGGAAGGTCGTCGTGAAGAGCTCGATCGCCCTCGAGAAGTCGCGCATCTCGCCGAGCGAGTATGCGGCCTTCCGGTCGTTCTGCGAGGCCGCCGACAACGCGCTCGCTCAGCGCCTCGTCCTGGCTCCCTGAGCTCGCTCTGGTCGAGCTCGCGCGGCCGAGCTCGCCGGGCGCCTCCACGCCCCGCCTCCTCGCGACCCCCGGGGCGTCGCCCCTAGTACTGCCACTCTTGGAGGCAGCGCACCTCGGGGGTCTTGCCGGCGAGCGCCTCGATCGCGTCCACCGCCGCGAGCGCCGCCGCGACCGTCGTGAACACGGGCACGTTCGAGAGCAGCGCTTGGCGTCGGATCGAATAGCTGTCGCGGATCGACTTCGCGCCCACGGTCGTGTTCACCACGAGCGCGATCTTCCCCTCGCGGATGAAGTCGACGATGTGCGGCGATCCCTCTCGGACCTTGTTCACGATGCGGGCCGGGATCTGCGCGCGCTCGAGCCACTCCGCCGTGCCGCCCGTCGCCATCACGTCGAACCCGAGGTTCACGAGGTGGCGCGCGACGACGCACGCGGACTGCTTGTCGCCCTCCTTGACCGAGATGAAGGCCGAGCCCCGCGTCGGCAGGATCGTCCCCGCGCCGATCTGCGCCTTGCCGAAGGCGACGGCGAGCGAGCCGGCGATGCCCATCACCTCGCCCGTCGAGCGCATCTCCGGTCCGAGCTGCGTGTCGACGCCAGGGAACTTGGCGAACGGGAAGACCGACTCCTTCACCGAGACGTGGTCGGTGCGCTTCACGTCGCGCTCGCCCTGCGCCCTCAGCTTCCTCCCGAGCATCGCGCGCACCGCGATCTTCGCGAGCGGTCGCCCCGTGGCCTTCGAGACGAAGGGCACCGTGCGCGACGCGCGCGGGTTCACCTCGATGACGAACGGCACGCCGTTCTTGACTGCGAACTGCACGTTCATGAGGCCGACCACGCCGATCTCGAGCCCGAGCTGCCTCGTCTGCTCCTCGATCGACGCGACGACGTCGCGCGGGAGCGAGTGCGGCGGGATGACGCTCGCCGAGTCGCCGGAGTGGATGCCGGCCTCCTCGATGTGCTGCATGACGCCGCCGATGATCATCTCGTCCCCGTCGCCCACGGCGTCGACGTCGACCTCGATCGCGTCGCGCAGGAACTCGTCCACGAGGATGTTCTGCGTCCCGGCCTCGCGCGCCGCTTCGACGGCGAGGTGCACGTACGCCTTCAGATCGGCCTCCTCGTGGCAGATCATCATCGCCCGTCCGCCGAGCACGTACGACGGGCGGACGACCACCGGGTAGCCGATCTCCTGCGCCGCTCGGAACGCGTCGTCGATGCCCCTCGCGATGGCGCCCCGCGGTCGCTTCTGCCCCAGCTTCTGCAAGAGCTCCTCGAACCGGCCGCGATCCTCGGCGCGATCGATCGCGTCCGCGCTGGTCCCCAGGATCGGGACGCCGCTCCTCGCGAGGCCTTGCGCGAGCTTGAGCGGCGTCTGGCCGCCGTACTGCACGATGACGCCGAGCAGCTCGCCCTTCGTTCGCTCCTCGTCGACGATCGACAGCACGTCCTCCAGCGTCAGCGGCTCGAAGTAGAGCCGATCGGAGGTGTCGTAGTCGGTCGAGACGGTCTCCGGGTTGCAGTTGACCATGATGGTCTCGATGCCCTCCTCTCGGAGAGCCATCGCCGCGTGCACGCAGCAGTAGTCGAACTCGATGCCCTGCCCGATGCGGTTCGGGCCGCCGCCGAGGATGATCACCTTGCGGCGATCCGAGGGCTCCGCCTCGCTCGACTCCTCGTAGGTCGAGTAGAGGTACGGCGTGCGCGCCGGGAACTCCGCGGCGCACGTGTCGACCCGCGCGAACACCGCGCGGATCCCGAACCCGAGCCTGGCCTTGCGGACCGCGTCCTCGTCCGTTCCCGCGAGCCGCGCGATGCGACGATCTCCGAGCCCGAACCGCTTCAGCGCCCGAAGCCTCGTCGGATCCGCGAGGACGCCCGCGTCGACGGTCCGCTCGACCGCGATGATGCGCTCGATCTGCGCGATGAACCACGGATCGATCCACGTCTTGTCGATCACCTCGCGGCTCGAGACGCCGACACGCAGCGCGTCCGCGACGTAGAAGAGCCGGTCCGCGCTCGGGATGGCCGACAGCGCGAGGAGCGCGTCGGCGAGCGCCTTGCCCTCGAGCTGGTTCTCGCTCGGGGACGCGGGATCGTCGGGCGCGTCCATGACCAGGTCGCGGTGGGTGTTGGGGTCCTCCGAGAGCGCGCGGTAGTCGGCGACGCCGATGAGCGAGCCGAGCCCGTCGCGCCCGGTCTCGAGCGAGCGCGCGGCCTTCTCGAGCGCCTCGATGAACGTGCGCCCGATGGCCATCGCCTCGCCGACGCTCTTCATCTGCGTGCCGAGCCTGCGATCGGCGCCCGGGAACTTCTCGAACGCGAAGCGCGGCCACTTGACGACGACGTAGTCGATCGTGGGCTCGAACGCGGCGCTCGTCCCGGTGATGTCGTTCTTCAGCTCGTCGAGGCGGTAGCCCACCGCGAGCTTCGTCGCGATCTTCGCGATCGGATAGCCCGTGGCCTTCGACGCGAGCGCGCTCGATCGCGAGACGCGCGGGTTCATCTCGATCACGACGACGCGACCGTCTTTCGGGTTCACCGCGAACTGCACGTTCGAGCCGCCGGTCTCCACGCCGATCTCCGTCATGACCGCGCGCGCCGCGTCGCGGAGCCGCTGGTACTCTCGGTCGGTCAGCGTCATCGCCGGCGCGACCGTGATCGAGTCGCCGGTGTGCACGCCCATCGGGTCGAGGTTCTCGATCGTGCAGACGACGATGAAGTTGTCGGCGCGATCGCGGATGACCTCGAGCTCGTACTCCTTCCACCCGAGGATGCTCTCTTCGATGAGGACCTCGGGGGCCTTCGACTGATCGAGCGCCCACGCGAGCTTCTGCCGGAGATCCTCGCGATCGTAGGCGATGCCGCCGCCCGTGCCGCCGAGCGTGAAGCTCGGGCGCACGATGACGGGGTAGCCCGTCGGCCCCCGCGTCTCCGGGGTGCCCTTCTCGACGATCTCGACGGCCTCTTCGAAGCTCCTCGCGTAGCCCGAGCGCGCGCACGCGAGCCCGATCTTCTCCATCGCGAGCTTGAAGAGCTTCCGATCTTCGGCCTTCCGGATCGCGACCGGGCTCGCCCCGAGCAGCTCGATGCCGAGCGCCGTCAGCGTGCCGTCGTCGTAGAGCGCGAGCGCGAGGTTCAGCGCGGTCTGACCGCCCAGCGTCGGGAGGATCGCGTCGGGTCTCTCTCGCTCGAGGATGGCCTTGAGCGTCGCCTTCTCGAGGGGCTCGACGTAGGTCCGATCCGCGAGCTCGGGATCGGTCATGATGGTCGCGGGGTTCGAGTTGACGAGGACCACCTCGTAGCCCTCGGCGCGGAGCGCCTTGGCGCCCTGCGCTCCCGAGTAGTCGAACTCGCACGCCTGGCCGATCACGATCGGGCCGGAGCCGATGAGGAGGATCTTCCTGAGGTCGTCGCGGCGCGGCATTTCGGGCCGTAGCTACCACCGGCGCGCCGTCCCGTCAGCTCGGTTCGCGCCCGACGTGGCGAGGGGCGGAAGGGGCGCGCTTTCACGCCGTTCGCGCTGGTAGAGTGGCGCATGCTCGCTGGCGACGAGGCGGAGGATCTCCGCCATCACTGGGGCCTCGATCCCGACGTCACGCACCTCAACCACGGCTCGTTCGGCGCGTGCCCTCGCGCCGTCCTCGACGAGCAGACCGAGCTGCGCGCGCGTCTCGAGCGCAACGCGATGCAGTTCTTCGTTCGCGACCTCGAGCCGCTCCTCGACGCGGCGCGTGCTTCACTGGGTACCTTCGTCGGGGCCGATCCGGACGATCTCGCCTTCGTCACCAACGCGTCGACCGCGGTCAACGCGGTGCTCCGCTCGCTCGCGTGGTCCGCCGGCGACGAGCTCTTGGTGACCGATCACGCCTACAACGCCTGTCGCAACGCGCTCGACTTCGTCGCGGCGCGCTCCGGCGCCACCGTCGTCGTCGCACACGTCCCGTTCCCGCTCGGCTCGGCGGACGCGGTGACCCATGCGATCCTCTCGGCGGTGACCCCGCGCACGAAGCTCGCGCTCGTCGATCACGTCACGAGCCCGACGGCGCTCGTCTTCCCGATCGATCGGATCGTACGCGCGCTCGCCGAGCGGGGCGTCGACGTGCTCGTCGACGGCGCGCACGCGCCCGGCATGGTCCCCCTCGACGTCGGCGCCCTCGGCGCGGCGTACTACACGGGCAACTGCCACAAATGGCTCTGCGCGCCGAAGGGGTGCGCTTTCCTCCACGTCCGGAGGGACAAGCAGCCCCTCGTCCGACCCCTTGTCATCAGCCACGGCGCCAACGCCGAGCGCCCCGGCCGCTCACGCTTCCGGCTCGAGTTCGACTGGGTCGGCACCGAGGACCCGACCCCCTACCTCTGCCTGGCTGCGTCGCTCCGCTTCCTCGAGGCCCTCACGAAAGGGGGACATCGGGCGCTCATGCAGAGAAACAGCCTGCTCGCCCGCCGCGCGCGCGCCGCGCTCGTCGAGGTCGCGGGGGGCGCTCCGTGCGCTCCCGAGGACATGATCGGCGCGATCGCGTCGGTCCGCGTGCCTGTGGGCGCCGCGAGCCCGCGGTCGGCGCTCGACGCCGATCCGCTGCAGGAAGCGCTCGCCCGTCGCCACCGAATCGAGGCCCCGGTCTTCACTTGGGGCGAGGGCGACCGCCGGACGCGCCTCGTGCGCATCTCGACCCCCGCCTACGTCCGCTGGCCGGACGTGCAGCGCCTCGGCGCCGCGCTGCGCGAAGAGCTCGCCCACACGGCTTGACATTCCGCGCGGCTCTCAGCATAACTCGCGCCCCCCGCTTCTCCTGGGCTTCGAACGACGCGCCGGTGGTTCGGCCGCGTGGCCTTCGAGGAGAGCGTACCTAGCTAGAGGGCATCGTCATGCCGAAGATGAAGACCAACCGCGCCGCTGCCAAGCGCTTCAAGGTGACTGGCTCCGGGCGCATCCGCCGCTCGAAGGGCGGCCTCAACCACAACATGCAGGAGAAGAGCCGCAAGCGCTGCCGCCGGCTCCGCAAGAACGACATGGTCGACTCGACCATGGAGAAGCGCGTCAAGCTCCTGCTCCCCTACGGCTGATCCCGGGTTGAGGAAAGAAGGTCACCCATGCCCCGCGCAAAACGAGGTTTCAAGGCCCGTCGCCGACGCAACCGCGTCCTCAACCAGACCGAGGGCTACTTCCTCGGCCGCAAGAACCGCTACCGCCAAGCGGTCGAGGTTCTCCGTCACGCCTGGGAGTACGGCTACATCAGCCGCCGCTTGAAGAAGCGCGACTTCCGACGCCTGTGGATCGCGCGCATCAACGCCGCGGCTCGCACCGTCGGCCTGAGCTACTCGCGCCTCATCTCCGGGCTGAAGAAGGCGAACGTCTCGCTCGATCGCAAGATCCTCAGCGAGCTCGCCATCCACGACGCGCCGGCGTTCGCCTCGATCGCGAAGCTCGCTGGCGCCAAGGTCGCCTGAGCCGCGCGAGCTCGGTCACGAGCTCCGGCACCGAGCTCTAGCATCGAGGCTGGCACCGAGCTCCGGCACAGGCCCTGCCCCATGGCTCCCTCCCGAGGGAGCCATGGGCGTTTTGTCCGTTTCGTTGTAGGAGAGCGTTCGATCCGCCATGACTGACTCCGCGCCCACCGCCGCTCCCGAGTCCGCCGCGCTCCTCGCGTGGCTCGCCGACGTCTCCCGCCAAGCCGGAGCCGACGCCCGCGTCAGCGAGCTCCTGACGATCCTCGATCGAGCCGCGCGCGCGTTCGCGGGCGCCACGACCGAGCTCGAGCTCCGCACCGAGCAGGCGAAGCTCCTCGGCAAGAAGGGGGAGCTCTCGACCGTGATGGCAGCGATGAAGACGCTCCCCGACGCGGCGCGACCCAAGTTCGGGCAGATCGTGAACGGCCTCAAGAACGAGGTCGAGGCCCGCTTCCAGGCGCGCCTGCGCGAGCTCGAGCGCGCCGCCCTCGACGCCGAGCTCAACGCTCGCCCGTTCGATCTGTCGCTGCCCGGTCGTCTCTCGCTCGGGCGCGGTCACGCGCACCCGGTGATGCAGGTCCGCGACGAGCTGCTCGCGATCTTCCGTGAGCTCGGCTTCGCCGTCGCGACGGGGCCGGAGGTCGAGCTCGAGAGCAACAACTTCACGAAGCTCGCGTTCCCGCCCGACCACCCGGCGACGGACATGCAGGACTCGTTCTGGTTCGGCCCCGAGATCCTGCTCCGCACGCACACGAGCAACGTGCAGGTCCGAGAGATGTCGACCCACACGGCGCCGCTCGCCGTCGTCAGCGCCGGCGCCGTGTACCGGCGCGACGACGATCTCACCCACTCGCCGATGTTCCACCAGATCGAGGGCTTCCTGATCGACGAGCGCGTCAGCCTCGCGAACCTGCGCGGTGTCCTCACCGCGTTCGCCGAGCGGCTCTACGGCCCCGGCACGCCGACGCGCTTCCGTCCGAGCTACTTCCCGTTCGTCGAGCCGGGCGCCGAGGTCGACGTCGGGTGCGTCTTCTGTCGCGCGGACGACGGCTCGCGCGCGCGCTGTCGCGTCTGCAAGGCGACCGGCTGGCTCGAGATCGGCGGCTGCGGCATGGTGCACCCCGACGTCTTCCGCCACTGCGGCCTCGATCCGGAGAAGACGACGGGCTTCGCGTTCGGCATGGGCATCGAGCGCATCGCGATGCTGCGCTACGGGATCCCGAACATCCGCGTGCTGTTCGAGAACGATCCTCGCTTCCTCGATCAGTTCTGAGGTCGGCTGCCTTCGGCGTCGCGCCGGCCGGCGTCGCGCGTTCTTCGCATCACGTTTGCACTTCTTCGCAGAGCCACGTTCGCCGCGTGACTGCGCATCGAAGTGCCAGCTCTGACGCGCGTGTCATGGGGCGCATCTCGGGTTGCCGCCTCCACCGCTGCTTGACGAAGCATCTCCGGGGCCCAACCCATGGTGAAGGGTTCGCCGCGTGCGAGCGAAGGAAGGTGCTCGACGGTCACGCAACGCGCCCCGTCGCCGATGGACGAGCCGGCATCCAACGATCGTGAGGAAAAACTGTCCCAAGCACCGCCGATGAAGTCACTTCTCGTCGGCGCATCGATGAGCCGGCGCGGCTCGGTGGTCACGCGAGACGTTCGGCAGAAGGCATCGTTGTTGCACCAATTCTGCGCGACGTCGTAGTGAGCGCGCCCTCGACGCCGTCGACGCGAGCACGGTTTTCGCTGTCTGTCGCGCAACGAAAGGTGCGCAACTCCGTACAAACAAGGCCGAAAGGGCGTCAGGAATCCTTCCGCCATCTCGTCTGTTTCATGACGAAGGCTGCAAGGGTTCCCCGAGAAGGCCGTTCCCATCTGCAAGGTCGTGTTTGCGGACCTGCAACGAAGGAAGCTGAACCGACCGAGGATCTGACTGTCGAACGAACATGTGACCCGAATCCTGCACCCACGCAACCGCTTCACCGACGAAGCGGTCGCTTCTCCGAGAACGCAACCGCGCCGTCGTCAGGACGATGGAGAGAACCCCACCCATGCGAAGCGAGTCCAGCCAGTCGAAGCGCTCGTCTCGAGGCTCGAGCCAAGCCTCGCGTGGAGCGGCTCGTCCTGTCAGGCGCGGAGCCGTCACCGTCACGGCCCGTTCCGTGGCCGTGCCTCGCAGCAGCGTGTCTCGCAGCAGCGTGTCTCGCAGCAGCGTGTCTCGCAGCAGTGCTTCTCGCAGCAGTGCTTCTCGCAGCAGTGCTCCTCGCAGCAGTGCTCCTCGCGGCAGCGCGCCTCACGAGAGCGTTTCACGAAGCCAGTCGTCCAGCAGCTCGCACGAGGCGTCGCGATCCGTCGACGCCGATACATCTTTTCTGCCGCTTGAACGTCCGATCTCGAGCCCACCCAGCCACGTAGAGGTAGCCATGCCCAGGCCGACCAAGACCCGCACCCCCGAGACCCGCGCTGCTCACAGCGTCGTCGCCGCCGTTCCGCGGCCGGCGCCCGCCGACGCGCGGCCAGCGGTCGGCCCTGCCGTCAGGAGCCCTGCCGTCAGGAGCCCTGCCGTACGGAGCGCTGCCCTGCGGAGCGCCGTCGTGAAGTCCGACCTCGCGAAGGCGCCGTTGAAGGCCGCCGTCGTCAAGGCGACGAGCGCGGTCGTCGGCAACGCGGCCCGCAAGCTCAGCGCGGCGCCCGCCGCCGTCCCCGCGGCGCCCGCCTCGGTCGAGACCGGCGCCGTCGAGGGTGCCGACGCCGAGGCGTCTCCCGAGATGGACCCGTTCGCCCTCCTCGAGGACGACGCGCTCGAGCAGACCGCGATCCGCCCGGCGCGTACCGAGACGACGGAGGCCGCCCCCGCGGCCGATCTCGCCGAGTCCGTCGACGAGCCGCTCGCCAACATCAACGAGGACGCGCGCGCCTTCCGCGACATGGAGGAGGGCGGCGGTGACTCGATGCTCGCGCGGTACTTCCGCGAGATGGCGCTCCACGCGGTGATGGATCAGGACGCCGAGATCGCGACCGCGCGAGAGGTCGAGGAGACCGAGGTCGCGCATTGGGTCGCGCTTCTGTCCCACTTGCCCGCCGCCGAGCACGTCCTCGAGGCCCTCCTCGTCGACGTCACCAAAGCAGGTCCCGAAGAGGTCGAGGCTCCTCAGGTCGAGACGCTCCTCGGCCTGGCGCGCGCCGCCAAGAAGCAGAAGGGCCAGAAGCTCACGCACGAGCAAGAGAAGCAGTGGAACAAGCTCGCGCGGGAGCTCGCCGTCACGGTGCGCCTGCCCGACTCGGACCGCATCTGGATGGCGCGGGCGATGAGCATCGCGCAAGAGCTGGTCAGCGAGCCCGACTTCGAGCACGACGGCGCCGATCTCGACGAGCGCCCCGCGCGCCCGTCGCTCGCGATGACGCCGGCGTACCGCAAGTACCTCGACCTGGTCGAGGCGACCCACGCGGTCCAGCTGGCGGTGAAGAACCGCTTCGTGAAGGCCAACCTGCGCCTCGTCGTGTCGATCGCTCGCCGGTACAACCGCGGCCGGCTCCCGCTGATCGACCTCATCCAAGAGGGCAACATCGGGCTCATGAAGGCCGTCGAGCGGTTCGACCACCGCCGCGGCTACCGCTTCTCGACCTACGCCTCCTGGTGGATTCGTCACGCCATCAGCCGCGCGTTGGCCGACAAGGGGCGCGCGGTCCGGATCCCGGTCCACATGCTCGACACCTACAACCGCGTTGCACGTGCTACGCAGGCGATCATCGCCCGCACCGGCCACGAGCCCACGCTGGAAGAGCTGGAGAAGGAGACCGGCGTCCCGGTCGAGAAGCTCGACAAGGTGAAGGACTTCTACGCCGAGACGCCCTTCTCGCTCGACCGACCCGTCGGCGACGAGGACGGCCGCAAGTTCATCGACTTCCTCCAGGAGGAAGATGCGCTCTCGCCGTTCGATCACCTCGCCAATCGCAACTGGAGCAGCGAGGTCCGGCGTCTCCTCACGACGCTCACGCCGATCGAGTCGCGCATCATCCGCTGGCGCTTCGGCCTCGACGCCGAGGACGAGCTCACGCTCA
>CAYYKK010000287.1:0-9954 GCA_964467935.1 uncultured Polyangiaceae bacterium
GTGTCGCCGCACCGCTCGAAGCACGCGTTCCCGCTCGGGGAGCACCGTCGTTCGGTGGTGAAGAAGCACGCCCCGAAGCGCGGCCCCGCCGGGCCGAAGAAGGTCGAGCCGCCCGCGCTCGCCGGCTGCCCCACGCTCGCCGCGGTGGGCAAGGATCTCTCCGCCCTCGCGCTCGCCGGAGAGCTCGCTCCCGTCGTCGGGCGCGACGCCGAGATCGAGCGCGTGCTCGACGTGCTCGGCAAGAGGAGCGGCAACAGCCCTTGCCTCGTCGGCCCGGTGGGCTCCGGCAAGACGAGCGTCGCGCGCGGCGTCGCGCAGAAGCTCGTCGAGACCGGAGACCGGCGCCGCTTGATCGAGCTCGGTGTCTCGGCGCTCGTGCAAGGCACCGGAGCGCGCGGGGCGCTCGCGGAGCGCGTCGCGACGATCCGCGAGGAGGTGCGCGCGTCCGAGGGATCGCTCGTCGTGTTCGTCGACGAGATCCACGAGCTCTTCGCGCTGGGCGACGAGGTGATGGCGGAGATCAAGGCCGCGCTCGCGGAGGGCGATCTGCCGCTGGTCGGCGCGACGAGCGTCGAGGGCTTCAAGAAGGCCGTCGAGGGCGAACCGGCGCTGCTCCGCAGGTTCACGGCCATCGAGGTCGAGGAGCCCGCCGAAGAGGACGCCTTCCTCATGGTGCGCAGCGCCGCGTACGCTCTCGAAGAGCACCACGGGCTCACGTACGCCGACGCCGCGATCGCCGCGGCCGTGAGCTGGACCATCCGCTACGTGCCGGGGCGCGCGCTGCCCGACAAGGCCGTGAGCGCGCTCGACCTCGCGGGCGCCCGAGCGCGGAGGCGCGCCGGTCCTCGCAAAGAAGGCTTCTCGCTCGGCCTCGAGCTCGACGAGGTCGCGGTCGGCGTCGAAGAGCTCGCGAACGTCATCGCGGAGCTCGCGGACGTGCCGCGTGAGCGGTTGCTCGCCACGGATCGCGAGCGGATGCTCGCCCTCGAGACGGAGCTCGGCGCGCGCGTCGTCGGTCACCAGGAGGCGATCGCGCGGATCGCGACCCACGTTCGGCGCAACGCGGCTGGGCTCCGCGGGAGACGACCGATCGGCTCGTTCCTCCTGCTCGGGCCCACCGGTGTCGGAAAGACCGAGACGGCGAAGGCCCTCGCGGAGGCGCTCTTCGGCTCCGATGCGGCGATGACGCGCATCGACCTCTCCGAGTACGCGGAGCCTCACTCGGTCGCGCGCCTCATCGGCGCGCCGCCCGGCTACGTGGGCTTCGAGGCCGGCGGTCAGCTCACCGAGGCGCTGCGTCGGCGTCCTTACCAAGTCGTCCTCCTCGACGAGATCGAGAAGGCGCATCGCGACGTGCTCGAGGCGTTCTTGCAGGTGTTCGACGAAGGGCACCTCACCGATGGTCGCGGCCGCCGCGTCGACTTCACCAACTCGCTCATCGTGCTCACTTCGAACTTGGGCGCGCGCGAGGTCGAGCACGCCAGGAGCCAGCGCGGCGTCGGCTTCGCGCAGACGTCGAGCGTCGCGCTCGCGGATCTCGAGCTCCTCGCGCAGCGCGCGGCGAAGAAGGCGCTGCCGCCCGAGCTCTACAACCGCCTCGACGAGGTGCTCTTCTTCGCGCCGCTCACGCGCGACGAGGTCGCGACCATCGCGAAGGGCATGCTCACCCAGCTGCGCGAGACCCTCTTCGACCGCGGGGTCGTGCTCGAGATCGAGGACGCAGCCGTCGACGCGCTCTGCGACGCCGGTGGGTTCGATCCGGAGCTCGGCGCGCGCCCGATGCGGCGAACGATCGCGCGCCTCGTGGAGGCGCCGCTCGCCGAGCTCGGCCTGCGCGGCGAGCTCGCCGCCGGCGGCGTCGCCCTCGTCGGCGCGGAGGACGGCAAGGTCGTGGTCGACTGCGTGCCCAAGGGCGCGTCCGCGAGCTGAGGCCGCCCGGCGTCGGCGCCTCGTGCGTCGCGCGCCGTTCGGTGCGAGACTCGCGAGGGACGCGTGAAGGGGGACCTCGCAGACGAGCCTCGGTCATCGGGCGCCGTGCTCCTCAACTTGTGGACGGCGCTCCGGCACGTCGTCGGCGACGACGCCTACGCGCGCGGGCTCGCGACGCTGCGCCCCGATCAGCGCGAGGAGATCCTCGCCGCGCTGCCGATCTCGTGGGTTCGAATGGCGACGAGCTTCGCGCTGGTCGAGGCCGCGGCGCACGAAGCCAAGAAGGATCCCGACGCGGTCTACGACGAGGTGGTGAAGCGCTCGGTCGTCACGACGTACCGCGGCGTGTGGAAGGTCCTGCTCCGCTTCACGACGCCCGAGGCGCTGCTCACGCGTGCCTCGCTCATGTACGAGAAGAGCCGCAACTGGGGGAAGATGACGGCGACGCTCCTCGGGCCGGGCCGAGCGGAGCTGCGCGTGACGGAGTGGCCGCACATGGAGGATCGGTTCATCCGCTCCATCGCGGTGAGCTCGGCCGCGATCCTCGAGCTGACCGGCCAGCGTCGCGCGGAGTACACCTACGCGCCGACGCGAGACGGGGCCGTCATCGAGATGAAGTGGGCATCGCCGCGCGACGCGCGCAGCTGAAGACCGGTCGAGCGCTACTTCTTCGGCGCCGGGGGCGCGGGCGGCGTCGCGTCGGTGGGGCGGCCGAGGCCGCGTAGCGCGCCGAGCGCCATCACCGCGGGGCCGATCTGCGCCGTCGGTACGTCGACGTCGATCTCGAGGATCCCGTTCTTCGTTCCGGCGGTGAGGACGATGCCGCTCGCGTCCGCTCCGCCCGCCGGGTCCGCCTGCGCGAGCATGGTCGGCGAGATGTACGCGTGCAAGAAGGGGTTCGGCGCGCCGTTCTTCAGCGCGCGCGCGACGCCGACGCCCTTGTCGAGCCCGAGCTCCGGCGCGTCCTTGCCGGCCTTCGGATCGACCAGCGTCCTCAGCGTGTCCTTCGCGTCGGTGCCGTAAGCGATGATCGCCGCGTCCTTGAGCACGGCCGAGTGCGCTTCCATGAGCGGGCTCATCGCGGCGAGGGCCGCCTGCGCTCCCGGCGGGGCTGCTTTCATCTCGGACTTCGTCACCGACACGTCGACGTCGCCGATCTTGTACGCCTTCTGCTTCACGGTCGCGGTGACCCCCATCTTCTCCATCGCGTCCTTCATCGCGGGGTCCTCGTACATCGCGAGCATCTTCGCTTGGGCAGCCCTCGCCTTGTCCGCGTCCGAGACGCCCGACATCGCGGCGACGGCCAGCCCTTTTTCCCTTCGATAGGCGCCGATGACGAGGTCTCCCGTCGACGCGGCGATGAGGTCGGACCAGGCGCCCACGAACTTGGTCGCCTGGTCGGGCGGCAAGCTCAAGCCGAGCATCCACTCGAGCGCCGAGCGCATCGACTGCATCGACTCCGGCGCGAGCGACGCAGTGAAGTAGGCGGCCGCCGCCTTCGGGAAGCGCGCGAGCAGCGGGTTGTCCGCTTTGCCCTTCAGGCTCTTCAGCGTCGCCTCGAGCGGGGTCCCCGCGCGAGGCGCGAGCGCGTAGCAGAGGACGAGCCCGTCGTCGCTCGGGCGCAGCGACATGGTCAGCGAGTCGAGCTCGCTCGCGAGCGCGAACATGCCTTCGTCGACCCGGACGACGTTCGCGAACGACTGCGCGGCTGCGCCCGTGAGGCTCTGCTGCTGCGCCTTGAGCGCGGCGAGGGCGCCGTCGAAGTCGCCCTTGTAGAGCGCGACGACGTTCCCCATCGGGGCGACGAACGTCGCGCCGGGCGGAGCGGTCGAGACCGCGAGCTCCTTCAAGAACCCTTGGAGCTCGCCGAACGTCCCCGGCTCCATCGTGAAGACGGCGACGTCGCCGACCATGTTGAGGTAGATCCGGCCGCCCTGGATGTCCCAGCCGTAGGCGTTGCCTTGATCGTTGAGGGCGCGGGTCGGCGGCGTGGTCGAGACGAGCGCGTTCTCGTCCTTCACGTGGAGCATGAAGACGCCGAAGCCGCGCACGTGCTTCTTGGGGTCGAGGATGGCGACGCGCACCGGCTTCGTGAAGTCGATCGCCTCGGCGGAATTGAGGCCGAGCGTCTCGGCAACGATCTTCGGGAGCTGCGCGCGGAGCTGGATCGGCGCGCGCGTGGCCGAGGCGGCCATCGTCGAGAGTGGATCGGCGAGCTTGCCGACGTCCTCGATGCCGCCGAAGACGACGACGTCCGGTGGCGCGGTGAGCTCGGCGAGCCCCCTCACCGGCGTCGGAGGCGGCGCGGGCTTCGCCGATTCGACGGTCACCGGCACGGGCTTCTTGTCCTCGCACGCCGACGCGAAGGTGGTCGCCGCGAGCAGGGCGAACGAGAGCGAGCGGAACGACGGGCCGGCGATTCTTCCGAAGACGCGCATGATGCCTCCTGGGCGAGCGCGCGACGCGTACACCATTCGCGCGGCGGTGTCCCGGTCGGGCGCGCGCCGGGCGTCCGCCGCTCAGTCCTCGACGAAGTCGAGGTCCTTGCCGAACGTCTCTTCGAGCGGGACGAGCGCCGCGAGCGCGACGGCGATCGTGACGACGCCGACCACGATCGCCGCGCGCTCCGCGCCGTAGGCGTCCTTCAGCGAGCGAAACGCGAGCGTGAGCGGCACGACGGCGCCACGGACGAAGTTGGGCGCGGTCGTCGTGACCGTCGCGCGCAGGTTCGTCCCGAACTGCTCGCTCGCCATGGTGACGAAGACGGCCCAGTACCCGGTCGCCACCCCGAGCGCGAAGCAGCTCGCGTAGAACGCGACGAGCCCGTGGCGGCCCAGCGCGAAGTACGCGCCGACCGACGCGGCGCAGAGGAGCACGAACGTGAGCACCGCCTTGCGGCGGCTGCGCACGAGCTGG
This sequence comes from uncultured Polyangiaceae bacterium, assembly GCA_964467935.1. GTDB lineage: Bacteria > Myxococcota_A > Polyangia > Polyangiales > Polyangiaceae > CAYYKK01. Next base: position 4,846 of record CAYYKK010000287.1, read on the forward strand.
CTCATCACGCCGCTCGCGACGTCTCCGACGGCGAGCCCGACGTAGCCGTAGAGGACGGCGTCGCCGGGGTTCGGTGCGGGCGCGAGGCCCATCGCCTTGCCGATCTCGGGAGAGAACGTGAGCAGGACGCCGACCGCGTACCAGATGGGCACGCCGCTCAGGATGAGGCAGACGTACCGGACGGCGCGCCGGCTCTGCGTGAAGAGCGCGAAGAAGTTCCCGCGGCTCACGTTCTCTCGTCGCCGCTTCATCCCCTCGAACATGCCCGACTCGGTCACGCCGACGCGCAGCGCGAGGAGCCCCAAGCCGAGGCCGCCGCCGACGTAGTAGGCGATCCGCCAGTCCGTCGCCTTGCCGACCAGCACCGCCACGATCGCGCCGAAGAGCCCGACGCCCGCGACGATCGTCGTGCCGTAGCCTCGCGTCGCCTTGCTCAGCATCTCGCTCACGAGGGTCACCCCCGCGCCGAGCTCACCCGCGAGGCCCACGCCAGCGACGAAGCGGAGGACCGCGTAGCTCGTGACGTCGTGCACCATGCCGTTCGCGATGTTCGCGAGCGAATAGAGCAGGATCGAGCCGAAGAGCACCGACAGCCGGCCGCGTTTGTCCCCGAGGATGCCCCAGAGGATGCCGCCGAGCAGCATGCCGGTCATCTGCATGTTGATGAGCGTCACGCCCTCGTTGGTGAGCGCGTCGTCGCCGACGACGCCGAGCGCGAGGAGGCTCTTCTTGCGCACGACGCTGAAGAGGATGAGGTCGTAGATGTCGACGAAGTAGCCGAGCGCCGCGACGAGGACGACGAGCGCCGCCGCGCGGGTGGTGCGCTCGCCGTCCGCGGGCGTTGCGGACGCGTGGGACGTGGGCGACGGCTCTCGCTCGGGTGACATCGCGCCGGCCCTCGCTCAATCGCCCGGCGTCGCGTCGATGGCGCGTCGGTAGCGCTCGCGACGGTTTTCGTCGCGCAGGATCTCGTACGCCTCGTCGAGGACTTCGGCGACGAGGGCGACGTCCTCCGCGAGGTCGATCGTGGCCGCGGTGAGGAGGCGGCTCGGCTCGAACGTCCGGCGGAGCTCGAGGTAGGCGCGCTTCACCTCGTAGCTCGTCGCCGTGCGGTGCACGCCGAGGAGCGAGAAATAGTCGCCCTCGCGCACGAGCGCGAGCCTCGCGCGCACGCGCTGGCGAATCGCCTCGTCGTCCAGCGGATCGGGGGTCGCGCGCTCGCGCTCGGATCGCGATGGGCGCGCCGGGGCGAGGACGCCGAGGACCCCGAGCTCGACGAGCGCCCAGAGCACGGTCGCGAGATCGCCGTCCGTGTCCGCGCAGAGCTCACCCACCGTGCGCCCCGACGCCGTCCTGGCGATCGCCTGCTCCGCGTCCGGGAGCGCGCTCTCGCCGAGGAGGTTCTGCCGCGCGCCGTTCTCGAACACCGCGCTCGGTCCGCCGAGCTGCGCGAGCGCGAAGCCCGCCGGCACCACGCGTCGCATCATCTCGACGAAGATCTCGGCGCCCGTCGCCCCGCCGAACACACCGGGCTCCGCCCGGAGGCGACCCGGCGGCTCGTCCTCGGGCTCCACCGTCCCCGGACCCGCCACGATCGCGCGCCCGATGAGCCACTCGGCATGCGCGCGCAGCACCGGCCAGAGATCGTCTTGCGCGAGATAACCCTGCGCGATGAGCGCGGCGCCGGCGTGTCGGCCCGACGGCGGGAGCCTGCCGGCGAGCTTCCCCGCGGCGTCCCGATCGATGTCGCCGCGCGACGCGAGGAACGAGACGAGGCTCTCGTCGGCGATCTCCGAGCCGGCCGTCACCATGTCGCCGTCCTGCAGGACGATCCGCCTCACGCCGCCGCTCGCGTTGAACGCGAGCGATCCGGAGAAGCGAGCGGCGACGGCGCGCGCGAGCGGCTTGCCCCCCTCCATCTCCGCGAACACGGCCGGCATGGCGCTCCCCGAGTCGCGCGCGCCGCGCCCGGTGTCGGTCGTCGGGCGAGGCGGCGAGGCGCGACGCACGTCCGCGATCGGCGCGCGCGGCTCGTCACGGCGGACGATGGGGCCTTCGGCGTTCGTCGTCTCCTTGCGTGTGTCCTTCCGGAGGGCGTCCGCGGCGCGATCGCCGCGCTCGGCGGCGCGATCGCCGCGCGCGTGCAGCTGCTCCTCGAAGGCGAGCGCCATCGACGCCCTGCCTTCGCCGAAGACGCGCGCCTCTTGGAAGCGTACGGGCGCGGCCGCCGTCTCCACGGGCGCGGCGAGATCCAAGCGCGCAGCGCTCGTCGGCGCGCGGGCGGGCTGCCCGAGCTCCGAGAGCTTGAGCGCGCTCGTCGTCGAGGTCCCCGTCCCCTCGCGCACGCTCGTCGGCGCGGTCTGCGGCAGGGCCTGCGGTAGGGTCGGGAACCCTTGGGGCCATCCGGCCTGCGGCGTGACAGACGATTCTTGAATGCTACCGTAAATGGATTGCGAAAGAGCCGGGGCGCCAAAGGCGCTCCCGGCCCCACTCGATGACGCGCTCGCGGCCCCACCCGACGACGCGCTTGCGACGGGCGCGCTCGAGGAGGCGGTGGTCGAGGACCCCATCGAAGCCGGAAGGATGGGTGATCTGGCGCCGACGCTCGAGATCCCGACGGGGATCCCCGTCGTGGTGATCGCGGCGGGTGAGATCCCGACGAGGACGGAGCTCCCCGTCCCCGAGGACGTTCCGGCGCCCGTCGAGCCGGGCTGGTTTCCGGCGCCCTCGATCCACGCCGCGACCTGCGCCGAGCCGGTGCCTTCGCTCACGCTCCCGGAGCCTGTGCCGAGCTCCTCCTCGAGCGGATCGAGCGGCTCGTCGAGGGGCGCCAACATGTCCGCCGGCAAGGGGCAGTCGGGATCGTCGGCGACGCCCGGCGCGCTCGGGAGCCGATCGACGCTGTTGGCGACCCGCCGCTCGGCGCGCGCGAGGATCTCCGCCAGGTCCGGGCTCAGCACCACCGCGGGCCCGATCGCGTCGCCGTCCTCGAGCGAGAGCAGCCCCGCGTCGAGCGGGTCGACGGCGCGGGGGAACTCGGAGATCGGCGGCAGGCTCTCCGACGGCGGCGGCAGGCTCGCGCGGGGCGCGTACATCGGCGGGGGCGTCGTCCCACGCGTCGAGTAGCTGATGCCCGAAGGGGTCGCGAGGGCGCCCACCCGATCGGCCAGGCGCTGCACGTCGACCGGTCGCTCGAACACGTCCTCGAGGCTCGCGCGCGACGCCGGACCATCGACGAAGAGCTCGGCCGCCCTCAAGGGATCGCCGACGCAGAGCAGCTGCATGCGCGAGCCTCCCGTCGTGTTCCTGAGTCGACGACAGGTCTCGATCGCCTTCGGCTGGTCGACGTCGAGGATGAGCACGCGGGGCGGATCGGTCGCGAAATGGGCCTCGAGCAGGCCCAGCGGCACGTCGACGACGACGAAGCCGCGGGCGCGCAGGACGCTCGTCGCCTCCTCGCCCTCGACCGACGCGTCCGTGATGATGACGACGTCGTGTCGCGGCTCGCCCTCCGAGGACGGCTCCAAGGCAACGTTCTCCGACACGGTCGCGCGAATCTAGCCGAATCCGTCGGCGCACGCTTCGCCGAAAGGGATCGACCTCGCGGCGCCTCGTCGTGGCGCTTGCCAACACCCCCGCGCCGCGCGAAGGAAAGGGCATGTCCTTTCTCGGGGCCACCCAGAACGAGCTCCTGTTCGTCGCGTTCCTCGTGGCGCTCGTGCTCGTCGCTCCCAAGGTGCCCAAGATCGGCGAGCGCATCGGCGCGTGGTTCGACAAAAGACCTCCTCGGGACGACGGCGCGTGAGCGAGGCGCGCGCCTCGGAGCCGGATCGCGAGCCCCACGCCGATCCCGACGCGCCTCCGGTCAGCTCCTCGGAAGAGGCGTCCTCGGAAGAGGCGTCCTCCAAAGAGGCGTCCTCCGAAGAGGCGTCCTCCGAAGAGGCGGGGCGGGCGACGAATTCGGAGGGGATGCGTCCGCCGACCGCGGAGCGGGCCGGGTCGGCGTCGGGCGCGCCGAAGAGCGAGGTCTCGCTCCGAGCCCGAGAACGGCGGGCGAGCCGCGCGTTCGTGCTCTTCCTCGCTGCCGTCGCCGCGGTCGCCGCGGGGATCTTCTTCCATCACGCGCGCAAGCCCGAGCCGCTCCCGCCGCCCGCACCGAAGGCGGACTTGCTCGACGCGGTGCCGACGTCGCCGATGCTGCTCTTCACCGTCGATCTCGATGCGCTGCGCGCGTCGAGGCTCGGCGCGCTCGTCGCCTCTCAGGAGGGCGCGGGGATCCTCGGTCGCGTCCGCGCGACGTGCGGCTTCGAGCCCGTCGACTCGCTGAGGGAGGTCGCGCTCGTCGTCCCTGCGTCGCAGGACGACGCGGACTTCGGCCTCGTCGCCGTGGGAGACGTGGACCAGGCGGCGATCGTCGGGTGCGCCGAGAAGGTCATCGGCGCCCGAGGTGGTACGCCCGTCACGACGACGCTCGGGTCGTTCCGCGCCGTTCGTGACGCTTCGACGGCGTCCGGCGAGATCGCGGTGCGCGCCGGGGGCCCGCTCCTCGTCGGCGCAGGCAACTACCTCCGGACCATGGTCGACACGGCCGACGGCGCGCTCCCGACGGTGCGCACCGACAGCGCGCACGCGGCTTTGCGCGCCGCGATCGCCGACGTCCCGCTCGCTCGGGTCTCGATCGTCTTGTCCCCTCGACAGCGGGCGACGATCGCGGACGAGGTGCGTCGGACGGGAGGCCGCGCTCCTTCCGCGCTGACGAGCGTGCTCGCCGCCGCGCTCGGCGCGAAGATCACGCCCGAGATCGTGCAGATCCACGGCGTCGTGCTCGTCGAGGACGCCGAGCACGCGAAGGAGCTCGAGGCCGCGTTCGACGCGGTCCGCAAGCAGCGCGCCGACGATCCGCTCCTCCGTCTGCTCGGGCTCGGCCAGCTCCTCGACCGGGTGCGACTCCAAGTAGATGGAACACAATTACACGTGCATCTCGAGCTCACGATCGCCGAGGCCGAGATCGTCGCCGACAAGATCACCGCGCTGCGCGAGGGGCGAGGAGAGGGGGACCCCGATCCGTCGACCGCGCCGGCCCCCGCCGCCTCCGCCGCCCCGGCGCTG
>CAYYKK010000288.1:0-9889 GCA_964467935.1 uncultured Polyangiaceae bacterium
GTCGACGCCGCGGTGCGGGGGCGCCTCGATCGCGTCCTCCTCGAGCGGCGTCGGATCGTCGTCGGTCATGGCCCGCTCTCTATAGTGCCGAACGCCCGTCGGACAAACCCGACGCGGCCGCGTTGACAAGCGCGGCGGAGAAGGCAGACTGGTCCCCGAGCGAGGCATTCTCGCCCGCTCGTCATATCCGTTGGGAGCGCAACGCCCCGGCGAGAAGGAGATACGTTATGCATCCGGGCTTTTTCGGCTGGTGGAAGCACAGGCATGGCTGCGGTCCGAGCGGCGCGTGCGAGCACGCGGGCCCGTTCGGCGAGGGCTTCGGTCCGCCAGGGCGGCACGGCCATCACCACGGCCACGGCGGGGACGAGCACCACGCGTCCCATCATTTCGGCGAGGACGGCGGAGGCCCCTTCGGGGTGCGTCGGCCGCTGCGGTTCCTCGCTCACAAGCTCGAGCTCGAAGAGGATCAGGTGGCGAAGCTCGCCGCGATCCTCGGAGACCTGAGGACGGAGCGAGCGCAGGCCGCCGTCGACCAGCGCCGATCCATCGCGTCGCTCGCCGACGCGGTCTCCGCGGACGGCTTCGACGAGGCCAAGGCGAGGGAGGCGGGTGAGACCCGCGTGAAGTCGGCCGAGAAGCTCCGCGACGCGGTCGTGGGCGCGCTCGGGAAGATCCACGCGGTGCTCGACGCGGAGCAGCGGCGCAAGCTCGCCTACCTGCTGCGCACGGGCACGCTCGAGATCTGAGCCGACGGCGCGAGCGCGCGCCGACTCGACGAGGCCTCGCGCCTCGGGGTCGGCGCGCGGCCTCGCCCGCTCAGACGAAGAGGCGTAGGCCGCCGCGCAGCGAGGCCGCCGCGTCGACGAGGCGCGCGTGGTCGGGCAGCACGGAGGGATCGACTTTGTCGGTGTTCGGCCCGCCGATGTAGATTTGTTTGTAGTTAAAAATCGGATGCAGTTGCTTCAGCGAAGCAAGAATGCGCCGGTTCCACTTCTCGTTGCCGATCTGCTTGCGCGCGACGTTGCCGAGACGCTCGTCGTACGTCTGGCCATCCGAGAACGGGTGGGACCCGAGATCCAGGTTGGGCGCGCAGCGCCCCTCGACGAAGAGCGCCGCGCCGACGCGCGACCCGAGGGTGAGCACCATCTCGACGTTCGCCCCCTCGACGACCGCGAGGCCGACCAGATCGGCGTCGCTCGCGCCGCGCACGGGCACCCCCAAGTGGACCCCGAGCTCTCCGGCGAGGCTCGCGCCGCGCCCCCCCTCGGTGAAGCCGGGCGCCGTGCCGACGTGTCCATCGCGGACGACGCCGGGGAACGCGAGGCAAGCCCGATCGAACGGGCGCTCGTCGCCCCCCTCCTCGCTCTTCGGTCCGAGCTCGCCGAGCAAAGCGTCGAGGGCCTCGAGCATCCCGCGGATGGGGACCCCCTTCCGAAGCTCCACCCGACGTCGGTCCGCGAGCGCCCGACCGTCGAGGTCGAGGACCATGCCGCGCAGGTACGAGGGGGAGAGATCCAAGCACAGCGTCCGCATGGGAGCTCCTCGGGGCGGGTCCGCACGGACCGCCGCTCCGAACGAGGATGTCGAAACCGAGCGGCGATGTCTGTGACGTTTGGGTGTCGCGGCGCCGCCGATCCCTTTCGTAAGGGGTCCCGCCGGAGCAGGAAATCGAGTCCGTGAAAGGGGTTTCGCACCGGCTTCTCGCTTGTCACTCCGCCGTCAGATGTGCCAAGTTCCGCCCCGTCGGGGCCCCCCTCCGGGTCCGAGGAGCAGCGAAGTATGGCAGCGATGGAAGACGTCCCCCGCGAGATCCTGCAGACCGCCTACCAGCGGAAAGCGATCTACCTGTTCAAGGTGCCGCTCCACATCTCGCTGTGGCTCGCGGCCGGCGTCGCGCTGATGAAGCTCCAGGGCACGCCGTACTTCGTGCCGTTCGGGATCTTCACGTCGCTGCTCGTGACGAACCTCGTGCGCGGGCTCGGCTCCGTCGCGCACGACGCGGTCCACGGCGTGGTGTTCAAGTCGAAGGCGGCCTCGTACTGGCTCGGCCTGCTCTGCTGGCTGCCGACGGGCATGGCCTACACGATCTACGGCAACTACCACCTGCATCATCACCGCATCACGAACACGTACCCGGACGTCGACAACTTCGTCGTCACGGACTACACGAAGAACCCGTTCCTCGCGAAGGTGCTGCTGCTCGCGGTCTACTCGTTCGCGTACCCGATCTACTTCCTCTTCCAGATGTTCCGCTACACGAAGCGGCTCTCGACCTGGAAGAAGATCCGGATGAACCTCGAGCTCGCGCTCACGTTCTCGCTCATCGGTCTCGCGATCCACTTCCTGCCGGGGCCGGTGTTCTTCTTCCTCTACGGGCTGCCGTTCATCCTCGGCTCGGTGCTCGCCAGCACGACGAGCATGGTCGAGCACTTCGGCATCGATGCGAGCGACGACGACGCGTACAGCTCGCGCACGTACGCGACGCGCATGCCGATCCTCAATTTCGTGTGGAACAACCTCGGCTACCACAACGAGCACCACAAGTACCCGGGCATCCCTTGGTACAACCTCAAGACGTTCCACGAGGCGGCGTTCCCCTACTACGACGACAAGATCAAGGCCGAGGTCTACCCGAACTTCATCGGTCTCGTCTTCAAGCTCTGGGGCCGCATCCTCACGCTCGACATCTCCAAGATCGAAGCGAAGTACGCGCACCTGAACCAGCAGGAAGAGCGCGAGAAGCACATGCGCCTCGACGGCATCGCGCCGGCGAACCTGGCCTGAGCGCTTCCCCACCTTTCGCCCCGACGAGGCGCGTGCTCCCGACGGAGCGCGCGCCTTTTTCGTGGCCCCGCGGTGAGGATCTTTGAACGGGTGAGATCTTCCTCGATCGACGCCGCTGATAGCCTCTTCGGAGCGGGCGAGCCGCGGGGAGGTGGGAGATGGAGCAGTCGAAGAGGTTCGCGTGGCCGATCGGCGCGCTCGCCCTCGCGGCGTGCGCGCTCGCGTGCGAGCGCTCCGTCACCGTGGTCTCGACGGGAGACGGAGGCGCCGAGAGCTGGGCGGGCGGGGGCGCGGGTCCGGTAGGCGCGACCACCTCGTCGGGGATCGTCGCGGTCGGCGGCGGGGGCCCGGGCCTCGTCGAGCGCGTGATCGGTCACCGGCAAGGGGGCGGTCCGGTGCCCGTCCTCGTCGGCGACAGGAGCCTCGGCGTCACGATGGTCGCGCGCGCGAGCGACGGCGCCACCAGCGTGGGGTTCGCGACGCTGATGGCGCCGAGCGGCGCGCTGGTGATCGACGGTCCCCTGCCCGGAGATCACGCGACGTGGAGACGCCCTGGCATCTCGTCGATGGCGGCGCCGCAGATCGAGAGCCCCGAGAGCTTCCCGCTCGCGCGGGGCGTGTGGACCTTCGGCGTCGACGCGAGCGTCCCCGTCGATCTCGCGGTGTGGGAGCGCAAGACGCAGGACGGCGCGTTCCACGGCGGCGTCATCGATCTCAACGTCTTCGCGTCTGCGGGCGTGACGAAGAAGAAGCACGTGCTCACCGTCGCTGCGAATGCGTTCGGCGACTTCGCCGGGATCGAGCTCGGCGACGTGCGCTTCTTCGACCTCGGCGACGGCTTCCTCGAGATCGACGACGACAACGTGGCGGCCGCCCTCGCAGAGACGGCTCGCGCGCCGACACGCCCGTCGGTCAACGTGATCGCGACGCGCATGATCGGTGGCAAGTACGAGGGCTCGGCCGGCTACTCGACGGGGATCCCCGGCTCTCCGATGGCCCCCGGCTCACGTCAAGCCGCGATCGTGTGGATGGTCACCGGAGACGACGTGCTCGACCCCTCCGTGCTCCGGCACGAGGTCGGCCACTTCGCGGGGCTCTTCCACACGAGCGAGCTCATCGCGGGCGAGGTCGACTCGCTCGACGACACGCCCTCGTGCGACGACGTGCTTTCGACGTACGCGCAGTGCCCCGACTTCGCGTACACGATGTTCCCGACTGGAGGCAGCGGGGCCGGTCTCTTCTCGCCGCACGAGGAGGCGGTCATCCAGGCGAGCGCGATCTACCGCGGTGTGTTCGCCGAGGGTGGAGATCCCATGACGCCCTACGGCCCGCCGCTCGGCGGGGTACCGCTCTCGATGAGCGGCTTCGGCGAAGGCGAGCCGGCCAGCGCGGAGGACCTCGCGCGCGCGAGAACGGACGCGCGCCTCGTCGCGCGACGCCCGATCGCCGACCGTGGATGGGGCCGCGAGCTCGGCGCGAACGCGCGCGCCCACCTCTTCGGCGTCGGGTGCCCGAGCGGGGGCGCCGACTATTTCGCGACGCTCGAGGGGCTCGGGATCTCGCGGCCGGACACGTTGCTCGCGATCGCGTCGAGCGGCGAAGCGCCGATGCTCGCGCGGGCGCGGGCGGTGATCGCGCTCGGACGGCTCGCCGCTCCGCTCACCGAGGAGGAGCGAGGAGAGATCGCGGAGCAAACGGCCCGCATCGCGCGCGACGCGGCGGAGCCATCGGCGCTGCGGTCCTACGCGCTCGAGAGCACGGCGAGGATCGCGCACGCTCGCGCGCTCGCGCTCGCGAGGGAGCTCGCGGCCGACCGCGACGAGCTCGTCGCGCGCGCGGCCTTGCGGCTCTGAGCGCGCGAGCGCCCGCGCCTCAAGCGCGCGACGGGCCCGAAGCGCCGCGCGCGCGGGGGTCGTCCTTCCGGTAGAGGATCGTGAAGACGACGAAGATCGCCCACAGCACGGCGAAGTGCTTCACCATCGCGTCGCCGCTCACCTTGCCGTAGATCTGGCTGGTGATCGGCGGCCCGAGGAGCATGCCGAGCGCGTAGGAAGCGTTGTAGAGGCCGCCGGCGCGGCTCAGATCGCGCGGCTGGACGACCGAGCCTTGCAGCGCGAGGCTCACGGGCGAGACCGACGCGAGCGAGGCGCCCGCGAGGAACACGAGCAAGAAGACCAGCACGTGGTGCGTCACCACGAGGAAGCCGACGATCGTGAGCGTCCCGATGACGCCGAGCGATCGCATCACGAGCAGGTGGCCGACGCGATCGCCGACGCGCGCCGCCACGTTCGCGAAGAGCAACATCCCCGCGGCGAAGAACGCCGGGACGATGATCGTGTCGTCCTCGGTGAGCCCCTTCGACTCCTTGAGGAAGAGCGGGAGGAAGAGCACGACCGAGGCCTGGAAATAGCCATACGAGAACGTCGCGAGGCAGCTCGTCTTGATGCGCGCGAAGATCGCCCCGGTCGACAGCGCCTCGCCGCCCGAGGGCGCGGCGTCGCCGGGGACGCTCGGGTCGTCGTGGGCCGACGTCGCGGGGCCGTCGTGCGCGAGGCGTGCGGTGACGAAGAGGCTCGTGACCGCGCTGATGACGCCCGCGGCGAGGAACGCCGCGGTGGTGCCGAAGCTCGGCGCGATGACGCGCGAGAGCAGCGGCCCGATGACGTAGCCGAGCGCGAGCGAGATGGCGTAGAGGCTCGTCGCGTAGGCCTTGTCCTCGGGGGGCGCGCGCGAGAGGAGGATCGTCTCGGAAGCGACCCACACGCCCACGGAGAACGCGCCGTCGAGGAACCGGAGCGCGCCGATGGAGGTGTAGCCCGGCATGAACGGGAACGCCGCGACCGTGAGCGCATAGCCGAAGAGCGACGCGACGAGCACGCGCTTGCCGGAGAAGCGGCGCACGAGCGCGCCGACGGGGAGGCTCAGCGTGACGATGCCGCCGGCGAACCAGATCGCGAGGCTGCCGATCTGCTCCTTCGAGAAGCCGCGCTTCTCGAGGTACGTGCCGATGAGCGAGATGGCGAGACCGTACGCGACCCCGAGCGAGAGGATGGTCGCGTAGATGACGCGGATGTTGGGATCGCGGATGCGCTCGAGCACGGGGTGGGGGCGCCGATCGCGGCGACGCCGCGCTCAGGCGGCGTCGACGAACGAGCGGCGAGGTTCCATCACTGCGGCGCGCCCGGGATGCAGGCGCCAGCGAGGCAGCCCGAGCCCTGCTGACAATCGGCGCTCGACGAGCACGGCGCAGAGCACTTCTGCGTGGTCATGTTGCACTTGAAGGTGCCGCACGCGCTGTCGGCCTGGCAGGGGATGATCTGCAGGGGGTTCGCGGCCGGCTGCGCCTGCCCTTGCGTCTGACCCTGCTGCTGGGGATAGCCCTGCTGCTGCGGGTAGCCCTGCTGCTGCGGGTAGCCCTGCTGCTGGCCGTACCCCTGCTGGCCATAGCCCTGCTGGCCGTAACCCTGCTGCTGGCCGTAGCCCTGCTGGCCGTAGCCTTGCTGGCCGTAGCCTTGGCCCTGCTGCTGGGAGGGATCCTGCGCGTCGCGACCTTGGCTGCAGCCGAACGCGAGGACGAGGAAGGAGGCACCGACAAGCGAGGTTGTGAAGGTCTTCATATCCGTTTCTCCGCCGAGGATCCCCGGGTGGTTGAGCGCGCAAAGCTTAGCGCCGCCCCTCGGGGAACGCTCCAATTCTCGACGTCTTTCACCCACGCGCGACGCGCCGCGCAGCACGCTGCTCAGCCGTTCGGCTCCTTGGTCTCGGCGACGATCCACGCCGCGTAGGCCTCGCTCGATCGAGACGCGTCGGCCGGCATCACGAGCACCTCGGGCAGCGTGTAGGGGTGGAGCTCGAGCACGGCGCGCGTGAGCTCCGGCACGAGCTCGCGACGCGTCTTGATGAAGAGCGTCGACTCCGGATCCTCGTGGATCTGCCCTTCCCACCGATAGAAGCTCGTGACGCCAGCGACGACGTTCACGCACGCGGCGAGGCGGCGCTCGACCAGCGCACGCGCGATGCGCCCCGCGTCCGCGGGCGGGGCGTTGACCAGCACGACGTCGATCTCGGCTCGGCTCTCCACGCGCGCCTCGCAGGGCGACGGACCTCGACGCGGCGAAGAGGCCGGCGCGAGGTCACGTCCGCCTCGGTCACCAGGGGTTCGCCTTCTGGGCCGCGCGGATGAGCTCGACCACGCGACGACCGAGGTACTCCTCCACGTCGGCCGCGGCGATGTGGCGGTCCCGCGCGAAGTCGAACTCGCGCGCCTTCGCGTCGAGGTAGCTCACCTTGATGATCGCCGTCGTGGGGTCGAGGTCGGCCGCGATCGACATCTGCGGGCCGGGCGCGCCGCCGAGGTGGAACTTGGCGGAGTGCTCGTGGACCTCGAGGCTCACCTCGCGGCCCTTCTCCTTGACGTGATCGGCCGCGAACGTGAGCGCCTCGATGCCGAGCTTGAGGGCGCTCTCGGCGCTCGTCAGGGCCTCGCGCACGCGAAGCCGCTGCTTCTCGGCCTCCTCGGCGTCGCGCTCGGCCTTCGTCTTCACCGCTTCGATGAGCTCGTCTCGCCAGTTGGCCACGGTAACCGTCTCCTTCAAATCGGACTGAAACAGCGGTGAGAGAAGCGAAGAGAGGAACGCCGGTCAGCCGGCTCGCGCGAGGCGACGCGTCACTTCTCTTTGGCTTTCTGGGCCTGCTCCTGTTGGAGCTTGCTCAGATCCTCGGGGACGATCGGCTTCGGGTTCATGAGCTCGTGGAAGGCCTTGCCGGCGAGATCGCCGGTGAGGCCCTGCTCGTGGCGGAGCGCCATGAGCGAGCCCTTCTCCTTCATGAACTTGAGCGTGCGGATGGCCTGCGCCTTCACCTTGTCGTCGCCGGTCTTCGCGGCTTGAACGAGGTAGTAGCGGAGCACGACGCGCGTCTGAGAGTGCGGGCCGTTGTCGAACTTGAGGTTGTCGAACTGGGCCGAGAGGCGCTGGATCGCCCACTCCTGCGGGGCGTCGAAGACCTTCAGGTGGGCCATCGCCTCGGCGTTGTCGACCCAGCGGTAGATGTTGCCCTTCTTGAAGTCCTCGTCCGACCAGAACCCGAAGGCGCGAAAGTAGGCGTCCTTCAGATCGTTGAGCGCCTCCGGCTTGAGGTCGCCGAACTGCGCGACGGTGCGGGCCGCGGTGTCCGCGTCGCCGCCGAGGATGAGCGCGAGCGCCGCGGCGTTGCGCGTCTCGACGTTCTTCATCTTCTCGAACAGCTTGGCCTTGTTCGCGTCGTCGAGCGGCGTCGCGCCGATCGCCTGCGCGAGCGCGAGCTGGATCGGCGGCTCGAGATCGGCGGTGAGCAGATCGACGAGCGTCCCGACCACCTCGGGCATCGGACGCAGCGAGAGCGTCACCGAGTAGCAGGCGCCGATGAAGCGCTTCTTCTCGTCCTTGTCGGCGGTGAACTTGGCGGCGCGCTTCGCGACCTCCTTCATCGTGTCCGCGTCGGCGGTCCACGCGAGGTTCTCGCACGCGGCCTGGCGGGCCTCCTCGTGCCAGGTCTCGTCCTCGATGAACTCCATGAAGGGCTTGTTCGCCCGCGGATCGCCCCACTCGCCGAGGCCCTGCGAAGCGCCGTAAGCGACCGATCGGAGGGCCATGCCCAGCATCGCGAGGCCAGCGCCCTCGAGACCCTTCTGGGTGATGTCCATCTTCTTGTCTTCTTTGCGCTTCAGCTGCTTGAGGAGCTTGTCGTAGCTCTCCTCGTCCTTCATCTTGCCGATGTAGCGGAGCGCGCTCTGCGCCGTCGCGAACGCGTCGGGGAAAGGCGGCTGCTGGCCCTCCTTCGGGAGCTTGTCGTCGGGGAAGGCCCACTTGCGCATCTGCGGCAGCGCCTTGTCGGAGTGGACGTTCGCGAGGAAGCGCAGCGCGTTCGCGTGCGGCTGCGGGCGGCTCGTCGCCCAGTCGAGCACGGGCTGCTCCGCGTCGGCGATGAGCTCGGCCTTCTTGTCGGGGTAGAGCGCCGCGAGATCGGCCAGCATGCGCGCCGAGACGACGCGCGCCGTGTCGCTCTTCGAGAGGTGGCCGCCCGCGTCGTGCTCCCAGAAGTTCTCCGGCTTGTAGAGCTTCACCGGATCTTCCTTCATGCGATCGCCGAGGTACTTCGCGCCGCGGATGTCGCCCACCTCGGCGAGCCGGAGGCCCGCCTGGCCACGCCAGTGCGGCGTGGGGTTCGTCGTCTCGACCCATTTCACGAGCGCGTCGCCCATGCGCGGATCGGCGAGCTCCTCGAGCATGTTGAAGATCTGCTCGGTCTGGAACCACTCGGTCTCGGGCTTCGACTTGTCGATGCTGTTCAGCGCGAGCACGAGGCCCTCGCCGCCGATGCCGTCGCGCAGCGCCTCGAGGAATTTCTTCCGGCTCTCCTTGTCGGCCTCGGAGAGCTTCTTGAGCAGCGGATCGCGCGCCTTCTCGTCGCCGATCTTGCCGAGCCCCGTGGCGGCCTCGCGCGCGACCTCGACGTCTTTGTCGGAGACGAGCTTCGTGAGCTGCCCGGTCCATTTCGGCTCCGCGTTCTCGCTGAGCACCGTCGCCACGAGCTGGCGCACCGAAGGGCTCGGATCGTCGACGAGCTTCGCGAACTCGTCGAGCGACACGAGCGTCGAGAGGAGCTTCGGATCGAACGCCGAGCCGCCGCCGAGGCGCTGCACGTTGGAGAGGTGCCCCTTGCGGTAGAGCTCCATCGCCTTCGAAAAGACGCTCTTGTCCTTGAGCACGACGAGGGCCCACACGATCTGCGGCTCGTCCGAGTCGTCTGCGGTCTTCAGCGCCTCGCCGAGCGCGCCCTTCGCGCCGTCACCGCGCGGCGAGCCGTAGAACGCGATCACCTGCGCCGCGACGCCGCGGATCTTGTGGTCGGGGTTCGCGAGCGCGTTCGTCGCGAGCTTCACGCCCTCGGCGTCCTCCATGTAAGCGAGCTGCGCGAGCGCCTCTTGCTCCATGTCCGCTTCGTTCGACGCGCCCCACTTGCGCCACTCGGGGACCTGCTCCTTCTGCGGGAGGAGGAAGATGTTCTGCTCGAGCTTGGCCGCCTGCTCCGGCTTGAGGCGCTCTTGATCCTTCTTCGCGGCGAA
>CAYYKK010000289.1:0-9879 GCA_964467935.1 uncultured Polyangiaceae bacterium
GTCTTGCTCGTCGGCGGGTGGGGGCGCGCCCTCGTCGTCGCGTGGCGCGCGTCGCGGGACGCCCGGAAGTGCCTCAGCGCGATCGCCGGGCCCATCGTCGGCTTCGGCGTCGCCACCGTCGCGGGGCTCGCGCCCCACTTCGTGAGGAACCTCGTCTTCCACGGCAACCCCGTCTACCCGTTCGCGCTCGACGTGTTCCGCGGCAGCCACCCGACCGTTCCGCGCGCGGCGTTCCTCTTCGAGTACCTCTTCAAGGACTGGACGTGGCGACCGCACGGCACGCCCTACGAGAACGTGCGCGACGCGGTGAAGCTCTTCTTCACCTTCTCGTTCTCGCCGCACTACTCGTTCACGAGGGAGGTGCCGAGCTATGGCTCGCTGTTCACGCTGACGCTCCCTTGGCTGCTCGTCGTCCGAGGAAGGAAGCCGATCGCGATCGCGACGCTCCTCGGCTTCGGCGCGATCTTCGTGTGGGCGATGACGTTTCGCGTCGACCGGCACCTCGTGCCGTTCGCGCCGCTCCTCGCGGCGAGCACCTGCGCGCTCCTCGTGCGCGCCTGGGAGCTCGGCGTCTTCGCGCGAGTCGGCGTCTCGGTCCTCGTGGGCGCGCAGCTCGCGTTCGCGGGCGACGTTCTTTCATACTCCGGTTACTCTCGCATCACAGCTTCACTCGACCTGATGCGGACCGGCTACGAGGGGCGCGCGAAGAGCCGCTTCGACGGCTACCGACGAGCGTTCCGCGACATCGGCGCAGCGCTGCCGAAGGACGCACTCGTCATCGAGCACACCTATCGACCCAACCTCGGCATCAATCGCCGCATCTACATGGATTGGGCGGGGCAGCAGGGGCTCATCTCCTACGAGGCCGTCAGAAACCCGCGCGAGATGTTCGACCTCTGGGCGAAGCTCGGCGTGACCCACGTCATCCACATGCCGAACGAGCGGCAATCGCCGACGAAGCAGGAGGATGCGATCTTCACCACCCTCCTCCACCGCTGGGGCAAGAGCCCCCGGCACTTCGGCGGCTACGAGCTCGTCACGCTCCCGAAGACGCCGCCGCCCGCCGATCACCCGTGGCGAGCGCTGAGCCTGGGGCTGCCGGGCTATCAGGACGGGGTCTACCCGATCGAGGCGATGAACACGCCCGAGGCCTTGCCCCCGCCGGTCCGCTCGTACGCCGCGCCGACCACGCCGCTCGACCGCTCCGCGGACGCGGTGGAGCGGGCGATGGACGGGGTCGACGTCGTGTTCGTGGGGCCGGGCCACGCGGATCCGGCGACGCAGCGGGTCGTCGGAGCGCGCTTCGAGCTCGTCGCGAGCTACGCGCGCGCTTACTCGATCTTCGTGAAGAAGAGCCCATGATCGGGCGCCGATCCGGCGCGACCGCGCCGGTGCTATGGCTCGATGCGCGGCGACGACCATGACGCGAGCGAACGACGACCCGAGCCCCTCGTGGACCTCACGCCTCCCCCTCGCGCGGAGGTACGGGGAGCACGCGGCGGCGATCCTGCTTTCGGTGGCCTTCGCGCTCGGGCTCAACCCCGACTACGGCGTCGACAACCAGGTCGTCTACATGCTGGGGTCGCTGTCGATCCTCGACCCGAGCCTCTACGGGCGCGACTGGGTCGTGCACCACAACACGCACTACCACAAGACCTTCGAGTACGTCGCGGCGGCCTTCATCGCGCTCGATCGCGGGGGCAAGGGGATCCTCGTCGCGTCGATCATCGCCGTCGTCGCGGGCTTCTGGGCGCTCTACGCGCTCGTCCGCTCGCTCGCGCCGAAGGCCGCGCTGCCAGCGTTCGCGACGCTGCTCCTGCTCGCGTTCGCGACGCACACGCGAGGCCCCGCCGCGACGTACGTCTTCGATCACATCCTGCAGCCGTCGACGCTCGGCAGCGTCGGTCTCCTCTTTGGCGCGCTCTACTTCGCGCGCGGGAGGTTCTTCGCGTCGGGGCTCGGCGTCGCCTTCGCGGGGCTCTTCCACGGCAACTACATGATCCTGCTCTACGGAGCCGCGATCATGGGGCACGCGTCGCTCGGCGGCCGAGGGTTGGCGAAGCGCCTCGCCCTGCAGCTCGCCGCGCCGACCGTCGTGCTCCTCATGCTCCTGCCGGTCATCCTGCACACCGCCCACTCCCCGGACAGCGCGCGAGCACAGGAGATCTACGCGAACATCCGCGCGCCGCACCATTTCCAGCTCGCCCGATCGCTCGGTGACTTCCTGCCCCTCGTGGGCTGGCTCCTCTGCGGGCTCGGCGGCGCGGCGCTGCTCCGGCCGGGCCACGAAAGCGACGTACGCCGACTGCTCGCGTTCGCGGGCGGGCTCTCGTTCATGGTCTTCGGCGGCGCGACGGCGAGCGTCCTCTTCCACAACAGCGCCGCGACGCAGCTCTTCTCTTGGCGGATCGCGCCGCACGTCGCGCTCCTCTCGCAAGCCCTGATGGCCGCGGGGATCATGCGCGTCGCCGTGAGCCCGTCGGAGATCGGTCGCGTTCCCTCCGGGAGCGTGTTCGCGTTCGCGACGGGCGGCGGCCTCCTCGCGCTCCACTACGGGGCGAAGAACGAGCCGAACATCGCCTACGCGGCGCTCGCGTTCATCGGCGCGGCCGTGCTCGCCGCGGTGGCCGTGTACGTGGGGCGCGTCGTTCTCGAGCGGCGCCCGTCGCTCTCACCGAGCAAGCTCGTCACGGGCGTCTCGACCTTCGCCTACGTGGCGGCCACGGCGGGGCCTGCCTACGCGCTCGTCAAGTCGGTCGAGCCCACGGTGAGGGCGCTGCCGGAGCGCTCGACGATCTTCCACGGCATCGGCAAGGACGAGCGCGAGCTCTGCGAGTTCATGCGGACGAAGACGCCGAAGGACGCGCTCTTCATCTCGCCGCCCAACATCGAGACCCTCCGCTTCCACGGGGAGCGCGCGATCATCGCCGACTGGAAGAGCAACCCGATCGTCCCGAGCGAGCTGCTCGAGTGGTACCGGCGCATGGGCGAGCTGACCGGGCGACCGCGCTTCGGCGGCTGGGGCGATCTCGGCGGCTACGAGGGCATGGACGCCGCGCGCCTCGCGACGCTCGTGAAAGAGTATCAGCCGGACTACGTCATCGTGACGCGCGGGCGCGCGCCGCAGCTCGGCTGCTACGCCACGGCGTTCGAGAACCCGCGCTTCACCGTGGTCGATCTGCACAAGCCGTGCGCGGTGCCGGCGCCGCTCGGCAGAGGTCCCGTGCTCCGCATCCCCGACGAGCGCGACGAAGATCCGCGCTGAGGAGGGGTTCGGTCAGCGCGGCTCGGACTCGTCGATCGCGACGTCCTCGCTCTTCGCGGAGGTCTCGTCGGGGCGCGATGCGCGGAACTGCGGCGGCTCGATCGGGGTCTGACTCGGCTCGCTCACGTCGACGACGCCGACGGCCGTGTCGAACCGGCCCGCGTGCGAGTCGATGGACTGCTCGATCACGGTGATCGGCGCCGATCGCACCTGGCGGAAGATGCGCCCGACGTATTCGCCGATGATGCCGAGGAACATGGCGTTCAGGCTCAGCGACGAGAGGAGGAGCACGGTCGTCGTCGCGAATCCGGGGGGCCACGACTGGCCGAAGACGAACCGCGCGATCGAGTAGTAGACGACCGCGAGGAACGTCACGAGCGACACGGTGAGGCCGGTGTACGTCGCGACGCGGAGCGGCCCGGTCGACTGGCTCATGATGCCGTCGAAGGCGAGGGCAAAGAGCTCGCGGAGCGAGAACTTGCTCTCGCCGCGCGTCCTCGCCAACCGCTCGTAGCTGATCCCCTTCTGCGGAAAACCGAGCGTCGCGAGCGTCCCACGCAAGTAAGGACGCTGATCTTGGATGCGCCGGAGCACGTCGAGCACGCGGCGATCGACGAGGCGAAAATCACCGGCGTCGAGCGGCAGCCGATCCTCGCTCAGAAAGTCGATGACCCGATAGAAGAGCTTCCGCGCGAGGGTGATGAAGAAGCCCTCCTTGCGCCGGGTGCGCACGCCGTAGACGACCGCGTAACCTTCGCGCCACGCGCGCAGGAACTCGAGGATGAGCGCAGGTGGATCCTGACCGTCGCAATCGATCTGCACGGCGACGTCGCCTCGCGCGGCCATGTAGCCGGTGTAGATCGATCGTTGAAACCCGAAGTTCCGGGAGAAGCGGAACACGCGGACCTTCGGATCGCGCGCCGCGAGCGTGGAGAGCACGGCGAACGTCGCGTCCTCGGAGTGGTTGTCGGTGAAGACGAACTCGTAGTCGATCTCACGCCCGAGCTCGGCGAGCGCCTCACGCACCGCGGCGTAGATGGGCTCGATGTTCGACTGCTCGTTGTAGACCGGGATGACGATCGACACGAGCGGTCGCGCGGGTCGACGCTGCGACGCGATCGCGCGCGCCGGCTCGCCCGGCAGGCCGCTCTTGCGGGTCGAGGGCCCCTCGTCGTCGTCCTCGGCCTCGTCGCTCACTCACGCACCCCAGCGCTCGTAGGCGGCGATCTGACCGCGCAGCGCCGACGGGACGTGCGAGGGATCGTCGAGGTAGCGACCGTAGAGCTCGGCGACGAGGTCGAGCGCGCCGTCGATGTCGAGGCGCGGGCGCCAGCCGAGCCGCGCGCGGGCCTTCGAGACGTCGAGCTCGAGCGCGCGCGCCTCGTGCGGCGCCGACGGATCGCGAGGCGACATCGAGAGCTCCCCGCGACCGAGCTTGGCGACGAGCTTCTGCGCCACCTCCGAGACCGGGACGCCCGACTCCTCGGGACCGAAGTTCCAAGCCTCGGCGAAGTGCGCGGGATCCTCTTCGAGCCGCCTCGCGAGCAGCAGGTAGCCCGAGAGCGCGTCGAGCACGTGCTGCCACGGGCGGGTCGCGTCGGGGTTGCGGATGACGGCGGGTCGTCCGGCGGCGATGCCTCGGATGATGTCGGGGATGATCCGGTCTTCGCAGAAGTCGCCGCCGCCGATGACGTTGCCCGCGCGCGCGGAGGCGATCGCGGGCGCGCCTTTCTCCGAGAAGAAGGAGCTGCGGTACGCGCTCGTCGCGAGCTCCGCGCAGGCCTTCGACGCGCTGTAGGGGTCGCGTCCGCCGAGCGGCTCGCCCTCGCGATAGCCCCACACCCACTCGCGGTTCTCGTAGACCTTGTCGGTCGTCACGACGACGACGGTCTTGAGATCGCTCGCGCGCCGGCACGCCTCGAGCACGTTCACGGTGCCCATGACGTTGGTCGAGAAGGTGAAGACTGGGTCGCGGTACGACCGGCGGACGAGCGGCTGCGCCGCCATGTGGAACACGATCTGCGGTCGCGACGCCTCGAACGCGCGCTCGACGGCCGCGCCGTCGCGCACGTCGCCACGCAGATCCGCCGCGAGGTCCACCTTCGCCAGATCGAACAGGCTCGGCGAGTCCTCCGGGTCGAGCGCGAAGCCGGTGACCTCGGCGCCGAGCTCGCGCAGCCACGCGACGAGCCACGTCCCCTTGAAGCCGGTGTGCCCCGTGACCAGCACGCGCCGACCGCGAAAGTGCTCGCCCAGATCGAAGATCGGTCTCCCCATCACCACTTCTTCCACGGCGCTTTGCCGCTCTCCCAGAGCCGCTCGAGCAGCTGTTTCTCGCGCAGCGTGTCCATCGGTTGCCAGAAGCCGCCGTGCTTGTAGGCGGCGAGCTCGCCGGCGGCGGCGAGCGCCTCGAGGGGCTCGAGCTCGAAGCTCGTCTTGTCGCCCTCGATGAAGTCGAGCACCTGCGGCTCGAGGACGAAGAAGCCGCCGTTGATCCAGCCCTCCCCCGACTGCGGCTTCTCGCTGAAGCGCACGACCCGGTCGCCGTCGAGGTCGAGCCCGCCGAAGCGCGCGGGCGGTCGCACCGCGGTCACCGTCGCGAGCTTCTTCTGCTTCTCGTGGAAGGCGACGAGGGCGCGGACGTCGATGTCGGCGACCCCGTCGCCGTACGTCGCCATGAACCGCCCGCCGAGGTGGGGACCGAGCCGCTTGAGACGGCCTCCGGTCATGGTCGAAAGGCCCGTGTCGACGAGGGTCACGTTCCAATCCGGCGCTTCGCTCGAGAAGACGGTCTTGTGGCCCGTGGCGAGGTTCACGGAGAAGTCGGCGTGGCGCAGGTGAAACGTGTCGAAGTAGGACTTGATGACCTCGGCCTTGTAGCCACACGCAACGAGGAAGTCGTTGTATCCCTGATGCGCGTAGATGCTCATGATGTGCCAGAGGATCGGGTGGCTCCCGATGTCCACCATCGGCTTGGGACGCGCTTCGGTGTGCTCCGACAAGCGGCTCCCCAGCCCTCCAGCGAGAAGGACGACTTTCATGAAGGAGCCTCCGGCTACCACAGCCCCGAGAGCGCAGCCAGAAGGGGCTCGGCGCGAGCGCGGACGAGGATTCGCACACGCGTTCGACCTCTGCGTGATTTGCGGGACGAGGAGGGCGGGACTAGCATCCGCCGCCCCATGGACACTGGCCTGCGCCGCATCCTCAAGCACCCGAGTGTGTACCTGCTCGTCCAGGGTGTCCTCGGCGGCGTCCGAGCGCGCACGTGGGCGCTCGCCGCGCTTCGCCTCCAGGAGGGCGAGCGCCTCCTCGACGTCGGGTGCGGCCCTGCCTACTACCTCGGCGATCTGCCGCGCTGCGCGTACTTCGGCTTCGACACCGACCAGGGCTACATCGCCCACGCGAAGGCGCGCTTCGGCGATCGAGGGCGCTTCTTCGCGGAGCCTTACGGCGAGGCCCACCGCGCCGAGCTCGCGCCTTTCGATGCCGTCATGTTGATGGGCCTCCTGCATCACCTCTCGGACGAAGCCGCGCACGCCCTCCTCTCGCTCGCGGCGCGGAGCCTCGTCCCCGGCGGTCGGCTCGTCGCGCTCGACACGGTGTTTTACGACGGTCAATCGCGCCACTCGCGCTTCCTCGCCGAGAAGGATCGCGGCACGTTCGTGCGCCGACCGGAGGGCTTCCGCGACCTCGCGCGCGCTCACTTCGACGAGGTGGAGGGGCGCGTGGTCGGCGACACGCTCACGGTCGTCTCCTCCCACTTCCTCATGGAGGCGAGGCGACCTCGCGGCCAAGCGAGCCCGCGGTGACGAGCGATCGCGGCGCGCCGCGTGGAGCACCCGTCGACGAGCCCGCCCCGAGGCTCGAGGTCGCCGTCGCCCCCGACGCGGAGAAGGTGCGCCCCGCGAAGCGGCCGTGGCTCGGCTGGGCGCTCCGCCTCCTCGGCCCGGTGATCCTCGCCGTCGTGATCCTGCGCCTCTCGAAGCCGCGCGAGCTCTTCGCGATCCTGCTCGCGGCGCACGGCTGGCCTCTGCTGCTGGCCGTCTCGCTCAACGTCGCGCCCGTGTACTTGAAGGTCGTGCGCTGGCGCGTGGTGCTCGGGGGGCGCGCGATCGACTATCCGACGAAGCCGGCGTTCCTCGCGTACGCATCCTCGCTCTACCTCGGCATGATGACCCCGGGGCGCGTCGGCGACGTCATCCGCATCCAGTATCTCCGCCACGACACCGGCGCGCGCTATGCCGAGGGCCTCTCGTCGATCGTGCTCGACCGACTCGCCGACCTCTACGTCCTCGCGCTCTTCGTCGCGATCGCCGTCGCTCACTACGGCAACGTCCTCCCGCTCGAGCTCGAGCTCGTGAGCTGGGCCATGGTGGGCGGCACGGTCGTCGGGCCGCTCGTCTTCTTCGTTCCGGGGCTCGCGGAGAAGCTCTTCTCGGCGATCTACCGGCGCCTCGCGCGCGTCGAGGAGACCGACGGCCTCGCGCGGTTCCTCGAGGCGCTCCGCGCCGGCGCCAAGGCCCGCCTCGCGCCGGTGCTCGCGCTCACGGTCGCGGCGTTCGCCGTGAACTTCGTGCAAGCGTGGCTCGCGGCGCACGCGCTCGGCCTCGACCTCGATCTCTTCGAGGTCTCGTGCCTGTCCGCCATCCAGAGCCTCATGGGGCTCTTGCCGATCTCGGTGTCGGGGATCGGCGTGCGCGAGGCGTTCTTCGCGGTCGTCTTCCCTTCGCTCGGGTACTCGGCGACCCAGGGCGCGACCTTCGGGCTCCTCGTCTTCTTCGTCGTCTACCTCGCGCTCGTCGGGCTCGGGGCCGTGGCCTGGCAGCTGAAGCCGCCGCCGACCGGCTTGCCGCCCCCCAACACTCCGAGTACCGAGCCGCGCTGATGGCCGAGCCGCCCCCGACCCCCTCGGCGACCCCGGACTCCGACGAGGAGCCGCCCGCGCGAGGCGATGACGCCGCCGACGCCGACGCGTCGGACAAGGCGTCCGAGACGGCCTCGGTGACGGCACCCACCGCCCCGCGGGCGTCCGAAGCGGGTCCCGCCGAGGCGGAGCGAGGGAGCGAACCGTCCGGCGCGGACGACACGACCGCGACGCTCGTCGACGCCGCGCCACCCGCGGCGAGCCCGGCGACGCGCGACGAGCGGCCGACGGACGAGAAGCGCGCAGGCTTCGTCGCTCGAGCGCTCGCGTTCGTCGGCGCGTTCTTCTCGGCCGGCGCGGAGGGCCTCACCCGCTTCGCGAACGCGGGCCTCGGCTTCCTCTGGCCCTACCTGCTCGGCGCCATCGGGCTCGGCTCGGCGATCTGGTTCGGACAACACCACCAGCACTTGCCCGAGCTGCTCACGAACAAGATCGCCTGGGATCTGCAGCTCAAGATCGCGCGGGCGGTGGGCGGGAGCTTCGGCGGCATCGTCGCCGTGCTCGCGCTGATGCTCGTCGTCGTACGCGTGCGCTCGGGCGCGTTCCACTTCGCGCGCACGACCGCCCGCCTCGCGCCGTGGATCACCTCGCTCGTCGCGGCGCCGTTCGTCGTGGGGCTCTTCACGCCGCAGATCGAGTCGGCCCACGCCGTCCTCACCCTGCTCTTCTGCGCGATCATCGCGCTGGTCATCGGCGTCTCGGTCTACCGCGGTCTCTCGGACGAGCCGCCCTGGTCGACGGCCCCGGGAGCGTCGGGCGACGCGCCCGTCGCGCGGCTCGGCGATCGGCTCGGCAGCGTGCTCGTCGTGGCGTTCCTCGCGTTCCTCTGGGTCGGCTACGGCGCGCTCTTCTCGCGCCTCGCGATCACGAACCACCACGGCCTCGCGACCCGCACGACCGACCTCGGCTACTACGACAACATCTTCTACCAGTCGATCCACGGGCACTTCCTCGGGTGCTCGTTCATCAAGGCCGGCTACCACGGCTCGGCGCACTTCGATCCGATCCTCGTCCTGCTCTCGCCGCTCTACCTCGTGTATCCGCGCGCGGAGTTCCTGCTCACGCTGCAGAGCTACTGGCTCGGCTCGGCCGTCGTGCCGATCTACCTGCTCTCGCGCCACTACAAGCTCTCCCGCGTCGCGTCGTGCGTCGTCGCGGCATGCTTCGCGCTGCACCCCGCCATCCACGGCGCGAACATGTACGAGTTCCACTCGCTCACGCTCGCGAACGTGCCCATCCTTTGGGTCGTCTACCTGCTCGAGACGAACCGCCTGAAGGCGTTCTTCCCGGTCGCGCTGCTCATGCTCCTCGTGCGCGAGGACATGTCGCTCGTGATGTGCTTCATCTGCATCACGGCGATGATGCGCTTCCCCGATCGCCGTCGCGTCGCGGCCTTCGTGATGATCCTGACGAGCATCGTCTACTTCGGGATCACGAAGGTCTTCTTCATGACGTCGGCCGAGATCTTCCAAGCCGGCCCGGAGGCGTACTCGTACGCGTACTATTACGAAGAGCTGACGCCCAACAACAAGGGCTTCGGCGGCTTCCTCGTGTCGCTCGTGACGAACCCGGTCTTCGTCGTGAACCACGTGTTCGAGGAGGCGAAGATCACCTTCCTTCTCGTCATCTTCCTGCCGCTCTGCCTGCTGCCTTTCGTCGCGAAGAAGGGTCGCTTCGCGCTCTCGTACGG
>CAYYKK010000290.1:0-9810 GCA_964467935.1 uncultured Polyangiaceae bacterium
TGCGGGCGCGCCCGCTGCAGTCTCCCCTCCCTACCGGCGCCTACGATCGCCCCCTGCTCGCGCGCTTCGTCGACGGCCTGCGGCGCGGGGACATCGACCATCGGATTCAGTTTCGACCGACCTTCGTGCGCCTCGAGATGGACGCCGAAGACCGCCTCGTCGACGCGGGTGTCTTCGAGCACGGCCCAGCCGGGCCGCGCCGCTTGAGCGACGCATGAGCGGGCACGTTCGTCTCGTCTTCCTGGAATCCCTCGTTCAAGAGAAGGATCGAGGGTTCCAGCCCCTCGACGTCGAGAGCGAGCTCAACACCGTGAAGGGCGCGTTCTTCGACGTGCCCTCCCCGTTCGACCTCGAGCATGTTCGAGGCAGCGACCTCGCGGCCGTCACGCGTGTCGCAGAGGCGGGGCCGGACATCCTGCACTTCAGCGGTCACGCAGGAGAAGCGCTCGACGAAGGAACGGACACGACGGAGACGGTCCTCTTCATCTACGTGCAGGGCAAGCCCGCCGCGCTGACCGCAAAGCACCTCGCCGTGAAGCTCAAGGGACGCGCGACGCCCAAGATCGTCGTGCTCAACGCTTGCGCGACGGACGCGTTCGCGCGGAGCCTGCTCGCCGAGGTGCCGAGCGTCGAGTTCGTCATCGGCACGACGCTCGAGGTGTACGACGACCGCGCCCCCGCCTTTTCGAGCGCGTTCTACAAGAGGCTCGCGCAAGGAGCGTCGGTCGCCGACGCGTTCGAGGAGGCTCGGCAGGACGCGCAGATCGTCGACGGGAAGGATCGCTACATTCTCGTCTGTCGACGATGCGGCGATCGCGGTGGCCCTTGCGAGCACGCTCGCGAGACCCTCGAAGATCTGTTCCCCAGCGGCCGCACGCCCGACCCGCGGAAGTGGTTCGCGCTCTCGCTCTTGCCCCTCGGGCTCGTCGCTGGGTGGCTGATCTGGCACCTGACGCGCCCCGAGGTCGTCTTCGACCCCCGCCTCCTCGTCCCCCAGCCGTTCGTCGCTCCTTCCTCCTCCACCTCGTCGTCGTCGGGCTCGGCGTCCGTCTCGTCGTCGTCGGGCTCAGCGTCCGTCTCGTCGTCGTCCGGCTCGGCGTCCGTCTCGTCGTCGTCGGGCTCGGCGCCCGCGTCGTCGTCGTCGGGCGCCATCGTTCGGTGCGAGGTCATGCGCTCCCAGATCCGACGGAAATGGCTAGATGAGCATCCCGGTCCGACGGCCCAGCCAACGCACACGGAGACCAGGACCATTGGCGAAACCGAGGCGCGAGCCCTCGGCTTCTCCTGCGTCGGGGACATCACCATCGCGTTCGAGCGCTCGGACTCGGCCGGGACCGGTCGCCCGTGAGCGCCGTCACCTCGGCCAGAGGCGTCCTCGCCGGGATCGTTTCGGCGCTGTTGGTCCTCGTCGTGGCTCCGCGAATGGTCACGGCGGCGACTCCGCTCCGATGCGCCTCCTTCGACGCGAGCGTCTCGGACGTCGACACGGACGTCGCGCTCTCGCGCCTGCTGCTCGCGGCTTGCGAGCGCGGCACCAAGCTCGACCCGACGGCCAAGTCGGCCGTGCGCGCGCAGGGGGAACACCTCCTGGCGCGCCTTCCGCGAGAGCTCCTCGAGCAGGTCTCGTCGTCGTTGCCGAGCCCCGCCGATGTCTCGACGTGCAAGGCGATGGACGCGACGACCCGGTCCCTGCTCCGGTCGCACGCCCCGGTGCCGCTGAAGACGGTTCGCGCTTGCGTGGACGCGAAGGGCGCGAAGGGCGAAGAGGAGAAGATCCTCTTCGTCATCTATGGGGCCACGAGGCAAGGGCTGCGCGTCGTCTCGGCGAGCGGCGACGAGATCACGGAGATCTACGATCTCGGTGAGGGTGCGATCGGCGCCGTCGTCCCGAAGAACGCCTATTTCACGATCCTCGACGTCGGACCTCGCTTCGATGTCCCGTTCGCGACGATGACGCGCGCGAGCGACGATGACGCCCTCACCCTCCCCAGCGCTGGGTACGTCGACGTTCGCGTGGACCTCCCTGACGATCGCGCCGATCGCGCGCTGCTCATCGACGGTGTCTTCGTCGGTGAAATCACGGGCACCCACTTCGCGCATCGCTTCGCCCTTCCCCTCGATCGGAACTCGAGCGCGAGCTTCGTCATCGACGTGCTTTCACGCGAGGAGGAACGATCGCAGATCGACGCACGGACCGAGGTTCCGCGCGCGGAGGTCCCACTGCGCCCCGAGTATCCGCGGTCCGTCCGGATCGACCTCTCGCAGACGGACCGTGTGGCGCTCTTGGGGGTCAATGTCGCGTCGAGCTGCGCTGGAGCCGGGATCGACGCGCAAGCGCTCGCGGCTCAGGTCGCCACCTTCTTCAGGACACGCGTCGAGGGTCGGACCCTCGACGATCGGTACGGACACTTCTCCGCGCTGATCCGGCAGATGCGCGCGTCGAGCTCCGAGTTCAGACTCAAGGACTCGCCGACCATCGGTATCTTGGGCGTGGATCGCGAGCTGCCGGACGTCGCCGCGCTCCTCTGGCAGCAAGGCTTCGGCGAGGCCCTCCAGATCGACGTGGAGTGCGCCCGCCGGAGAGACGCGACGCAATACACGCTCGTCGCTCGCAAGCTCAACGCGCGGGACGCCGCCAAGACCCTGTTGACGGGAGCGAACGTGCCTGTCATTCGGGTCGCGACCAACACGGCCGATCGTGTGGACGAGCTTCGCGCCCTCCTCGACATCCCTTTGGCGACGCTGTTCGACGTCCCCTACGCGCGCTTCATCGGGCGCTCATCGGGTGAATGGATGGACGATCCCTCGTTCGATGTCGAGGTGCACGCCGACGAGCCGACGAGCCTCGAGTACCGCTACTCGAGAGTGGACGACGCCAACGCCAGCGCCTGCGACGCGGTCGCGAAGTTCGACCGCCTCCAGATCGATCGCGTGATGCCCATGTCGGTGCCCAGCGTGGCCTTAGGAACGAAGGAGATCGACGTCGCCGGCCAGCTCGCGTGGGACATTCGCCCGACGGACACGTCGAAGCCCGAGCCGGATCGCGCCTCGCTCACCCTGCGGCCCGAATACGATATCGCCGCCGCCGGGCGGTACCTGCTCGCCGCTCGGATCGTCCAGCGCGATGGCCGCACGAGCGACTGGGCCATTCGGTGCGTCCGCGTCGAGGACGCGCGCTGGATGATGTCGGCCGGTTTCTCGGTCGCGGGACAGATCTCGCACACCGCCGCCACTGCGAACGAGTATGGGGCGCACGTCGAGATGTTCCCCGTGATCCAAGGCAAGGCGTTCCTCTCGTTGGGCGGATGGCTCGGCTACACGTATAGCCGTCATTCGCTCTCGGAGCGGCCCTCCTGGGACGACCCCGCGGCCCCCCCATCGCAGCTCACGTGGAAACGACACGGCGTCGAGGCCGGTCCGGTGATTCGCCTCGAGTGGCTGCCTTTTTGCGTAGCGGGCGTGACGTGCGGGAAATGGGCGACCCATTTCGCGCTGGTACACGAGGCGGGGCTCCTCCTCGACCTCGGGTTCATCGACCCGAGCGGCGTTCCGCTCGCCTGGTCGCACTTCCGAACGACGCCGGGCGCCTCGAGCGTCGTGGTCGACCCCGACGTGGACGTGGTCGTGAACAACGGCGTTCGCTTCCGCACGACGGCGAACTTCGACGTGAGCGTCGGCCTCGCGCTCGACATGCGCGCGGTCAACGACTTCGTGGTCGCACGCTGGGGCGACCGGACGATCAAGTCGAACGATCGGGTCCTCCTGGGCGCGAACGTCGGAGCTGGCTATGCGTTCTGAGGCACTGGTGACGGCCCTCCTGCTGATCGCGGCCGGCTGCGGGAGCGGCGATTGCAGAGAGACGTGCTGGGCGGCCGAATACGACGGGTTCTTGCCGTCCGCCCTCGGCGAAGGGAGCTCACCCGAGGAGCGCGTCGCCTCGTGCGCGGCCCGCTGCGAAGCGAGCAGCACCGACGAGAGGACTGCCATTTCGGGGATCCTCTCGGCCTCTCCGGGGTGGACGGCGGCCTCGCAGCGCTGTGGCCCGGGCGTAGGCGACGCAGAATGCGCGGCCTCCCGTCCCGCGGCGTTCGAGGCGGTGTGGTGCGATGGCGATCGCGTGGAGCCCTCCTCGGCCTCGCTCGCGCGCGATCGACTCCGGGCGCGCGCGCCCATCTCCGCGGGTCGATTGCGCATCGTCGCAGAGCAGGCTCCCCAACCCGACGCGTTCGCGATTGCCTCCACGCGATGTCGACTCAGCGGACCCAGTGCCGCCGCCGTTCCGCTGGACGACCCCTTCTGCACGGCGCTCGCCGTCACCGAGCTCGACTTCTTCGTCGACGAAAAACCTCTCCCGACGGTGACGTCGAGCTGCTTCAGCGCGGGGCACACCGGCGTGCGGACGGATGCGTTGTCGGTCGGGCTCCACTCGATCGCCGTCGAGATTCATCACTACCCGAGCAGCAACGGCGTGCCTGCCTGCATTCGGATCGCCGGGGGCTCGATCGCGCTCGGATCGGCGGAGGACGGGACCGCCGTCATCGAGGTGCCGAGCGTGGACGCCCTGCTCAACGATACGAGCCTCTATGGCCCTTGCTCGCGCGCAGGCGTCTGCGAAGAGCTGCCGGCAGAGTGCGACGGGCGCGCCAGCGCCGCGCTCGGCGACGCATCCACTCGCATCGACCAGCGGAGCGACGCGGTGACGAGCCGGATCGTCGATGGCTGTCGCGCGCTCGCGATCCACCTCGGCGCGGCGGGGAGCGAGATCCCCGACAGCGCCTCCTGGCAGACCCAGCTCGCGTGGTGTCAGCGAGCGGCGCAGCTTCGAATGCTGCGATCGGATCTCGTCTTCGGACATGGGTCGACGCTCTGCGCGTATGGCCTCTCCAAGTCTGCGGCTTGCGCGGCCTCTTGCGCCGCGACGCCAGCGTGCGAGGCGAGCTTGGACGATCCGCTCGGACGCTGCGACGGAGGTGCCCTCGCTGGCAGCTGCACCGGATCGTGCGTCGGGGGTTGCGTCTGGGATCAGCCCGTGGCGTGCGAAGGCCCTTGCTTCGGGGCGTGCGCCGGCACCTGCGACGGGACACCCATCGGTGGGGCGGCGTGCGGCGGGACGTGCACCGGGGATTGCGTCGGGGAGTGCCGCTATGCTGCGGCAGACGCGCTGACGTGCCCGGGCATCTGCTACGGGCATTGCAGCGCGAGCCTGCTCGCGCCGTTCTGCGAGACCGCTCCGGCCGCGCCGATGGCGTCGTGCGGCGCTTGCTCGACATGCCAGGACATTTGCCTAGCCCGCGGTGGGATCGAGACCGAATGCCAAGATCGCAAGGCACGCGTGCTCGGCGGAGGTGACGCGGACGATCCAGCCGCGCTGGCCGCGGCGGCCGGGGTCGTCTTGGGAGGCCTCGACGAGGTCGAGCGCGTCGTCGCGGCCGCCCAGGAGCTCGAGAGCTCCGAGGCGGTCCTCGAGGCGCAAGGCGGCGGCGTCGCGGAGTGTGCAGCGCTGAGGAAGGTCGACCTCGACGCTTCGTTGGCGCAGGCGCTCGAAGCGCGGGCGGCGGCGACGGCGCTCGCGCTCTTCCTCTGAGGACGCTCGCGGTCGCCAGCGCGGCGGTATCGTGGCTCGGATCAAGCGACGCGGACGAGACCGATGGGGCGCGATGGGCGCCCTCTCTCGCTCGCTGAGCTTGCGGTACCCAGTGGCACGACCCCGGGACGCTCCGACGTGCCCGGGCGCGATGCGATCTCCGCGAGCGGGCGCCCTGCAATCGATTTCAAGCAACGGGCTTCTCGGCTAGTCTGCTCACCATGTTGCCCCGCACCGGATGGCTGCTCCCTTCTCTCGTAATGCTTGAGAACGCCACTCGTGCGCGCTGACTCCAGACGGAGCACTCTGCTGGGGGTACGACGGTTTCGGTCAGCTCGGAGACAACACCACGGCTGCCCACTCGACTCCGCAGCACGTAGCCTGGCCACACCCATGAGATCGGCGGCGAGGCGTCCGACGGCTTTCCCGTGAGCTGGCTGGTCCTCTTCACGCTCACCCTGCTCGCCGCTGCGGGAGCTCTGAGCCTCGCATCCCGTCATGCGGGGGACGGGCGCGCGGAGGCCTGGGTGATCACCTTGCTCTCTTTCCTCGGGCTCGTTGGGGGACCCGTTCTGATCCTGGGATACCTTGGCGGCCTGACGAGGTTGCCACTCGCCCTCCTCTCGATCGCAGCGTCGACCTCTGCCTTGTGGCTCGGCAAGGGATCGTGCACACCGGAGGATCACGCGAGATCCATTCGCCAGTTGGCCTGTGGAATGCTCCGTATGCCGCTCGATGCCGTCCGCACTGCCGTCGTCGAGCGGAGCTGGGTCGCAGTGCTCTTGGTCGCCACTGCCTTTGCGATCTTGGGATCGGGGGTCGTGACCTATCTCGCGCCGTCCGAATCGTGGGACGGGCTCTTCTACCACGAGCCGATTGTGGGCTTCGCGATCCAGAACCACGCGTTCGGAATGGTCAACCTGCCCCGGCAGATGATCCTTCAGGGGATCAATGGCTACCCGCGCTTCTGCGAGTCCGTCGCGCTGTGGTTCGTGATCTTCACCGACCGGTCGCTCATCGAGATCGGAAACACACTGGCGGCGCCCGGACTCGTTCTCGCATTGTATTGCCTGGTCAAGCGCTACGGTTCGAGTCGCACGACGAACATGGGCTGGGCGGCGTGCTTGCTACTCATGCCTTCCATGCTGACTCAGCTGCGGACCACGATGATCGACGTGGAGACGACGTTCTTCCTCCTCGCCGCTATTCATTTCGTCAGCCGAGCCCCGTTCCGACGAGCCGACGCGATAGCAGCCATCGGCGCGATCACTCTGGCGGCCGCTTCCAAGAGCACGGGGCTCGTGTGGGGACCACCCCTCCTCATCGTGCTCGTCATGCGCCTCTTCCGCACGCGGTCGAGCGTCGGCCGGCCAGCCAACACGGCTCTCGCGGTGGGCGGGGTTGCGCTCTTCATGGGCGTCGAGTCAGTCACGCTGCTGCGCAACTGGCTCGCCTTCGGCGACCCTCTCTGGCCCATCACCTTTCGCCTCTCCCGCCTCGGGATCGATTGGACCGGTGTCGCAACGCTCGATGAGCTCAGCCCCACACCACCTTGGAGGGAGGTCCTCGCCTCGAAGTTCGGCGCGCCCACCGAGGGGATCGGCGATGTCATCGCTCGGGACTACGGCTATGCGGTCCCTTGGGTGGTGCTACCCATCGCGCTCGTTGCGCTCGGTGTGAGTCTGAGCGGAAGACTCCGCGCGAAACCAAGGGCGCCCAGAGCCGACGATTCAGGGTCCTTCCTCATTCTCGCCGCACTCGCGATCGCATTCGTCGTGGTCACCCCGAGCTACAGCGTCGCCCGGTACAACGCTCACATCGTGGGACTCGGCATCGTCGCAGTCGCTCGCGCGCTGCGCTCCACGCCTTGGAGAAGGCTCGAAGAAGGAGCGCTCGCGGCGGCGATTTGGCTCTCCATCGTTCCATGGACCTGGAACGGTTGGCTCTTCGGCGTCGACCTCACGGTCCGAGACATCGGCCGGATGGTGCTCGCGTCTCATGACGCGCGCGGGAGCATGAACGTCGCCCGCTTTGGGATGCCGGCTTCCACGGCTGCTTTGCGCGATGCCGAGCTGGGCCCTGGGGACGTCGTGGTGTTCACGCAGGAGGTCTGGTTCCCTGGTTCGCTGTGGAACAGTCATATGTCGAATCGCGTCGTCCACGTTGCCTTCGGCGACGGCGATTCGTGGCTCGAGAACGTCGAGCATCGCCACGCAAAATGGATCGTGGTCGGAAGCAGGAGCGCAGCGCGAAAGGCTCTGGAAGCCCACCCCGACAGGTACGGACTCATCGGCGTCGCAGCCGCCGAAGACCGAACCGTGGCGTTTCGCCGTCTCCCGTGAAGGGTGATCACGGCAGGGGCACGGGTGAGGCGCCTCGGCCGATTGTACGGAAGAAGGTCCGGGAGGTCGTCCTGGATGCGGACTACACTGCAAAGTCGAGGCGTCGCTGCGCGAGCTATCGAAAGGCAAGAAGACGCAGGTGCGAAAGGAGCTGAGGCACTTCGAACTTGAGCGACGGAGCGGCTCGCTTCTAGCCGCTGAGGTACGAACGCCGTTCCGCCCTGCTCTAATCGCAATCGTAGAGGGCGCCGCCGTCCGAGCTGATGGACGAGTGGGTCGAGCAACACA
This sequence comes from uncultured Polyangiaceae bacterium, assembly GCA_964467935.1. Taxonomy (GTDB): domain Bacteria; phylum Myxococcota_A; class Polyangia; order Polyangiales; family Polyangiaceae; genus CAYYKK01. Next base: position 8,215 of record CAYYKK010000290.1, read on the forward strand.
GGGCGTCGCACGGCCCGGCGGCGGGGCACGCCGAGCCGGAGGGGATGCATGCGCATGCGTATTGGTACCCGCGTCGTTCGCCGTGAAACCGAGGGTCGGCCCTCAGCCCTCCAGAAAGACGATCAACGAGACGATCAGGAACGCGATGAGGGCCACGACGGCGCAGCCGAAGTTGTCGCGGTCGTTGGCGGGCGCCTTCTCCGCGACGTCGGGATCGAACACGATGACCTCGCCGTCGCGAGCAGAGAGCGCGAGCGCGTATCGCTCCCCGCCCCGGTAATCCCCTTCAGGTCGGCGCGCGGTGGCGAGCACGGAGATGGTCGCCCCAGGACGCAGGAGCGCCTGCAATGGAAACGTCGCGTTTCGGGCGCCGCCCTTGGCCCGGTACCCCTGCTTGTCGAGGAAGGCGGAGAGGAACCGAGCGCTCTCGTCGGAGGGGACGGACCGCGGCTGGAAGCGCAGCGTGGCGTTCTCGAGCTCGAGCCTCGCGAGCGCGCCGGAGCCGTCCTCGATCTCGATCGCCTCGACGGCGACCGTCCAGCCTCCGTCGACGTTGCCGGCCGACGTGCGCATCTCCGCGCGAGCCCAGAGGCATTCCTCTCCGGTGAACGGCGCCGTAATCGGGTCTCCCCCGTCCGCCGACGTGGCGCGCCCCGTGATTTGAATGCGCCCCTCCGTCGGCGCGTCCGCGATCGTCGTCGTCTTGGCGTCGACGATGAGATCGAGGAGACGCTGATCGTCGGTCATCGACTTCCGCGAACGACGAGCCGCGTACGCCGCCCAGAAGGCGCCGGTGAGGGTGAAGAAGAGAAGGGGGGACATCGGCGGGGAGCTTATACCCCTCGCGATCGGATCGCGATCCGATCGCGACCTCCCCGCCGTGGCCGCGATCGGGACCCACCACCTCGCGTGTCCCGGACGGGTCGCCACTTCCGGGCTGGCGCCGGCATTGCAGGAGGATGCACTCCCGCGCCGAGGGTGACCGTGACCCGTGGTCTCGTATTCGCCGCTGGTGGCTGTGCGCCATCGCGGCGGCGGCGTCGATTGACGCGGCGCCGCGCTACGGCCTAGAGAATGCCATGTCGAAGGATGTCGGCCGTGCGGGGCGAATCGCTTTGCTCGCTGTGCTGTTCGCGGGTTGCCACCGAGCCGAGGACAAGACGATGTGCGAGGAAGCCTTCGTGCCTCGAAAGGACGCTTTCAAGACCCTCGCCCAAGACGTGCTGGGAGACGACGACAAGGAGGCACAGGCCAATGCGAAGACGCTCCACGCGCTCGCCGCGCGAATGCAGGGCGCCGCAAAGGGCCACGCGACCAAGGTTGCGCAAGCGATCGTCGCCGATGCGGCCGCGCTCGAAGAGCGCGCGACGCTGCTCGAGCGCGCGGGCGCGCCGGACCAGATGCCGACGGCGAAGCCTGCGAGCTCGAGCGATCCCTCCCTGACCCCTCGCCAACAGGCCCTGCGCGACGCGGCCGAGATGGGCGCGAAGGGGCTCGCCGGACCATCACCATTGCATCTCAGCCCCGCGACGTGGGACGCTCTCGGCATGCGTCAAGGTTGTTGCCGCCTGAACTTCATGCAGCGACCCTCGGTTC
>CAYYKK010000291.1:0-9779 GCA_964467935.1 uncultured Polyangiaceae bacterium
GCGCCGCCGGTGATGGAGTCGGTGTTCACCGAGTGCAAGCGCGACCGCATCCCGCTGGGCGAGCACCTGCTCGCCCGCGGGCTCGTCAGCGCGGCCGATCTGCGCGAGGCGCTGCTCGAGCACACGATCGAGAGCCTCTCGACGATCTGCACCGCCGACGCTCGCGCCACGTGGCACCCGCGCGCCGGCGCGAGCTACAGCCCGCGGTTCACCTTCGCGACGTCCGAGCTCGTCGTGCACGCCGGGGCCCGCGAGCACCCGTCGACGTCGGCCTGCGCGGGCTCGCTGCTCGCGCGACTCTTCGGAGAGAGCGAGTGGGCGGCGGCCTTCGTGCGGTCGGAGACCTCGGCGCACCCAGCGCCGATCGCGATGCGAGGGAGCGTGCCGCCGAGCGCGTCGGCGCTGCTCCGCGTCGGGAAATGGGCCTCGTCGATGCTCGACATCGCCGAGGTCTTCGGTGACGCGTCGTCGGTGTTCTCGTCGTCGCGCACGACGAAGTCGAGGACGAGCTCGGTGATCGCATTTCGCCACGGCGCGGCCTTCGTCGTCGGAGAGACCGGCGCGCTCGGTCCCGGGCGTGTCTTGAACCATCGCGCCGAGAGGCGTCGTGAGAGGGGACGTGACGATGCCGATCTTTGATCCCATCGAGCAGCGGATGTCGGTGCGCATCGTCTACGACGGCGTGGCCTGCGCGGGGAAGACGACCAACCTGAGGCACCTCTCCGCGCTCTTCGCGGCGCAGCGCGTGTCGGAGCTCGAGTCGCCCGCCGAGCTCCACGGGCGCACGCTCTACTTCGACTGGCTCCAGATCGAGGCCGGCGTGGTGTGCGGCATCCCGCTCTCGTGTCAGGTACTCAGCGTACCGGGTCAGGTGGTGCTGACGCCGCGACGACGTCGCTTGCTCGCGACCGCCGACGTCGTCGTGTACGTCTGCGACAGCCACCCTTCGGCGATCGCTTCGGCGCGCGCGGGGCTCGAGCTCTACGATCGCATCGCGAAGGCTCGCGAGGCGCCGCTGCCGCTCGTCCTGCAAGCGAACAAGCAGGACGGTCGTGACGTGCTCGACGGCGTCGGTCTCTCGCGCGCGCTCGGGCGCCCCGGGGTCCCCGTCGTCGAGGCGATCGCGTGCGACGGCGTCGGCGTCGTCGACTCGTTCGTGACCGCGGTGCGCACGGTGGCGCGCGCGCTCCAGACGCGCGTCGAGGAGCGCTCGCTCCGCGTGGACGTGCGCCGCGCCGAGACGGCGGCGGAGCTCTTCGACGCGCTCGCCGCGGAGGAGCTCGATCCGGAGTGGGCGGCGGAGATGCTGCTCGAGGAGGCGCAGGCGGCCTTCATGGTGGAGGAGGCGGTGGCCACGGTGCGCCGCGACGGCGCGCTCCGGGCGCGGCTCGTCGCCTCCGGCGAAGACCTGCGTCGCGTCGAGCGGGCGCCCTCCGAAGCGCCGCGCGCGGTCGAGGAGGCGGAGCCGCCCCTCCTGCCGACGCACGACGTCCCGACCGGGTTCATCTGGCCGGCGCACACGGGCCGCGCGGTCCTGCGCGGGCTCGCGCTCGCGGCGGAGCCTCCGCGGTCGCTCGGCGCCGACGGCAGCATCGTGCACGTGGTCGATCGCCACGTCGTGCGCACCTCGTCGCGCGCGCGCTTCGCGGACGGCGAGGCGGCGCGCCAAGCGCTCGTCCGCGCCGCGAGGATGTGCACGCAGCTCGGGCGCCTCCACGTCCCGGACACCGTCCTCGTCGCGCAGACGGCGCGCGACGGCGGCTGCTGGATCTGGAACGTCCGACCGGATCTGCCCTCGATCGCGCGCCTTCAGCGCGAGGGGTTCGCGACCCCCGAGGTCCTCGTGGCGTACGCGTCCGCGATGGTCGAGGCGATGCGCGCGGCGCTCCGGCACGGCTTCTCGATCGATCTCTCGATGAGCAGCTTCGGCCTGCAGCAAGGGATGCTCCGCTATCTCGGTGACGTGTGGCCCGACGTCGCCGGCGCGGCGCAGCTCACGTCGTCGATCGCCGCGTCCGTCGACGCGCTCGAGCGAGCCGGGGTCGACGTCACCGCGTTCCTCGACGCGCTCGAGCGAGAGCTCTCGCGGCGGGTCCCCTTCGAGGATCGATCGCGCGCGGCCGCCCCGGCGCCGAGCGGTGATCTCCTCACCAAGACGCGCTCGCCGCGAGAGCGCCTCGCCGCCATGTTGGATCGCGCGGGCGAGGCGACTTGATGGAGGAGCGCCGGGCGAGCGCCTCGCTCTTCGGGCAGTGTGCGGTCGTCGTCGTCGGACGCGCGCCCGAGGTCACGAGCGAGCTCGCCGGCGCGCCGCTCGTTCGCCTCGCGGTCGGCGCGGCGGTCGACGTCGACCCTCCCGCCGCGGCGGTGTTCGACCTCAGAGACGGGACCGTCGCGGATCTCGCGGCGATGCGATCGAGCCCGCTCCTCTCGACGGTCCCGCTCCTGCTCGTCGCGGCCGACGAGGTGCCGGAGACCGTCTTCTCCTTGCTCGGCGCCGACGACGCCGTCGTGATCTCCGCGCGGAGCGCAGGCACCCTCTCGCGCCGCCTGTCGCGCATCGTCGAGCTCGGTCAGCTGCGCCTCGCTCTCTCGTTCGCCGACCAGGCGCTCGAGCACAGCGTCAGCGGGCTCTCGATCGCCGACGTCGGCGCCTCGCCCTCCGACGCGAGCCCCGTCTTCGAGCGGCTCGCCGGGTTCGGGCGCGCGGACGAGGTCGTGAGGTCGCCCATGCTTCGGTCGGACGACGTCGAGCCGAGCGCCCTCTCGGAGCTGCGCGCGGGCGTCGCCGACCGACGCCGCGCCACGGTCCTCGTCAAGGACCGGCGGAGGGACGGCTCGCCGATCTGGAACGAGCTGACGATCTTCCCGCTCGTCGCGCACGGCCAACCCACGCGCTGGATGGCGGGCGTCCAGCACGACGTCTCCGAGCTCGTCGAGGTCCACGCCCACATCGAGTGGCTGTACCGGAGGCTCGTCGACAAGCAGCGCTTCGATCACGCGATCCTCGACGGCGTCGACGTCGGCATCGTCACGACCGACGATCGCGGCATCGTCACGTTCGCCAATCGCATGGCGATCCAGCTCCTGCAGCTCGTCCCCGACGCGACGGGCTCCGAGGTCGCCGCCCTCCTCGGTCTCGCGCAAGGCCCGCAGGAGCTGCTCGACGGCGAGGAGCGCCGCGTGTTCGGGTGCAGGCTGTCGACCCCGGACGGCGGCGAGCTCGACCTCGAGCTGTCGCTGAGCCGCGGCGACGGCGATCGCGACCAGCGCGTCGGCTTCTTCTTCATCTTCCGCGACGTCGGTGAAGAGAAGCAGCGCGAGGAGGAGCGGCGCCGCTTCGAGCGGCTCGCGTCGATGGGCACGATGGTCGCCGGCTTCGCGCACGAGGTCCGGAATCCCGTCGCGGCGATGCGATCGATCGCCGAGGAGCTGTCGGAGGAGCTGCGCGACTCGGGCGTCCACACGCGCCACGTCGGCCTCTTGTTGCAGATGGTCGAGCGCGTCGAGCGGCTCGTCCGCACGTCGCTCCAATTCGGTCGTCCGGCGGCGCCGAAGCGCGCGCCCCAGCGCCCGTGGGTGATCCTCTCGTCCGCCATCACCGAGCTTCATCCGCGGCTGCGCGACCTCGGCGGGGAGATGGTGCTCGACGTCGAGTCCGATCTCCCCGACGTCAACGTCGACGAGAGACAGCTCGCGCAGGCGCTCGTCATCCTCATCAACAACGCGCTCGACGCGACCGGCTCCGCGTCGCGCGTGACGCTCCGCGTGCGGCGCGCCAGGCTGCCAGAGTCCGAGAGTCGCCTCCGCCGCAGCGAGCCCCCGCCAGCCGGTCCGCCCTCGGTCCGATTCGACGTGATCGACGATGGACCGGGAATTTCTCCTCAGAACATCGGCCGCATCTTCGATCCCTTCTTCACGACGAAGCCGACCGGCACCGGCCTCGGGCTCTCGATCGCGCAGCAAATCGCGAGCGAGAACGGAGCCCGCCTCGAGGTGATGTCGCTCGCGGGCCCGACTACGTGTTTCTCCCTATGGGCTCCGACGGAGCTGCGCGACGATCCCGTATCGCTACTGGAGCCTTCCAGGGGTGCTTGAAGCTGGCTATGCTCGCAATATGGGGAGGTCAGCGTCCGCGCAGGGTAGGCCGGCGACGGTTCTGCTCGTGGAAGACGACGCTAGCGTGCGCGGAGCCATGGCCCGCGCGCTCGCTCGCCTCGGCTTGCGGGTCATGGAGGCCGACTCGTGCGCGACGGCGACGCGCCTCCTGTCGTCGTCGCCCGACGTCGTCGTCACCGATCTGCGCCTCCCGGACGGCGACGCGTTTCAGCTCCTCCCGCGCGCACGCGCGCTCCGCCTCCGACCACCGGTCTTCATCGTGACCGGGCACGGCTCGATCGATCTCGCCGTCCGCGCCGTGAAAGAAGGCGCCGAAGACTTCATGACGAAGCCCGTCGACGTGGACGCGCTCGGCGACTTCGTCATGCGCGCGCTCGAGCGCCGCCCGGGCGTGGGCCTGCGCGAATCCGGGCTGCGCGAGCGGGTGCCGGGGCGCAGGGTCTTCGAGCCGCGATCGGACGCGATGAAGCGAGTCGAAGAGCAGGTCGAGAAGCTGCGCGACGCCGATTGCACCGTGCTGCTGCTCGGAGAGACGGGGACGGGCAAATCGTTCTTGGCGCGGCGGATCCACGCGGTCGGCGCGCGCGCACGCGCTCCCTTCGTCGACATCAATTGCGCTGGGCTCGCGAAGGACTTCGTCGAGTCCGAGCTCTTCGGCCACGAGCGCGGCGCGTTCACCGGCGCGCTCAACGCGAAGCCGGGGCTGCTCGATCAGGCCGACGGAGGCACGCTCTTCCTCGACGAGATCGGAGACGTCGACATCCAAGTGCAGCCGAAGCTCCTCAAGGTGCTCGAGGAGAAGCGCTTTCGACGGATGGGCGACGTCCGCGAGCGCTCGGTCGACGTGCGTCTCGTGTGCGCGACGCACCACGATCTCATCGCCGCGTCCGCTGCCAAACGGTTCCGCGCGGATCTCTATTATCGAATCAGCTGCGTGACGATCTCGATGCCTCCGCTGCGCGAGCGCCGCGACGACGTGGTTCCGCTCGCTCACCACGTCCTCGACGCGCTCGGCTTCCGTGGCACGCTCGAGCTCGCCAACGACGCGAAGGAAGCGCTGCTCGATCATGCGTGGCCGGGCAACCTCCGAGAGCTGCGCAACGTGCTCGAGCGCGCCGTCGTCCTCCGATCGGGCGACGTCATCCGTCGCTGCGACATTCGCTTCGACGGCACCGATCTGCCGAGGTCCGAGGACTCGGGCGTCCATCCCGCCGTCACCGACACGGCCGACGAATCCCCACCGTCGGTCGGCCGGAGGGCGATCTCCGCGCCAGACCTCTCCGTCGACGCGGCCGCGGCCGTGCGGACCTTGTCCGAGGTCGAACGCGAGCACATCGTCGCGGCGCTGACGGCCGCGGCAGGGCGCGTCGAGGTCGCGGCCAAGCAGCTCGGCATCCCTCGCAGCACGCTCTACCAGCGCATCAAGACCCACGGCATCGTGCCTGCCGACCTCCGCAAGGGCCCGGACTCCTCGAGCGGGGGCCGGGACCTCTGAGCGCCGCTCAGCGGATGGCCGCGCGAGCCTCGTTCGTGAGCGCCTCGACGTGGAGCACGACGTCGCGCAGCGCGCCGCGCGCGTTCGACAGCGCCTTCTTGGCGTCGGCCGCGTTCGTCGCCGTGTCGAGGGCGCCTTCATCGAGCAGCTCGGCGACGAACCCGAGGTTCGCGCTCGCCGCCGCGAGGAGGTTGTTCAACGTGTGGCGTCGGTGCGAGGCGAGCTCCGCAGCGCGTCGCTGCTTGATGAGCGGGACGCAGGCCCTCGCGATCGCCGGCACGGCGAGCAGCACGTTGTCGTCCGGATCGCCGCTCGCGCCGATGACCACGAGCATCGCGTGCACGCGCGCTCCCTCTTCTGCGATCGGCTCGGCGGCGATCCAGCCCACGCCGGGCTCGAGCTCGGCCTCGGCGAAGAGCTCGCGCCAGTCCTCTTGCCGAAACGTCGCGAGCGCGCGCCGCATCCCGGACCGATCGAGCACGTGTTGGTGCAGGCGTGGGAGGGTGCCCTTCTCTTCGGGCGACAGCGGGACGTCGACGAACGAGCATCGGACGCCGCGCGCAGAGACGCTCGCGCGCACGTCTTCGAGCGCGTCCGCCGGCCGCTTGCCGCCGACGATCCAGTCGATCACCGCCTTTTCGGCTGCCTTTTGGAGCGCGTGCACGCCCCCCATTCTATCTGCCTCCGGCGGCGCCCTCCACGCAAACCGGCGAGGTGCCCTTCGGCCTGCCGCCGTCCGAGCTTCGGCCGAACGGACGCGCGAGGCCCCCGCGATCCCGAGCGATCCGGCGCGATGGTCGCGCGACGCGCGCCCCGGCCCGCCGTCGGCGGGCGTGCGCATCCTGATCGTCGACGACGACGCCGGGGTCCGGACTGCGCTCGTGCGGATGCTCCGGCGCTTCGCGGTCACGGCCGAGGCGACGGTGGAGGCTGGCCTCGAGCGCTGGGCGGCGACGCCGTTCGACCTCGTCCTCTGTGACGTCGACATGCCCGACGGCGGCGCCCTGGCGCTGCACGAAATGGTCGCCGCGCGATGGCCCGATCGGCTCGCGCGGCTCGTGTTCATCTCGGGCGCGCTGCTCAACGCGCGGCAGCTCGCCCGGCTGCGCGACGCGAGCCCGATCCTCCTCCGAAAGCCCTTCGGCGTGGAGGAGGTGGTCGCGCTCCTCGCGGGGCGCGACGAGCCGCCCGCCGGCGACGCCCTCTAGCCGGTGGGCCGCGACCACTTTCGCACGAGCAGCGAGGCCACCTCGATCGCCCGCGGATCGGCCTCCCCGAGCGCGTCGTCGAGCTCCGAATCGAGCCCTCGCGCGCGCAGACGGGCGAGCACGGCGTCCGGAGGCCCGCCCTCCCTCAGCTCGGCGACGAGCGCCGCCTGATAGCGCGCGAGCGCCTCTCGCTCGCGACTCACGATGCCTCCGTCGTCCGGTCGGGCCGGCGCGTCCGAAGGATCCGCCTCATTCTCGCGTAGTCTTCGGCGAAGCGCGCGCGATGCGCTTCCGAGCCGAGCGTGCCGCTCAAGCGCTCCAGGACGACGAGCTCGAGCCGAGGGCATCGCTCGACCGCGAGCTCGAGCAACGCGAAGACCTCCTCGGGCACGTCGTCGTCGTGGGTGTCCCGACGAAAGGGCCGCGCGTGATCGCAGTCGGCGTGGAAGAGCCGACCTCCCGAGACGTGGATCTCGCGGACGCGGGAGAGCGGGAATCGAAGCAGGTGCTCGAGCGGATCGAGGTCGAAGTTGTGGACTTGGCAATGCAGGTTGTGCAGATCGAGCAGCAAGAAGCCGTCTTCGGGCGCGAGCAGCGCATCGAGAAAGGCGCCTTGTTCGCAGGCGTCGCGCCTCGAGAGCGCGAGCGCGAGGTTCTCGAGCCCCACCGGCGTTCCTGCGGCGTCCGCGAGCCTCGCGAGGTTCTCGCGCCCCACCTCGACCGCCGCGCGCGTGAATGGCACGGGGAGCGGCGCGCCGCGCGCCATTCCGGGGACCGTCATGAAGCCGAAGTGCTCCGACAAATGTCGATAACGTCGCTTCGAAAACGCCTCGCGCAGCTGGGCGAGCCATTGCGATTGGCGCTCCTCGAACACGGCGCTCAGCGGCGAGAAGTGCACGCCGTGGGCATAGAGCGCGCCGCGCTCGGCATAGAAGTCGAGCAGCGGCCCCGCCCACGCCGGCGGCGCGCGATCGAAGGTCACGTCGACGCTGAGCTCGACCGCCTCGACGCATTCCTCTCGAAAGAGCGGCAGCAGCGCGAGGCGCAGGTCTTCCTCGAAGAGCAGGGACACGCCCGCGCGGGGGAAGCTCATCCCATTCCGCACGGTGGGCACGGATCGGGGTGGGGTTGCGGCTTCGGCTTCGGTTTCGGCAGCGGCGCGGGCGGCGTGCCTCCGTCCGGCGCGTCGGCGGGGCTCGCGACCGAGGTCGATGGCGTGAGCGGCGACCCGCCGGTTCGGAGGAATGGCGTGGGCGGCGCCTCGACGACGTCCGTCGTCGCCGCGGGGGTCGCGGCCGCCCGCCGCGAGGAGCGCGGCGCGCCTGCACCGTCGTACTTCGATCCCTCGACGCGGTCGTCCTTCGTCGCGGCCAGCGCGGATGGCGCCGCATCGGGCGCCGGGTCGTGCGGCGTGCACGCCTCCGCGGCGAGGCTCGCGCCCGCCCCGATCAAGAGAAGCAGGCTCGGCGGCAATCTCATACGAAGGAGGTAGCGACGAGGGGCGGCGTCGTGACCAGAAATCGTGCGGAGCGGCGGCCGGCCATCCGAAGCCCCTCGAACGGCGCGAAATCCGCCTCACGCGGCGCCCGTCGCGTCCGGGCGCTCGATCCAGGAATCAAACGCCTCACCGAGGACCAGCCGGCCCAGGCCGTGCTCGGTCGTGTAGGTCTCGTCGGTGGAGTCGACGCGATCCAGCGTGCGCCCCGATCTCGCGGCTCGGAGCGCGCGCCGCGCACCATTGCGAGGTGACACCGCGAGGGCCCGCGATTAGGGTCTCGGCCCATGACGTCGATCCTCCGCGCACTCCCCATCGCCGCCGGACTCCTCCTCGCCGGCTCGGCTCTCTCGTGCAGCGTCGACAAGACGAGCCCCGCGCCGACCAACACCGAGCCCGCGCCTGGCTCGGTCGTCGAGTCGGCCGACGGCGTGACGTTCTACACGCCGGAGTTCGACGTCCCGCCCGGGGACAGCTTCACGTGCATCTACATGGACTACAAGACGGCGAAGGATCTCAGCATCGTCAGCGGCGACGGCCAGCAGGGCGACGGAGGTCACCACATCCTCGCCATGTACGCCGACGATCCGCGGCCGGTCGGCGTGCACCCCTGCACCGACGACGACATGATCAATCTGACGCAGATCGCCGGCAGCGCGGGCAAGGAGGGCAAGCAGGTGCTCGCGCTACCGACGGGCCTCGCCCTGCACGTGCCGGCTGGCAAGCAGATCGTCTTGCAAGCGCACTACATCAACACGACGGGTGCGACACACAAGACGCGCGACGTCGCGAAGATCGTCAGCGTCGACCCATCCACGGTGAAGAGCTACGTCAACTACTACGTGACGAATGACGACGGCTTCGAGATCCCTGCCAATGCACCGCTCAAGCGCGTCGCTGATTGCAAGATCGATCAGGACTATCAGATCGCATTGACGCTCCCGCACATGCACGAGCTCGGCAAGCACTACAAGCTCGAGGTCCTCGACGACAAAGGTGCGCTCGTCGACACGGTGATCGACACGGATTGGCAGCCCTCGTACACGTCCCACCCGCCCGTGACGAACTACACGATGGAGGCGCCGTACCTGCTCAAGAAGGGCCAGACCCTCCGTCAGACGTGCGAATGGGACAACAGCACCACCGATCCGGTGATCTTCCCGCGCGAGATGTGTCTCGCGTTCTTCTACTATTGGCCCGGCAATGGTGACATCGCCTGCAACATGACCGCGGTGACGACGCCGTGAGCGCCGCTCGACGAACCATTCTCGTCGCCGTGGCGCTCGGCGTGCCCGTCGCGTCGCTCACGAGCCTCGCGGGCTGTGGCAATGGCAGCGGGACCGGCGGCGCCGGTGGCGGCGCGACCTCGACGGCGAGCTCCACGTCGTCCGCGGCGAGCACGAGCTCGGGCGGCTCGATGTGCATCCAGCCCGGCGACGCGGGCAACGACAAGGGCGTCGGA
>CAYYKK010000292.1:0-9769 GCA_964467935.1 uncultured Polyangiaceae bacterium
GGCTATGGACCGCCGCCTCAGGCGGGCTATGGTCCGCAAGGGTTCGGCGCGCCGTACGGGCTCGCGCCGGCGCCGTTCGGCGCGGTGTCGATGGGCTTCACCTGCCGCTTCTGCGGCTACCAGGGCATGCCGCTCGTCACCCGGAAGATCTCGACCGGCGGCGTGGTCGTCGCCGTCGTGCTGTTCGTCGTGTTCTTCCCGCTGTTCTGGATCGGCCTCTTGATGAAGGAGACCGTGCACAGCTGCCCGCAGTGTCGCGCTCGCGCGTTTTGATCCTCGCTCGCCGCGCGTGATCGCGGCGCCCCTCGATCACGCGCGACGCTTCGATCGACGGCCCTTCGCGGGGGAGCTCGGCGCCTCCGCGGCGGCGGCGGATCTCACGAGCTCGCGCAGCCGCGCGGATCCCAGGTCGGCGTCGCTGCGCGCGTGCCACACGAGGCTCACCGAGAGCGGCGCGGCCTCGCCCGAGAGCCTCAGCGCGCGCACGTCGAGCGACGTCGCGAGCGCCGTCGCGGCCCTCCGAGGCAGCGCGAGGATCGCGTCGCTCTCCGTGAGGGCCGAGGCGGCGGCGGTGAACGACGCGACGTGCAGGCGCGCCGTCCGGTGCTGCGCGATCGGCGCGAGGGCGGCGTCGAGCGCGCGCTTCACGTCGAGGCTCGAGTCCACGGTGACGCGCGGGTGGTCCGCGAGGCGCTCGAGCGGCACGCGCCCCCGCGCGAGCGGGTGATCACGGCGGACGACGAACGCGACCTCGTCCTCGCAGAGCTCCTCCGCGGCGCACCCGGCCGGCACCGACTCCACGACGCCCACGATCGCGTCGATCTCGCCGGTGCCGAGCGCGTTCGCGGCGTGCGCGGTGTCGAGCGACACGACGCGGAGCGACGAGGCCGGCATGTCGCGCTCGAGGCGCCTCGAGAGGGGGCGGAGCAGCCAGAGCTCCACGTCGTCGGACGCGGCGATCACGAAGCGGCGCGTGCTCGTGGCGGCGTCGAACGCGCGCGGCGGCGAGAGGGCCTCGGTGAGCTCCGCGACGGCGACGCGCAGCCGCGGCGCGAGCGCGCGCGCCGTCGCGGTCGGGACGAGCTGATTGCCGACGCGGACCACGAGCGGATCGTCGAGGACGAGGCGCAGGCGCGCGAGCGCGTTGCTCACCGCCGATTGCGTGACCGAGAGCCGCTTCGCCGCCCGCGTCGCGCTGCCTTCTTCGAGCACCGTGTGGAGCACGAGGAACAAGTTCCAGTCGACGTTGGACAGATTCGCCACGCGCATGACCCTCATCACGACTCGTCATTCGCCAGGAGCGCAACCGAACCTTACAACGTTCCTTGCGGCGTCAGCGAGCAGCGCAACCAGAGGGCGCGGCCGCCTCGCCGACCATCCCACGAATCGAGAACGCCGATCGCGATCGGCCGATCGAGAACACCCCACGCGAAGAGGTCACCATGCTCGAACCCGATCCCTCGAACCGTCACGATGCCCCGAGCGCCGCGCCCTACCGCGAGCTCGCCCGCGACGATCGACAGCGCCTCGTCTTCAGCCGGGGCGCCTCGCGCGTGACGATCGAGTCGTTCCGCGGCGGCAACGACGCCGTCGAGATCGACTGCGACGGCGTCGACGTCGACGTCGCGAGGTCGCCGCACGAGACGCGCGTCGGCTTCGAGTGGTCGTTCCTCGGCTACGCCTACGATCTCCTCCTCGGTGGACCCACCGAGCTGCCGCACACGACGCTCCGGCTCGACGAGGGTCCGCTCTGGGACATCGTCTGCAACGGCGGGGCGTCGAACGTCGACGCGCGCCTCGAACGTCTGCGCCTCGCGGCGTTCACCATTCGGGGCGGGGCGAGCAACGTGTCGCTCGCGCTCGGACGACCCGCCGGCGTCGTGCGCGTGCGCGTCCTCGGCGGCGTCAGCCGGTTCGAGATCGCGAGGCCGAGCGGCGTCGGCGTGCGGCTCGCCGTGCGCGGCGGGGTCGGTCGCGTGAGCTTCGACGCGATGGAGCTCGTCGCCGTCGGAGGCGGCCTCGCGCTCGAGAGCCGCGCTGGCGCCGAGGCCGACGATCGCTACGAGATCGCGATCGAGGGCGGGGTCGGCGACCTGTCGATCGTCTGACGAGAAGCCTGCTACTTTCGCCGAAGCCGATGTCGTCCTCGCCGCCCTCCGCGCCCGCCCGCCTCGTCATCGAGCGAGGGATGTCGCACGTGACCCTGCGGACCGACGCGGCGCCGCCTTCTCCGCTCACCACGAGCTTTCGCGGCAAGAAGGGGCCGCGGGTCGAGGCGGACGGATCGACGTTTCGCGTCCGCTTCGAGCGCGGCTGGCCGTGGCAGAGGTCCGCCGCCGAGCTCGTCCTCTCGGAGGCCTACGCGTGGGACGTCGAGGTGATGGGCGGCCTGAGCGAGGTCCGCGGCGAGCTCGAGCGCCTCACGCTCGCGTCGCTGTCCATCGCCGGCGGCATGAGCGACGTCGAGCTCTCGCTGGGTCGCCCCCGCGGCGCCTGCCCGATCCGCCTGCTCGGCGGCGCGAGCCACTGGATCGTGCGGCGCCCGCAGGGGATCGGCGTGCGACTCACCATTCGAGGCGGCGCGTCGCACGTCGCCCTCGACGCGTCGTTCTTCGGCGCCGTCGGCGGCAAGCTCCGCATGGAGAGCACCGACTACGCGGGCTCGAGCGATCACTACGATCTCGAGATCCTCGGCGGCGTGAGCCACCTCGAGATCGCCTCCTCGCGCTGACGACGCCACGCGGCGCGTCGATGCGCATCGAGCGTCGCGATCGGCGCGGGACCGACGCGCCTCAGCGCAGATCGTCGAGCACGAGCGCGATCGCGTCGAGCACGTCGGCGCCGAGCGTGGCCGAGCGCTCGGGCGACCAACCATTTTCCTCGTCCGGGTGGTTCGCGTCGTCGGTGAAGGGCATCTCGAGCGTGAACGACAGGCAGTCGAACGCCTCGCCGACGAAGTTCGACGCGGAGCGCAGCTCACCGTCGCCAGGCGCGTCCTTCGGGTACCCTTCCTCGGTCTGGAACGCCTCGCTCGCCTCGAGGAACGCGTCGGCGAAGCGGTCTTCGAGCGCGGCGATCCGATCGGAGTAGTGGGGGTTGCCCTCCGATCCCGACACGAACACGTAGGGCACCTGCTCTTCGCCGTGCACGTCGAGGAAGAAGTCGACGCCCCGCTCGCGCATCGCCTCGCGCACGCCGAGCACCTCGGGGCTCGCCTCGCGCGTCGGCTCGAGCCACGCTCGGTTGAGATCGGTGCCCGCCGCGTTCGTGCGGTGGTGTCCGAGCGCCGCGCCGTCCGGGTTCATCCGCGGCACCACGTGCACCTCCGCGCGCGAGAGGATGCGCTCGGCGATGTCCGGATCCGACGCGAGACGCGCGAGGAGCCCCTCGGCGAACCACCCGGCCATCGTCTCGCCCGGGTGCTGTTGCGCGGTGATCCAGAGCCGAAGCGGATCGTCCGACATGGAGCGAAAGACCACGCGCGCGAGGCCTCGGCCGCGGACGCTCTTCGCCACCTCGTCGATCGACGCCGCCGGGTGCTGCGCCACGCGCCGCAGCACCTTCGCGAGGCGGCGCTCGAGATAAGGCGCGTAGTAGGCGTAGGTGACGACCGGCGCCTCGGCCTCGTGCACGAACGAGAGCGTCTCGCCGTCGTACTCCGTCGGCACGCGGAACCACGTGTCGCGATCGTAGGAGGCGAGCACGGCGTAGTCCTCGAACCCCCCCGCGTAGGTGCAGGTGCCCGCGTTCGTCAGTCGGAACCGCAGCGACGCGCCCTCGACGTCGCGCGCCGCGAAGGCGAACCACTGTCGGAAGTCGGCGCTGCGATCGCCGAGCACCTCGAGCGTCACGTCGCCCGGATCGCTCGCGTCGACGACGCGGACGCGCCCGGACTCGAAGTTGGTGGCGATGCGCATCGCGCCCCCGTACCGCGCTCGCTCGCCGCCGTCGACCCTCCTCGTGGGCGCGCGCCGTGCGCCGCGCGATCGTCGCTCGCTAAGGGCGGCGGCCCTGGCGCAGGCTCTCCACCTCGACGTCGATCTCCACGTCGACCTCGACGTTCCACGGCGCGACCCGGCTCTCGGGCACCTCCTCGACCGGCATCGAAGCGATGTCGCGGAGCGAGCTCCAGAGCTTGCCGACCGAGGGGAAGCGGTCGGCCTTGTCGATCGCGAGCGCCTTCTGGACCCACGACTCGATCGCGATCGGCAGCTCGGGCCGGAAGACCCTGAGCCGCGGGCGCTCGCCGCGCGTCACCTGCAAGAGCAGGCGATCGAGCGGCTGCTTGCCGTCGAAGGGCGGCCTGCCCGCGAGGGCGCGGAACACCACGGCGCCGAAGGAGTACACGTCGATGCGGTGATCGACTTGGTCCGCCTTGCCCCGCCACACCTCCGGGGCGATGTAGCTCGGCGAGCCCGCGATCATCCCTTCGAGCGTGAGCGCGTCGGCCTTCAGATCCTTGGCGAGGCCGAAGTCGAGTAGCCGAACGCCGCCGCGCGACAGGTTGTCGAGGACGAAGATGTTCCCGGGCTTCAGATCGCGGTGGATGATCCCGAAGCCATGCGCCACGTCGAGCGTGTGGGCGATGGGGCCGAGCAGATCGATGAGGCGCGAGAGCTGGATGCGGCCGCCGTGGCCCTCGATTTCGCCCAGGTACGCCTCGAGATCGCGTCCCTCGAGCAGCTCCATGACGATGTAGATCGTCCCGTCGGTCGCCTTGTTGAAGGCGAAGATCTGCGCGGCGCTCGTGCCCGAGAGCTTGCCCATGACGCGCGCCTCGCGGTGCATGCGCGTCTTGAACCCCGGCTCGTTCGCGACGTCGCGGTGCAGGCACTTGATGGCGACGTTCGCGCCGAGGTGCGTGTCCTCCGCGGCGTAGACGACGCCGTGGCCGCCTCTGCCGAGCACGCCCGTCACCTCGTAGCGATCGTCGATGCGGTCGCCCAACTTGTAGCCGTTCATCTCTTTGGCGGACGCTCCGTGCGCGTCGCGCGTCGGATCGTCCGGCGGGCGAGGAAGCGCGAATCCATGCTAACAGCGGCGTCCGCGCGAGGCCACGTCTCGTCCGCGCGTCGGCTCACCCCGCTGCTCGGCTCAGCGCGTCGCTCAGCTCGAAAGCATCGCTCGGCTGACCGCGTCGCTCGCTCAAATCGTGGTGAGCCGCTCCCACGCGTCGGCGAGCGCGTCGGCGGCGCGATCGACGTCGGACTCCGTCGTCGCGCGTCCGAGCGTGATGCGCACGGTCCCGAGCGCCTCGACCTCCGGCACGCCCATCGCGGTGATCACGCTCGACGCGCGGTCGTGCCCTTCGTGGCACGCCGAGCCCGTCGACGCGTACACCTCGGGCGCCGCCGCGAGCAGCGCTTCACCGCTGACGCCGGGAAATCGCAGGCTCGACGTGTTCGGCAGTCGTTCGATGGGATCGCCGTTGAGCTCGAGGTCGGCGATCCGCTGCGCGAGCTTCACCCAGAGCCTCTCCGAGAGCCCGCGCAGGCGCGCGCCGAGCGTCGCGAGGTCGCGCGCCGCGAGGACGCACGCCCGCCCGAGACCCACGATCGAGGCGACGTTCTCGGTCCCGGGCCTCCGCCCCTCCTCGTGTCCCGCGCCGCGCAGGAACGGCGCGCACGCGACGCCCTCCCGCAGGTAGAGCGCCCCGACGCCCTTCGGCGCGTAGAGCTTGTGCCCCGCGACGCTGAGGAGATCCACGTCGAGCGCGCGCACCGAGATCTCGACCTTGCCGACCGACTGCGCCGCATCGGTGTGGAGCCGCGCCCCCGCGCGGTGGGCGAGCGACGCGAGCTCGGCGATCGGCTGGAGCACGCCCGTCTCGTTGTTCGAGTGCATCACCGTGACGAGCGTCGCGCCGACGACGGCCTCCTCGGCCTCGTCCTCGCGAACGCGCCCGAGCGCGTCCACGCCGAGCCTCGTCACGCGCGCGCCGAGCCGCTCGAGGTGGTCGCAAGGCCTCGCCGTCGCCGGGTGCTCGATGATCGAGGTCACGATCTTCGGGCGCGTCGATCCGGCGAACGCCTCCACGACGCCGCGGATGGCGAGGTTGTTCGCCTCGGTGCCGCCGGACGTGAAGACGATCTCGCGCGGGCTCGCGTCGAGCAGCGCGGCGACCTCGCTCCGCGCTTGCTCGACGGCGTCCTTCGCGCGGCGCCCCAGCGCGTGCGCGCTCGACGGGTTGCCGAAGTGCGTCGTCAGGAACGGCAGCATCGCCTCGACGACCTCGGGCGAGATCGGCGTCGTCGCGTTGTGGTCGAGGTAGATCGGCTCGCGCTCGCTCATGGCGGCGCCATCGTCGTCGATCGCGCCCGCCTTTGTCGATCGCTTCGACCGCTCAGGCCGCTTCGCTCTCGACGATCGCCTCGCTCGCGGTGGCGGGGTAGCGCGCCATCTGCGGCTTCTTGCCCATGTCGATGATGCCGACGAGCGAGAGGAGCTTCATCACCTGGTAGGTCGGATCGAGCTCGAACCAGCGCGCGGCGAAGTTCGGGCTCATGCCGAACTTGTGGTGGTTGTTCTGGAAGAGCTCGCCCAACGTGACGAAGTCGAAGACGAGCGTGTTCTTCGACTGGTCGCCGTTGTCGAAGTTCGAGTAGCCGTACTTGTGGCCGCACCAGTTGACGATCGCCCCGTGCACCGGGCCCATCACGAAGTGGATCGGCAAGAGCAGGAACATCCACCAGTGCGTCGCGAACGCGAGGTAGAAGGCCGAGTACGCGCCGCCCCACGCGACGCGCCCGATCCACGAGCGGCCGAGCCGATCGATGAGCGGCCACTCCGGCATGCCGCCGTCGAAGCGCTTCTCGGGCTCGACCTCCTTGTGGGCGAAGCCGTGGTAGATGTTCTTCGTCACCCACATCATTTGAAAGAGGTTCGGGCTCTGGTGGGGGGAGTGCGGATCCTTCGGCGTGTCGCTGTACGCGTGGTGCATCCGGTGCAGGATGGCGTAGCCGCGCGGGACCAAGAAGCTCGAGCCCTGCGTCACGTACGTCGCCAGGTAGAAGAAGCGCTCCCAGCCCTTCGACATCGTGAACATGCGGTGCGCCGCGTAGCGATGCAGGAAGAACGTCTGGAAGAAGACCGACAGCGTCCAGTGCCCGACGAAGAACAGCGCGATGGCCACCATGCGGACGGACGCTAGTCGCCGCGCGCGCGCACGTCGGTCAGGCCTCGGTCACGAATCGGCGATCATCGCGTCCGCGCGGCCCGCGCCTCTCTCGCGGCGCCTCCACGCGGGCGCGAAGCGCGCTCGCAGGATCCTCGGGCGTCCATGTCTTCGAAGTCACACCCTGCGCGCCCGACCCGCGCCGCCGACGCCGAGAGACGCGCCAAGATCCGCGCTTGGCCCGGTTCTCGCTTGGGAATCGAACGCGCTCGGGTCCCAGGCTTGGCCTGGCTCGCCGAGTGTGCTTATCTCGCTTCGCTTCGTCGACTTGCCGCGTGGCAACGCTCGCGATCCCCCCATCACGGAGGGCTCGCAGGCACCTCGGAAAGCTCGGCTCGGTGGTTCGTCCTCCGAGCGAGACTTCGGGCGCACCCGAGAGGGGTGGCTCCCATCAGCCCGTCCCTTCGTCGTCGAGATTCCTTTTCGCGAACGATCGATGCGCAGGGCCGGGCCGAGACAAGTCCCGTCGGTTGGGCGAACTACACGACTCGTTGAATTTCTGGAGGAGCAAAGAATGAACTCAAAGTACTTCGGCATGTTGGTGGCTACGTCGGTCGGCTGTCTCTCGCTCGCCGTCGGCGTCGGCTGTGGTGACAGCTCGAGCACGGGCGGCGCGGGCGGCACGGGCTCGACCTCGTCGTCGACCTCGTCCACCACGACCTCGTCCTCGTCGAGCAAGGCTGCCACGGGCACCGGCACCGGCACCGGCACCGGCACGGCGTCGACCGGCACGGGCATGACCTGCACGCAGACCTGCGAGTCGATGCACCAGTCGGGCTACATGATCCTCGAGGCGTCCGTCATCAAGCAGTGCGGCTGCACCACGGGCGGCCCCTGCGCCACGCAGTGCATGAACGACGCGGCGTGCGCGAACCCCCCGGGCGCCCCGACCGGCGCGTGCGACACCTGCCTGCAGATGGAGGCCGCCAAGGGCGCGGGCTCGGCCTGCTCGCTCACCGCCGCGACGACCGGCGCGTGCAAGGCGGACGCGGACTGCAGCGCGCTCGTCACCTGCATCCTGCAGTGCCCGTGACCGCGACGCGCTTCGATTAAGAACACAAACAGGCCGAAGGGCGGGTGCCGCCCTTCGGCCTTCGTGATTTCGATCCGCGCTTTGACTTCAGACCCCGCCTAAAGCCGATCGCAGCGATAGACCACCGACGCCTGATACTCCGCACTCGGGTCGCTCGGCGGCGGGATCGTGAGTTCTACTGCACACGGCACCTCCGGATTCTGACCGGCGATTGCGGCCGCCGTCCTTTGAGCGTCGAAGTAGCTCGCCCACTTGACGGTCGCGACGCAGAGCGAGCTTCTGCACCTCGCCTCTTCAATTCCAAAGGACTGCTCGCCCTGGCTCTTCGAAACTCGTGTCAGTGCTTCTGTCACTGCCCCCTCCGTAGCTCGAGCCCACCGAGCATCCTCAGGTTCCTTGGTGAAACTAGCGAGTAGATCCTTCTGGTGATCGACTTCCCTGGCGAGAGAAACACCGGGGTCTTCGGGCTCATCAGGAGGGGGAGAAACTGCCTCGGCGGGCGGAGCTGCGGGCAGCGCCTCTTGAGTGGGGGCGGAGAACGCCCGCCATCCCCTTCGCGCTTGTGGAACATCAGGTGCGGTGGTTCCCACTGTTGGTTTGGGGCTGGGCAGCTCAGCGACCACCTGAGGAGCTCGGCTGAAGTATCCAACTGCGGCAGCCCCCGCAGCGCCCGCCAGCGCGCCCGCCGCTATTGGCAGAACGACACCAAGAAGTCTGTTCATACGACCTCCGCGAACCTTGGGAGTCACACGGCGCCACCGACATAGAAGCCGTAGAATTTGGAGTAGTTCCACCCGCCAGAGTACTCCTTGGCCGGCAATGTGATGGAGATCCATCCTTGATAGGATGAATAGGTGCTACCCCAGTAGGTAAGATCGCTGATTGACAGGTAAGTCGCTCCAGTCCCGGAAGTGCTTGAGGACACGCCGCAGCTGTACGAGAACCCGCTGCTGCTCACGGAGCACGCCGAAGCTGTAACGTTCTGTGCCGAACTCAGGTCTTTCACGTAGATGTTGGCTGTGGTGACGTTCGCCTTGGGGATGTAGCTGCCGTCCATGAAGGTGCACGTGAGTGCGCCCCCGTACGACGAGTCATCGTTCTCGTACGAGTCCCCGGTGAACAGCAGCTTGCCGGTCCCCTCCGCATTGGAGCTGGATGGCCGACAGGCGCTGGCCTGTACACGCCCCCATCGAACCTCTACGGCTTCCGCGGACTGTGAGAGCGCGCCCGTTCCGGTGATCGCTGCGGATGCGACGAAAAGCAGGGCTGAGAGTTTGCGGGACATGGCTACCTCCGAGTGGGACGCCCGCCGAAGCCGCCGCCATTCGGTGGCTCCCCGGTGCCCCAGTATCCGCTCTTGTCACTTTTTTTTGTTCGGAGTGTCAACACTATTCTCTTCTAGGTGCAAATCCACGATGGCGGCCTCCGTCTTCGTCGCGAAGGCGACGACCGGCGCGTGCAAGGCGGACGCGGACTGCACCGCGCTCGTCACCTGCATCCTCGGCTGCTGATCGGCGGCACGTGGACGGCGCCCTCGCGGGCGTCGCGGAGGGCGGTCCCCC
>CAYYKK010000293.1:0-9573 GCA_964467935.1 uncultured Polyangiaceae bacterium
GTCGCCGTCGAGGCGGCCGTGGGCGGGGTCGGCGCGGAGGTCGAGACCGGCGCCGGGCGCGACGGGGGCGGCCCAGCGAAGACGTGGGCCGCGCGCGCGAGGCCGAGCGACGCCACCGCGCGCGGGTCCTCCGCCGGAGACCGCTTCGACGCGGTGACGCGCACCGCCCCGAGCGACAGCGCGACCGCCGTCGCGGTGACGACGCCGATCATGAACAGCTGGCGCACGCGCGCCTCGGGTAGCGGTGGGGGGAGATCGTTCGTCGTGAGCGCGACGGACGTGACCTGGGACTGAGCGGGCGGCGCGTCGCTCGGTCGGCGGTCGCTCGGCGCTTCGAGCCGCGTCGCCCCGGCGGCCCGTCGTGACGCGGCATAGCTCGGCAGCGCGAGGTCGAGGCTCGGTCGATCCGCCGGATCGAGCTTCTGCGTCTTGAGGGCCGACATCGGGAGCTCGCCCGGGCGCGCCGCGCGAGGTGGCGTGGGCAAGGGGGGCAACGGCGCCTTCGCCCCGAAGCCATCCGTCGACGCTTCGTCGAGCTCGGTGCGCGGCGTGTCGTCGAGATCGCCGCGCGACGCGATGGCCAGGTGCTTTCCGATGAGCTCTCTCCGACGGGTGAGCGCCGGGCCCGCCGCCTCGTTCACCCACCTCGCGAGATCCGCGCGGCTCGCCGGCGGCATCACCTCGGTCATCGCCAGCGCCATCTCGAGCGCCGACGCGAAGCGCGCCGACGGATCGACCGCGAGCGCCCGGTCGACGACGGCCTCGAAGGGGCGCAGCGACGGATCGCGATCGCCCAGCAGCGGCGGCCTCTCGGTGAGCAGCTGCGTGAGCACGTGCGCCTCGTTCTCACCCTCGAAGAGCCGCTGGCCCGCGAGCAGCTCCCACAGCACGATGCCGGCGGCGAAGACGTCGCTCCGGCGGTCGACCTCTTTGCCCCGCGCCTGCTCCGGCGACATGTACGCGAGCTTGCCCTTGATCTGGCCCTGGGCGGTCTGCTGCACGCGCCCGCGCGCCTTGGCGACGCCGAAGTCGACGACCTTCACCACCCCATCGCTCCCGCAGAGCACGTTGTGGGGAGAGACGTCGCGGTGGACCATGTGGAGCGGCTCGCCGCTCTCGCCCACCGCCTCGTGCGCTGCATGGAGACCGTGTAGCGTTTGTATCACGATAGCAGCCGTGATCGGGATGGGGATACGATCGCCGCGCGCCGTAGCTTGCTTCGCGAGTCGAGAGAGCGACTCGCCCTCGATGAGCTCGAGGACGAGCAGCAGCTCGCCGTCGGCGTCGACCACGTCCAGCGTCCGCCCCACGTTCTCGTGCCGAATCGAGGCGCAGAGGCGCGCCTCGTCGAGGAACATCGACCGGAAGTCCGCGTCGCGGGCGTACTGCGAGTGCATGCGCTTGACCGCGACGAAGCGGTTGCGGCCCGCGGCGCCGAGCTCGCGGCCGAGGTGCACGGTCGCCATCCCGCCCGAGGCGATTTCTTCGAGCACCTCGTAGCGACCGACCACCCTCGCCGATTCGCCCCCGGACATGCGCTCCCGAGGCTACCACGAGCCCCTCGCGCGCCTCGCTACGTTTCGTCAGCTGCGCACGCCGGCGCCGAGGCCCTCGATGCCCAAGATCGCGCCGAGCGCCGCCGCGCACGCGGTCTCCGTCCGCAACACCATCGGGCCGAGGCTCGCGCGGACGAACCCGCGCGCCGTCGCGGCCTCGACCTCCTCGTCGGTCAGGCCTCCTTCGGGCCCGATGAGCAGCGCGAGCGGGGCGGACGGGTGCGCCGCGACCACGCGTCCGAAGGCGACGGCTTCGCCCGGGACCATCACGACGCCCACGCCGCCCGAGCTCGCGAGCGCCTCGGGGAGCGATCGCGGAGCCTCGACCGTCGGCACGTCGCCTCGCCCGCACTGTCGCGCTGCCTCGAGCGCGATGCGGCGCCATCGCACGACCGCGCCCTCGCCCTTGTGCTGGGCGACGCTTCGAGCGAGCGCGACCGGCACGAACGCGGTCGCGCCGAGCTCGGTCGCGTCACGCACGATGGCGTCCATCTTGTCTCCCTTCGCGAGACCCTGCAGCACGGTGACGGCCCGCTTCGGGAGCAGGCGCGCCGGGCGTGGCTCCCCGAGGTCGATCGTCGCGTCCTCCCTCGACGCCGACGTGATGCGCGCGTCGGCCTCGACGGCCCCGGCCGGATCGAACGCGACGAACGTGTCGCCGACGCCCAGCCGATGCACGCGCAGGACGTAGCGCGCGGTGTCGACGTGGAGGACCTTCGAGCCCCGCTCGATGTCGGCGATGGGTACGCGCAGCGGAGCGTTCGCCACCTGGGGCAGCCTCAGTCGAGCGCCCGCAGATCGAGGGCGACCCACTCGTCGATCTTGCCCGTCTCCGGGCCGCTCGCCTGGGTGACGGACGCGCTCGACGCCGACACGAGCTCGAACCTCCGGCCGAGCCCGGTGTAGCGGGCGATCATGCGCTCGCGCTCGTCGGCGAGCAGGCCGGAGAGGACGAGCCGTCCTCGCGGCGCCACGCGCTTCGCCAGCGCGTCGGCGATCGGATCGAGCACGCGCGCCTCGATGTTCGCGACGACCCATGGGAAGGTCCCGTCGACGTCGTCGATCGTGCCGGCGAAGGCGTCGATGTGCCCTCCGAGCCCGTTGCGCGCGGCGTTTTCGCGGACGACGTCGATGACGTCAGCGTCCACGTCGAACGCGACCACCCTCGAGGCGCCCGAGAGCAGCGCGACGAGCGCGAGGATGCCGCTGCCGGTGCCCGCGTCGAGCACCTCGCCGCCGGCGACCTCCGCCGCGTTCGCCTCGAGCACGTTCGCGACCAACGACGTCGTCGCGTGGAGGCCCGTGCCGAAGGCGCGACCCGGCTCGAGCTCGAGCACGCGCGCGGCTTCCGCCGGCGCCTCGCACCACGGCGGCCGCACCGTGATCGTCGGCGTCAGCGCGAAGGGCTTGAAGAACTCCTTCCACGCGTCGCGCCACTCGTCGCCGACGATCTCTTCGATCCGGGGACGGAGCCCCGCGTCGTGCTCGCGGAGCATCTCCGCGGCGGCCTCCGCGCTGTCGCGATCGTCGTACGACGCGACGAGCAGCACCGCGCCCGACGACGGCCCGCGCATCAAGGTCCCGTCGTCGCGCTCCTCCACCCCGGTCGCCCCCGCGTCGAAGAGCAGGCTCGAGACGAGGTCCGCGTCGTCGGCGTCGACCTCGACGTGGACGAACGGGTAGCGCGGCTCGGTCGTGCGGCTCTCCACGGTGGTCTCGCTCACTCGGTGACGATGATCTTCACGTGGGACGTCGTCGCGGTGGGCGACGATCCCGAGCGCGACACCAAGACGCCCGTCAGGATGCCGCCGGCGACCAGCGTCGCGCCGACCGGGATCCAGAACCAAGGGCTCGCGAGGACGCTCTTTCGATCCTCGGGGACGGCGATGCGCAGCGGGGCGTCGACGTCTCCGCGCGAGGCGAGCGGCAGCCCGTCCTTGTCGAGCGCGAGGATGTAGTACTCGACGAGCGGCGGCGAGACGGCCGTCGAGGGGATCTGCCCGCGGAAGCTCCCCATCGAGTAGATGAGCGGCTTCGTCGTGAACTTCCCCTTCGGGCCGCCCTTCACGCTGAGCTCGACCTTCTGCACGCGGCCCGCGTCGTCGTCGATCTTGCCCTCGATCTTCACGAGGGTCTGCGCCTTCACCTGCGCCGGCGGCGAGTGGACGATGCGGATCGCGGACGCCTCCGTCGCTTTCGCGGCCTCCTTGCCCGGCTTGCCCTCCGACTCCCACGCCGCCCTCGTCTTCTTGAAGAAGTCGCGGAAGCGAGGCGACTCGGTGCTCCCGAGCTGGAAGTCCTCGTCGAGGACGTAGATGGCGCGCACGGCGGCGTCGCCCTCCTCGTTACGGCCGATCGTGATGTAGTTGTAAGCGAGTAGCTTCAGTACCTTGATGCGATCGTCCTGCGACGTCCCGGGGCGAACGAGCGCGCCGCTCAGGGTCTGGATCGACTCCTCGTAGCGCGCGTCGTCGAACATGTCCTGCGCGCGACCGATGAGGGTGCTGACCGAGCTCGACCCCTTCGCCTGCGCCTTGTCGTCCGCGGAGGCCGCGTGGCTCGCGGACATCGTCGCGCCGAGCGCGGCCGCACACACCATCCACACGGGGAGCGCACGACGAAGTCGTCCGGCGCGCGTGCTCGGCGCGCGCTTCGAGTCTCTCCAATCGGGCAACCCGACGATCGGCATGGCCCGAGCCTACTCGGCCGACCCGCCGCCGCAAAGCCCTCGACGAACGATCGCGCCCGCTCGGCGCCTCGCCGAGGGCGCGGGCAGGCGCGCGCCGCTCACCGCTGGTAGTACGCCTTTCGCGAAGGGACGCTCACGAGGACGCTCCGGCGCTCGCCCTTCGGCGGCACCCGCTCGCCCGCGCGGAGCACCATCGCCGTCAGCCTCCCGCCGTACACGGCGCCCGTGTCGATGCCCGTCGCGTGCTCCGAGATCTCGGGCTCGGGCATCGCGTTGTGCCCGAAGACGACGTGCTCGGGCCCCTCGTAGGCGTGCGCCCAGCTCTCCGTGCCCCGCGTCTCGAGGGGCTCGTGCCGCCGCCCGAGCGTGCGGATGTACATGAGCGTGCGCCGATCCTGCTCCTCGATGGGGATCCCGGGGACGAGCCCGGCGTGGACCACGCGCACGCCGTGCTGAGGCAAGTCGATCCACAGCGGGAACGTCGCCATCGTCTCGAAGTCCCGCGCCTTCAGGGCCAGCGCCGTGCGACGCGTCGTCTGTCCGAGCCGCATTGGCGTCGGCGTCCCTTCGGCGGCGCGCCAGCGGAGCAGCCGATCCTCGTGGTTGCCGCGCACGACGCGCGCGCGGATCGAGCGCACGAGCGCCAGCGTCCCGCGCGGATCGGGGCCGCGCACGACGAGGTCGCCCACGCAGACGACGCTGTCCTCCGACGTCAGACCCACGTAGTCGAGCAGGTCCTCGAGCTCCGCCCGACAGCCGTGGATGTCTCCGACGAGGATGGTCCGACCCATGGATCGCCACCTGTTCAGTAGCGCCCCTCGAGGTCCAGCGGAAGCGAAATGCGTCAGGTCGTCGGCAGCTTGGCGCGCTTCGGGATGACGACGATCCCGTTCTCGCTGACGTGCCACTTCCGCCGGTCGGCCTCGAGGTCGTAGCCGATCTCGGTGTGGGGCGGGATCTCGACGTCCTTGTCGATGATGGCCCGCCGGATCTTCGCGTGCCGGCCGATGACGACGTTCTCGAAGAGGACGGAGCTGTCGATCTGCGCGAACGAGTTGATGCGGCAGCGGCCGGAGAGGACGCTGCGGTTGAGGCGGCCGCCGGAGATGATGCAACCGTGTGACACGAGACTCTCGGTCGCCGTACCGACGCGGTCGATCGACTCGTCGCGGAAGACGAACTTCGCCGGCGGGTCGTGGTTCGTGCCGGTGCGGATGGGCCAGCGCTGGTTGTAGAGGTTGAAGGCCGGCTTCACGCTGACGAGATCCATCTGGGCGTCGAAGTAGGCGTCGACCGTGCCGATGTCGCGCCAATAGGCGATCGAGTCCTTGTCCCGCGGATCCTCGCCCGGCACGACGTTGTCGTTGAAGTCGTAGACGAAGCAGCGCTGCGCGCCGCCGACCATCCGGGGGATGATGTCGCGCCCGAAGTCGTGGGCGCTCGACTCGCTCTTGGCGTCGTCGTTGAGGACGTCGATGAGCGGCGACGTCCGGAAGATGTAGTTGCCCATCGACGCGAGGACCATGTCGGGGCGCCCCGGCATCGGCGGCGGATCGGAGACCTTCTCGTGGAAGGCGATGATGCGCCCTTCGTCGTCGCACTCGATGACGCCGAACGCGCTCGCCTCCTTGCGAGGGACCGGGATGGCCGCGACCGTGAGATCCGCGTCGGTGTGGAGGTGCTGCAGGATCATCTGCCGCACATCCATCTTGTAGACGTGGTCGCCGCCGAAGATGCAGACCTGCTCGGGCTGCTCGTCGGTGATGACGTGGAGCGTCTGGTAGACGGCGTCCGCCGAGCCCATGAACCAGTTCTTGCCCGTCCGCTGCTGCGCCGGGATCGTCTCGATGAAGCTGTCGAGCATCGGCGACAGGCGCCAGGCGCGCGCGATGTGCTCCTCGAGCGACGCGCTCTTGTACTGCGTGAGGACCTTGATGCGCGTGAGGCCGGAGTTGACGAAGTTCGAGAGGACGATGTCGATGATGCGGTACCTGGCCCCGAACGGGACGGCGGGCTTCGCACGGTCGACGGTGAGCGGACCGAGGCGACGGCCCTCGCCGCCAGCGAGGATCATCACCAGGATCCTGGACACCTCGAACGGGGCGTGGAGCAGGGTCTCGCGCATGGCATGAGCAGGTTAGACCGGGCGTACGACCGCGCGCGAATTCTCTCCGAAAGTTCGGGCGAGCCGCGCCGCCTCAGGTCGATGCCGGGCCGCGATCCGAGGCTCGTCCTGGCGCCGCCGTTTGTTCAGCACTCAACGAGCTTCCCCAAATGGGCCCCGAGAGGCTAGGCTCTCGCCGCTTCTGCCGTGTCCACGGGCTTCACGGACGCGGCGCGGGCCTCGAAGCCCGAAGCCCCCTACGCCGCTCGCACGCACCCGAGGACGACCTCGCCGAGGAGATCGATGAAAGCCCGCTACGCTGCTGTTCTTCTTGCCATCTCCCTGTTCCCCGTGACCACGACCGGATGCGGCGGCGAAGACAAGCAGTACGTGCCGAAGCCTGCCGTGAGCGGAAAGAAGGCGGCCATCCCTGCGGTGCCGACCTTGCCGCAGAAGAACAAGAAGGACGGCGACGCCTACACGATCTGGGGCGTGACGCACGACCTGCGCAGCGTCGTCCACCACGACGACGTCACCGACAAGAAGCTCACGCTCGTGGGCTACATCGTCCGGACGAACCTCGTGCCGTGCAAGAACAAGGACGAGAAGGACGGCACCAAGGAGGACTGCGCTCCCGAGTGCGCCGTCCACAAGACCGGCAAGGCCGATCCCCCCGACTGCAAGGCGCCCGTGCCGGCGTTCTACATCGCGGACACCAAGGACGAGAAGAACGAGGTCATCCAGGTGACCGGCTTCGCGTCGAACTTCGCGCGCCTGCACGACGTCATCGAGGAGATCGACAAGACGCCCGTCGCGAAGCAGAGCGACAAGGACTTCAAGGACAAGCTGATGGATCCCGTTTGGAACGTCGCCGTCCCGAACCCCATCCCCGCGGTCGGCGCGAAGGTGAAGGTCACCGGCCAGTACGGCATGACGTTCGAGCGCGCGACGGGTGGGCCCGCGATCGATCAGAAGCACGGCATCATGACGCTCGAATCCGTCGAGTACCTCGAGCCGGCGCCGGCGCTGGCGGAGCTGCCGGGGATGAAGCCGCGCAAGCCGACCAAGTAAGCGCTCGCCGCGACGTGAGCGCGGGAGGCCCGAGCGCGAGAGCGCCTCGGGCCTTCGTCTTTCCTCGACCCCACGCGCGACCGCGAGCGGCGATCAGGCGGCGGCGAACTGCTCGGCGCAGTGCTGGGCGAGCTCCTCGGGGCTCTCGAACACCCCGGAGATCACGTAGCGCATCGTGCGCTGCTCCCTGCCGATCATCTTCCAGAACTCGAGCATCACGAGCCCCTCGCGCTTCCGCGCGACCGCGACGAAGCCCATCTCCTCGAGGAGGCATGCAGCTTCTCCGGCCAGCTCGAACGGGTCACGCATCGAAGGGTCCTTCCCGCGGACGAGCCGCCCGAGAAGGGTAGCCGAGAAATCGCGACGAGGCTCGCGCGCGCGATCACCCAAGGGCCGCCGGGGCCGAGTGTCCGAGACCGACATGGCCCAGAAGTCGACCGCTCGCGCGACGAGCGAAGGGACCGATCCGCGTCAGAGCTCGGTGCTGTTCTCGCTGAAGGAGCTGATGCGTCTCGAGCAGGAGCGCGTGCTCGACGAGAAGCGCGCGGCCGACGAGCGCGAGGCGACGATCGAGGGGGCGCGTCGCGAGCGAGAGGCGCGGCGAGCGGCCGAGGAGGCGGCGCGCGAGCTCGCCGACGAGGAGCGACGACGCGCCGAGGCCCGGGCTCGAGGCGACGAAGAGGCGGCGCGACAGGCGCGGCAGATCGCGGCCATCGAGCGCGTGCGACTCGAGGCCCTCGAGCGCTCCCGCCTGGAGACGATGGAGCTCTCACGGCGCCACGAGCGAGAGCTCGCCGTGCTCCGCAACGACGTCGAGAAGAGGCGGCTCCGGCGCAACATCGTCGCGATCGCGGTCGCGAGCGTCCTCGTCGTCGGCGGAGGGTTGGGGCTGTACTTCGGTGAGATCCGGCCTGCGGACGAGCGGGAGCGCGCGCGCCTGATCTCCGAGTCCGAGGCGAGGGCGACCGAGACGAGCCGCCTCGAGGCCGAAGCGCGCGCGCGGGACGCGAAGCTCCGCGCGCTCGACGCGGAGCGCGCCGCGCTCTCGTCCACGCCGCTCCCCGCGGCGGATCCGAAGCCGCCGCCTCTCGTGCCGGCGCCGCGTCCGAGCACGGCGCCCGTGCTCACGAAGCCCAAGAAGCCGTGCGCGAAGAGCCTCGATCCGCTCGACGACTGCTTGTGACACGGGCCGAGACAAGGCACCTCGTGCGTGGCTAGCATCGGCCCATGTCGCGCGCGCAGCTCTCCTTCGGGCCATGGCTGACGTTCGTGCTCGTCGGCTGCTCCAGCGTCGTTCGGCCGGACGAGGGGCGCACCGACGTGACGGTCCCAGCGCCGCGCCCCGATCCGACCGCTCACGCCTCGTCGGAGAGCGTTGCGTCCGTGCGCGTCGCGCCCGAGGCGCCACCGAGCTTCTCGCTGCCGGAGCCGACGAGCGCGCCGCTCGGCGCGAGCTGCGCGGCCGGCGCCGCGAAGGAAGCGCGCGGCAACTTCGGGACGGCCACGTTCGACACGTGCGGAGAGCGCGCGCGCGTGTCGATCGAGGTCGCTCGCCCCTCGGCGCTGCGACGGGCCCGAGAGCCGGGGAGCGCGCCGCTCCCGTGCACGCCCGCGCCGCTCGGACAGCCGGTCTTGTTCGACGTGCGCGCTTGTGTCGCCGGCGACGAGCTGCTGGCGGAATCGATCTGCGTCGCGTGCCGGGCGCTCGACTCCGGCACCGTGGTGCACGCGCGCATCGACGAGCTCACGAAGGAGCAGGCGAGCGCGCTCTATCAAGGCCTCCAAGGCGACGGCGAGGCGCCGACGAGCCCAGCGGCGTGGCAGGCGGCCATCGCGCGGATGCGGCGGGCCCGATGAGATCCGCTCAGTCGGCGAGCGAGAGGCCGATCGGGAGGCTGTCGCCGAAGAACGCCGTCCGATCGGCGTCTTCGATCGGGACGAGCTCGCGGACCATCTTGACGAGGCGCGCGTCGGCGCCCTCTCTTTCGAGCCGCCGAGCGACCTCCGCGCGCACGCTCTCCGAGACGTCTCGGGCGCGATCCTGCGTGCGGCGCGCGAGATCCGCCGCGGCGCGCGGTGCGGTCGGCAGGTCCCCCCATTTCCCGCGGAGCAGGGCGGCGATCCAGCGCCGGGCCGTCGTGCGCGACCCGGCG
>CAYYKK010000294.1:0-9496 GCA_964467935.1 uncultured Polyangiaceae bacterium
CGGGTCCGGCGGCGCCTCGTCGGCGGCCGCAGGCGGCGCCGCGGCGAGCGGCTCGACCGCGACGTCGGGCAGCGCTTCGTCCGCGAGCTCCGGCGGCGCCGGCGGGGCCCCCGTCGCGATCGTGAACCCCGTCGTGCCGGACGACTTCGCCGACCCGTTCATCCTCAGGGTCGGCAACACGTATCACGGTTACGCGACCAACCGAGCTGTAGGTATGTTCCCGGTCCGGATCCCTCACATCACCTCGCAGGATCTGGCTCACTGGACCTCTCCGACCGAGGCTCTCACGGGTCTCGGGCCTTGGGCCGAGGACGGCTTCTTCACCTGGGCGCCGGGCGTGCTGGAGATCTCTCCCACGCGCTACGTCCTCTATTACGCGTCGAAGCGCGCAGGCTCTTCGCCCGTCGGGCAGAGCGGTCAACAGTGCCTCGGTCGCGCGATCGCCGCGAGCCCGGACGGTCCGTTCGTCGACGAGCTCACCTCGCCTTGGGTCTGCGACACGGGGCCCGCGGGCTACTGGTCGATCGATCCGAGCCCTTTTCGGGACGTCGACGGCCGTCTCTACCTGCTGTGGCGTCAGGACGGCGATCCCAACGCGGTGAACCGCGCCGTGATCCGAGAGCTGGCCGCCGACGGAGCGAGCTTCGCGCCTGGCTCCGTGGTGGTGCCGCTCGTCGCGCGCGATCCCGGCTCGTGGGAGGACCCCGTGCTCGAGAACCCGTCGATGACGCTCGTCGACGGGCAGTACTTCGTCTTCTACTCGGCGAACCGGTGGGAGACGGCGAGCTACGGCATCGGCTACGCGACCTGCGCGAGCGTCGTCGGGCCGTGCCAGAAGCAGACGACCGCGGGGCCCTGGTTCGGATCGATCCCCGCGACGAAGCTGCGCGGGCCCGGAGGACAGGACTTCTTCACCGATCCGCGGGGCGGCGCGTGGATGAGCATGCACGGCTGGGTCGATCCCGACGTGGGCCCCGCCTCAGGCGGTGGACGAGCGCTCTGGCTCGCTCATTTCGCCGTCGCGCAGGGCGTCCCCGAGATCACCTCGCCTTAGATGCCGCGCGCGCAGCGAAGAGGAGAGCGGCCGAGGGAGGTTGGATCTCCGCACGGATCGCGGCTACGAGCCTGCGCGATGCCGCGCCGCGCCTCTTCGCTGCTCTTCGCGCTCGTGCTCTCGGGCTGCTCGGATCGCGCGACCCGAGCGGAGGCCGAGCCGCCCTCGACGTCGGCGGCCGCCTCGGCGACGGTGCCGGCCGCTCCCGTGGCGAGCGAGGCCCCGCCGCCCGCGCCGAGCGCGAGCGCGCCGCCCGTCGATCCCGACGCGCGACAGGTCGAGCTCCACGTGCGCGACGCCGTCGTCGGCGACGTGGTCCACGAGCGCGTGAAGATCCACAGCGAGCTCGACGGCTCGGTCGTCCTGAAGACGATCCACATGGTGTCCGACGAGGACACCGAGCGCGACATCGAGATCCTCGCCACGAGCGGAGGCGTCGTGACGAAGGTGAAGCTGACGTACACGCGGGTCGCGCGCACACGGACGATCGACGGCGCGGCGAAGCCGAACCTCGGCGCCGTCGAGGGGAGGAGCTACGTCGTCGAGCGGAGCGGAGGCCCGCTCCGCATCGACCCCGTCGACGCGAAGCCGCTCACCGAGCCCGAAGAGGCCGAGATCAAGGGGAGCATGGCCTCGCTCGGCAAGCAGGACGGCGTGGCGAAGACGCTCGCGTCGAAGCCGCGACGCGTGGGGGAGCGCCTCGACGACGTCGCGCGCGCCATGATCGAGCGCTACGACGCCGACCGCGCCGACACGGAGAAGAACGGGGATCACTCGGCGCTGAGCGGTGTGGTCGTCACGCTCGTCGGCGTCGAGAGCGTCGACGGTCACGACGTCGCCGTGCTCGAGGTTACGTCGACGACGAAGGGGGTGCGCGACGGCGCGGAGTCGACGCTGGAGACGAAGGGGCGCATGTCCTTCCGGCTCGACACGGCGCGCGTCGTCCACGCGACCGCCGACGGGCTCTCGACCATGAAGAAGGGGATCATGAGCGGCAGCGGCAAGATGACGATGACCACCGACGCCGCCTCGCGCCCGAAGGATCCGCGCGATGCCGCGGGAGCGCACGGCTCGCCGCGCCCCCGGTGAGACGGGGTTTGCAACGGCGCGGGCGCCCGATTACGGTCCCCGCGCCGTGCACTTTCAGGATCTCATCCTCACGCTGCAGAAGTTCTGGGCCGATCGCGGCTGCGTCGTCGTGCAGCCCTACAACTCCGAGGTCGGCGCCGGGACGTACAACCCCGCCACGTTCCTCCGCGCGCTCGGCCCCGAGCCGTGGAACGTCGCCTACGTCGAGCCGTCGCGTCGCCCTTCGGACGGCCGCTACGGCGAGAACCCGAACCGCACGCAGCAGTTCCACCAGTTCCAGGTGATCCTGAAGCCGAGCCCGATCGACATCCAGGATCTCTACCTCGAGTCGCTCCGCGCGCTCGGCACCGACCCGCAGAAACACGATCTGCGCTTCGTCGAGGACGACTGGGAGTCGCCGACCCTCGGCGCTTGGGGCCTCGGTTGGCAGGTGTGGCTCGACGGGCTCGAGATCTCGCAGTTCACCTACTTCCAGCAGGTCGGCGGCATCGACTGCAAGCCGGTGTCGGGTGAGCTCACCTACGGGCTCGAGCGCATCGCGATGTTCCTGCAGGACAAGGACAGCTTCTACGACCTCTCCTACAACGAGCACGTCAGCTACGGGCAGATGTTCCAGCGCGCCGAGTGGGAGTGGTCGACGTACAACTTCGAGGAGGCCGACGTCGCCGAGCACTTCAAGGAGTTCGACTTCTGCGAGGCCGAGGCGAAGCGCCTCCTCTTCCGCGGCGCCGATCCCAAGGTGATCGACCCCGAGAAGGCGCTCGTGCTACCCGCCTACGACTTCGTCGTCAAGGCGGCGCACCGCTTCAACGTCCTCGACGCGCGCGGGGCCATCAGCGTCACCGAGCGCCAGCGCTTCATCGGCCGCGTGAGGCAGATCGCGCGCGCCGTCGCCGAGGCGTTCCTGGCGCAGCGCGAGGCCGCAGGCTTCCCGCTCCTCGCGAAGTCGTGACCGACACGGAGACGCGGTTCCCGAACCTCGCCGGCCTCTCCGCCCTGCCGTGGTTCGGCCTCGGAGACGAGGGACGCCTCGTGCTCACCGACGCGAGCATCGGGCCCATCGTCGACGTGCACACGCACATCGCGCTCGCGTACGTACGACCGATGAGCGTCGACCTCGCCAAGCGCTCCGAGGTGCAGCACTACCTGCCGTCCTGCTGCCCCATCGATCTCGACGTCTACGCGAACCGAAACTTCCGTCCCCAGGATCTGAAGAACCTCACGCGCGATCTCACGCTGATGAGCATGACCGGGCGGGGCATGCGCGCGACGCACACGACGGCGAACCTCGTCGGCGAGATGGGCGACGTCCGCATCACGCACTCGGTGCTCCTGCCGATCGATCTCCCGCTCATCAGCGACAACGCGGGGACGGCGCTGCGCGAGGCCCCGAAGACGCGCGGCAAGATCATCAGCTTCGGATCGGTCCACCCGTTCTCACGCGACCCGGCCGCGCTCGTCGAGGCGCAGTTCCGCGCCGGCGCGAAGGGCATCAAGCTCCACCCCAACGTGCAGAGCTTCCGGCCCGACGCGCGCCGCGCCGGCCTGATCTACCGGACGTGCGGCGAGCTCGGCATCCCGGTGTTGTGGCACTGCGGGCCGGTCGGCATCGAGCCGGCGCTCGGCCGCTACCTCACGCAGGTCCGTCACTACGAGGCGCCCATCCGCGAGAACCCGAACACCACGTTCATCCTCGGCCACGCGGGCGCGCTCCAGCTCGATCTCGCGATCGCGTTGCAGGTGCGATACAAGAACGTCTATCTCGAGACGAGCTCGCAACCGGTCAGCGGGATCGCGAGGATCGTCGAGCGCGCGGATCCGGATCGCGTCCTCAACGGCTCGGACTGGCCCTTCTACCACCAGGGCACCGCGGTCGCGAAGCTCCTCATCGCGACCGAAGGGCGTCGCGACGTGCGCCACAAGATCTTGTGGGCGAACGCCGCGAAGCTCCTCGGTCTCGCGTGAGGCGCGCGCGTCAGAGCTTCGAGCAGATCGCGGCCGGGCCGCCGGGGCAGCACGTGTCGTAGCCGCCGGGGATCTGATCGGTGTGGACGCACACGCGGGAGCCGACGCTCGGGTAGTAGTAGGCCCAGAAGAAGCACATCTCGTCGTTGGCCGACTCGCCGAACTGCACGGTGTTCGAGCTCGTGTTGTTCCAGGTGCAGCTGAAGTGGAAGCCCGAGCCGGCGGGCAGCACGAGCGCCGGGTCGTGGTACTGCGTCGGCGGCTCGCTCCACGTGAAGTTCGGCGGGTCGTAGGCCGGCGTCCCCGCGTCGGTCTTGCTCGTCGCCATCGAGACGGTCACGCCCGTCCCGTATTGGTGGACGTGGCCGGTGAAGCCGAAGAAGCTCTTGCCGCTCAGCTCCGTCGGCAGCTTGATGAACTCGTCGAGCGAAGCCATCGCGTTCGGCGCGAGGTTGATGTCGGGGCTCCCCGCGAAGAGGAAGCCGGCCTCGTTCTGGAAGTCGGCGTCGGCGATCGGCACGAACGTCGAGCGACCCTCGATGCTCGCGGTCTGCTGCGTCGGGTTGATGTAGTGCATCTCGAGCCGAATCATCTGATTGGGGTCGAGCGTGAAGGCGACGCCGGCGGGGAGCGTGAGCGTCTCGTCGTGCTTCTGCGTGATCATCAGCGGCGCGCCCTTGGTGGGATCGGCCGTCGCCGTGAACGGCTTGCAGTCGTACGGCGTGGTCTGCTCCATCGTGTCGGCGACCTTGTAGACGATCATGTGGTGCGACACGCCGATGAGCTGGTTGTGGATCTGCCCGACGTGGATCTGCCCCATGTTGCCGAGGCGCTTCGTCACGCACTGCGTCTTCTCGGTGCCGGCGGGGACGTCGATCGGACCGAACGTCACCGTGACCGAGCCCTCCGGCGGGACGTAGCTCCCGCCCGCGCCGCCCGACCCGGTGGCCTGCGTCCCCGAGCTCGAGTGACCGCCGGCGCCGCCGCCGCCGCCGGTCGTGGTGCCGCCGTTGTTGCAGGCGACGAGGCCCGCGCCGATGACCGCGTAGTACCAAAGACTCGACTTCATGCTCGCTCCGGAAGTGATGACCGTCCGCCCCGTGGCCCGAGTGTATCACGGTTGGCGCGGCCGGCCGGCGGTCGCGCGGCGTCGTGAGCCTGCTGACCCGCGCCGACGAGGGCTGTTGACGAGACACCAAAGGGGGAGCACGCGTAAAACCCGTGCGACTCCATCGAACGCCGACGCTCCTCCTCCTCGCCTCGCTCGGGTGCTCCGGCGCCGGCTCCTCGCCGCCGCGATCGACGCGCGTGGACGGGTCGCCCTCCGGGGTCGCGCCGCCTTCGCCACACGGCCCGACCCCGATCCCCGAGGCGACCGAGGTGCGCCTGCCGCGCTCCGTGACGCCGCGTGCCTACGCGCTCGACCTTACCATCGATCCGCGAAAGCCGCGGTTCTCGGGCCGCGTGACGATCGCCGTTCACCTCGACGAGCCGACGACGCGCCTCGTGCTCCACGGCCGAGACCTCACGGTCGCGCGCGCCGTCGTCGAGCGCGCGGGGCGCGCGATCCACGCCGACGTGGCGTCGCGGCGCGCCTTCGGCCAAAAGCAAGGCGAAGACGAGCTCGTCCTCACGCTCGCGGAGGCGCTGCCCGCGGGCGACGCCTCGCTCGTGCTCGACTACGACGCGCCCTTCGGCGCGCTGTGGGGTCTCTATCGGACCGAGGCGGAGGGACGCGCGTACGCCTTCACGCAGCTCGAGTCGATCGAGGCGCGGCGGATGTTCCCGTGCTTCGACGAGCCCGGGTTCAAGACGCCGTTCGACGTGACGCTCCACGTCCCCTCCGACATGTCGGCCGTGTCGAACGCGCGCGTCGCGCGGCGGGAGGTCGAGGGCGATCTCGTCCGGTACGTGTTCGAGCGCACCGCGCCCTTGCCGACGTACCTCGTGGCCGTCGCGGTCGGCGATCTCGACGTCCTCGACGGACCGACGTCGCCCGTGCCGGTGCGCCTCGTCGCGACGCGCGGGCGCGCGAAGCTCGGCGCCGACAGCACGAAGGTCGCCGCGAAGACGCTCGCCGCGCTCGAGGCCTACTTCGCGCGACCCTACCCGTACGGCAAGCTCGACATCGTCGCGATCCCCGAGTTTCCCGTCGGCGCGATGGAGAACGCGGGCCTCGTCACGTTCCGCGACGAGCTCTTGCTCACCGACGCCGCGGCGCCCGCGTCCGCGGTGCGGAGGCAGCGCTACGTCGTGGCCCACGAGCTCGCGCATCAATGGTTCGGCGATCTCGTGACGATGTCGTGGTGGGACGATCTCTGGCTCAACGAGGGCTTCGCCACGTGGATGCAGGCGAAGGCGTGTGACGCGGCCTTCCCGGGGTTCGGCGCGGTGGACGAGCGCGTTCTCGACAAGACGTCCGCGCTCGCCGCCGATCTCCTGCCGTCCGCGCGCGCCGTCCGCCCGAAGATCGATCTCACCGATCGGATCTACGAAGCCGGCGGGTGGAGCGCGTACCAGAAGGGCGCGAGCGTCCTCGCGATGATCGAGGCGTGGAGCGGTCCCGAGGCGTTCCAGCGCGGGATCCAGGACTATCTCGCGAAGCACGCGAACGGCTCGGTGAGCTCTCCCGATCTCTTCCGCGCGCTCGACGCCGCCACGGGGCGTCCCGTCTCGCGCGTCGCCGCGAGCTTCCTCGATCAGCCGGGAGTGCCCTTCGTCGACGTGCGCGTCACGTGCGGCGGCGAGGCGAAGAAGGGCGCGCGCGTCGTGCTCACGGAGCGCGAGCTCGGGCTCGACGGTCCGAAGGACACCCCGCGCTGGAGCGTGCCGGTGTGCCTCTCCGTCGACGGCGCCGCGGCGCCCGCTTGCTCGCTGCTCGAGCCGACCTCCGCGTCGGCCGTCGTCGATCTCCCCGCCTGTCCGAAGGCGCTCCACCCCAACGCCGGCGAGGCGGGGTACTACCGCTACGGCCTCGACGCGACTTGGCTCGACAAGGCGGCGAAGAGCGCAACGTCGAGCGCGAAGGAGCGCGCCGGGCTCGTCGCGAACACGTGGGCGCTCGTCGAGACGGGCGCGCTCCCGGCGTCGGAGGTGCTCCGGGTCCTGTCGCTGCTCGATCTCGGTCGGGATCGCTCGCGCGTGCTCCTCGCGACGGTGATCGACGTCCTCTCGGAGATGGATCGACAGCTCGTCGACGACGCGTCGCGGCCCTCGTTCGTGCGCTTCGTCCATCGCCTGCTCGACGGTCCGGCGGCGCGCGTCGGCCTGCCCAAGAAGAGCGGCGAGACGGACGACGAGCGGCTCACGCGCGTGCTCGTGCTCGGGGGGCTCTTCGATCTCACCGACGATCCCAAGGTCGCCGCGGAGCTCGAGCCGTTCGCGAAGCGGTACCTCGACGATCCCGCGTCGGTCGACGCCGACCTCGGCGTGCTCGCGCTGCGTGTGAGCGCGCGCGCCGGCGGCGAGGCGGGACGGTCGCTCACGGGCGCGAGGCTCGTCGCCGCGAAGACGCCCGCCGAGCGCGTCGCCCTCACGGTCGCGCTCGTGTCCCGCAAGGATCCGAAGGAGCTCGAGCGCGCGCTCGATCTCTTCCTCACCGGCGAGATCCGCGCGAGCGACATCCGACATCTCAAGAATGGCGCGCTCCGGCGCGTTGACACGCTCGCGACCTTCTACACGTGGATGCGCGGGCATTTCGATCCGATCGTGACGAAGCTCGACGGCGGCGGCGCTTCGCTCGTCTCCACGTTGGGCAAGGCGTGCGACGAGCCGACCGTGGCCGCGCTCTCGGCGTTTCTCGCCCGAGAGCTCGATCACCTCGAGGGGGCACAGCGTGCCTACGACGAGGGCCTCGCCGAGGCGCATCGCTGCATCAAAGTCCGGGCGCGGGAGGCCAAGGGGTTCGCCGCCGCGCTCTCCGCGAAGCCGTGAGATCCCGACCGTCACGCCTCGCGAAGTACGTGCAGCGCGAAATCAAGCCTCCACACCGAGGCGCGGTCCGGCTAAGCCGCCAGGCGTGTCCGACACGCTGAACCCCTCGCAGCGCGCCGCGGTCGAGCACGACCTCGGCCCCATGCTCGTGCTCGCCGGCGCAGGCTCCGGCAAGACGCGCGTCGTCACGCAGCGCATCGCCCGCCTCCTCGAGCGCGGCGTGTCGGCGCGCAGCGTGCTCGCGATGACCTTCACGAACAAGGCCGCCGCCGAGATGCACGAGCGCGTCGCGAAGCTCGTCGGCCAGAAGAACGCGCGCGAGCTCACCGTCTCGACGTTCCACCGCTTCGGGCTCGGCGTGCTCGGCGCCGAGGCGCGCGCGCTCGGCTTCCGCGGCGGGAAGTTCGTCATCTTCGATCAAGCCGATTGCTCCGGCGTCGTCCGCGAGGCGCTCCGCACCATCCGCAACGACAAGGGCTACGACATCGGCGCCATCCTCGCGCGCATCTCGGTCGCGAAGAACGCCTTCGTCGAGCCCGATCGGCTGAAGGAGGACCTCGCCGCGATGGGCGACGTGAGCGACTACGACGAGATCACGAGCCTCATCTACCCGCGGTACCTCAGCATGATGAAGGGCTTCCAGGCCTTCGACTTCGACGACCTCGTGTGTGAGGTCGTGCAGCTCTTCCGCAAACGTGAGGACGTCCTCACGAAATACCGGCAGCGCTATCGCTACGTGATCGTCGACGAGTACCAGGACACGAACCACGCGCAGCTCGAGCTCGTCCGACTGCTCGGCGGCGGCCACAAGAACGTGTGCGTCGTCGGCGACGACGATCAGTCGATCTACGCGTGGCGCGGCGCCGACGTGCGCAACATCCTCGATTTCGAGGAGCACTTCACGGGCGCGAAGGTCGTGAAGCTCGAGGAGAACTACCGATCGAGCGCGTCGATCCTCGAGGTCGCGAGCGTCGTGCTCGAGAAGAGCGGCGCGCGCCGCCACAAGAAGAACATCGTCTCCACGCGTCCGAAGGGCGAGCGCGTCACCGAGGTCGTGTGCGCCGATCCCGAGATCGAGGCCGCGTTCGTCGCGCGCACGATCGACGATCTCGTCACGAAGGGCGAGGCGCGAAGAAAGGACGTCGCGGTGCTCTACCGCTCGAACCTGCAGGCGCCCGATATCGAGTCGGCCCTGAAGGAGCGCGGGATCGCGCTCCGCATGATCGGCGGCACGCAGTTCTACGAGCGCAAAGAGGTGAAGGACCTCATCGCCTACCTGAAGATCGCGTTCGATCCGCTCGACGAGATCTCGCTCCGCCGCATCATCAACTACCCGGCGCGCGGCATCGGCGAGGCCGCGCTCGAGAAGCTCGGCGCGTACGCCACCGCGTATTCGACGTCGCTCTGGACGGCGGTGACGCGCGCGCACGCGGTGCAGGATCTCGCGCCGGCCGC
>CAYYKK010000295.1:0-9457 GCA_964467935.1 uncultured Polyangiaceae bacterium
CGCGAGCCGCGTGGGCGCCGCGTTCGTCGGCAACCTCTCCGACGTCCCGACGTTCGTCACGGACGGGGCGCTCGACCTCGTCGTCCCGACGCGCGCCCTCGTCCCGGCGCTCGCGACCCTCGTGGGATCCGATCACGTGGCGAGAGAGTCGGCCTCGCGGATTCGCGTGGACGGCGACCTGGGCAGCCGGTTCGTCGCGGTGAGCGCGTATCCGAGCGCCGGGCACATGGTGACCATGCTCGAGCCCGACGCGCTCTCCCGCGACGTCGAGTCGTGGCTCGCCAGCCACGACTAGTCGACGCGCACCTCGAGGAAGTACGGCCCCGCATCGTATTCGGTCATGTCGGACCCGTCGACGAAGACGTAGTACGTGACGCCGGCGGTGACGCTGACGACGACGCTGTTGACGCCGTTGTCCGTGAGGAAGGTCGGGTACGAGCACGTCAGCTCGGTCCCGGTGTCGCAGCTGCCTTCGCGGACGTAGAGCGTGTGGTTCCAGCACCCCGCGGGGAACGGGTCTTGGAGGCAGTACGGCGAGCCGGTTGCGTCGTTGCCGATCGTCACGGTGAGCGTCCCGTCCGCGCTCGGGACGAAGCCGAAGACCTGATCGACGGCGGGCTGCGGCGTGCAGCTCGGATCGACGCTCTGGTAGTCGTCGTGCGATCCGATGCTGTTGTAGGGCGGCGGAGAGGCGGGCAATCGAAGGGGCGTGCCCTTCGTGACCGTGGTGGGCACGACGTGCCCGCAGGTGTCCGACGCGACGGTCGCCTCGATCTGGCAGGCGTTGGGGAGCCCCGGGTCGCCGCACCCGTCGTTGGGCTTCACGCCCGGGCCCCCGTCGCACTGCTCTTGTGGAGCGTTGACGACGCCGTCGCCGCACGCGGGCGGCGCGCAGACGACGTCGAGCGAGAAGTCGCCGCTCGTCTTGTTCACGCCGTCCACGACGAGCGAATAGAAGCCGGCCGACACGGCCTTCGTGAGGGTCGCGCCGCTGACGAAGGGGTTCACGCAGTCCCCGCCCCCGTTCTCGCAGACGGGGCGGAGGGAGAACGCTCCCTCGAACGCACCCTGCGAGTGGATCGTGATGCCGAGCGTGCAGTCCTCGGGGAAGCCGAGCTGGTAGACGACGTCCGGGGCCGAGGTCGACGCGTCGGTGTCGGCGCAGAAGGTCTTGTAGTCGTCGTGCGCGCCGAGCGTGGTGCCGGTGATCGTGACGGACGAGCCCTGGTTCACCGTGACAGGCAGGCCGGGGCAGACGTCCGAGAGCGTGAGGAGCCCGCCGCCAGCGCCGCCGGCGCCGCCCGCTCCGCCCGCACCGGTCCCGGTGGACGACGACGTCGAGGTGTCGCCGCCCGCGCCAGACGACGACGCGCTCGTCGAGGACGCGCCGCCGACGCCCGCGGTCACGCCGACGGTGCCCGTGCCTTCGGTACCCGTCACGTTGATGTTGATGCATCCGAGCGCAGAGGGCAGCAGGCACAGCGGGGCGAGACGGAAAAGGTGGCGCATGCGGGTTCTCCTCGGCCTCGTGGGGGGCCAGCCGGGACAACGTCACAAGCCGGGCGGGCCATAAGGGGTCGTCGACGCGTCGGTGGGGACGGACGTTGAAAGGGCGCGGCGGCGCGACTAAGGCTCGTCCGGAAGACGGGTCACCGACCGTCCACACCGAACATGGCCCACCCCGAGAAGAAGACGCTCGCCGAGATCCTCGGCGATGACCTGAAGAAAGACCCCCAGATCGTCGGCGCGCGCGTCGGCGGGAGGCTCGTCGACGTGCACACGCCGATCGAGGCGCCCGCGAGCCGCGACGAGATCAAGGTCGTCCGCTCGAGCGACCCGGACGGTCTCTCGATCATCCGACACTCGACGGCGCACGTGATGGCGGACGCCGTTCAGCGCCTCTTCCCCGGGACCAAGGTCACGTTCGGTCCGTCGACGGACGCCGGCTTCTACTACGACTTCGACAGCCCGAAGGGCGCCTTCAACGACGAGGACCTTGCCAAGATCGAGGCGAAGATGAAGGAGATCGTCGCGGCGAAGAAGCCCTTCCGTCGCGAGGTGATCGGCCGCGAGGAGGCAAAGAAGCTCTTCCTCTCCATGGGCGAGACGTACAAGGCGGAGCACGTCGACCGGCTCCCGGCGGACGCGGAGATCTCGCTCTACCGGCACGGCTCGCTCGACGGCGCCGCGCAGGGACAGGACGCGGGGCAGTGGATGGACCTCTGCGAGGGGCCGCACGTCCCGTCGACGAGGAACATCGGCGCGGTGAAGCTGACGAGCGTCGCGGGCGCGTATTGGCGCGGCGACGAGCGCAACCCGATGCTCCAGCGCATCTACGGGACGTCGTTCGCGACGCAGAAGGAGCTCGACGAGCACCTCCGGCTCCTCGAGGAGGCGAAGGAGCGCGACCACCGCAAGCTCGGCAAGGAGCTCGAGCTGTTCATGTTCCACGAGTACGCGCCGGCGATGCCGTTCCTCTTGCCGCGCGGCGCCTTCGTCTACAACGCGCTCTGCGCGTACATGCGCGAGCTCTACCTCGACTACGGCTACGAGGAGGTCATCACGCCGCAGGTGTTCGACAAGCGCCTCTTCGAGACGAGCGGGCACCTGCCGAACTACCGCGAGAACATGTACCTGCCGATGACCGCCGACCAGATCGACGAGACGAAGCTCTCGCTGCGCGTCGGCGTGAAGAAGGCCGATGGACAGAGCTACGAGGACGCCGACCGCGCGCGCGATCAAGCCGTCGTCGAGCAGCTCGCCGACATCGAGCGCCTCGGGCTCAAGCCGATGAACTGTCCCAGCCACTGCCTCATCTTCGGGCAGCGGCGCCGGAGCTACCGCGAGCTGCCGTGGCGGGTCGCCGACTTCGGCCGCCTCCACCGCTACGAGCGCGGGGGCGTCGTGCACGGCCTCGCGCGCGTCAGGAGCTTCTGCCAGGACGACGCGCACATCTTCTGCCGGCCCGATCAGATCGAGGCAGAGATCGCGAGCTTCATCGAGCTGCTCTACGAGGTGTACGCCGCCTTCAAATTCGAGCGCGTCGACATCAAGCTCGCGACGCGACCGGACAAGCGCATCGGCTCCGACGCGCAGTGGGATCAGGCCGAGAAGGCGCTCGCCGATGCGCTCGACAAGAAGGGCCTGCGCTACGAGATCGCCGAGGGCGAGGGTGCGTTCTACGGACCGAAGCTCGAGTTCCACATCCACGACGCGCTGAAGCGCTCGTGGCAGCTCGGGACGATCCAGGTCGACTACGCCCTGCCCGACCGCTTCGAGCTCGACTTTGTCGGGACGGACGGCGCGGCGCACCGACCCGTGATGCTCCACCGCGCGATCCTCGGATCGCTCGAGCGCTTCCTCTCGGTGCTGATCGAGCACGTCGGCGGCGCGTTCCCGGTGTGGCTCGCGCCCGAGCAGGCCGTGGTCGTCACGGTGAGCGAGAAGCAGGTCGACTACGCGCACGAGGTGGTGCGGGTCCTGCGTGAGAAGGGCCTCCGCGCGCGCGCCGACGTCGGACCCGACAAGCTCGGCGCGAAGATCAGGGCGGCGCGCCTCACGCGCGTCCCTTACGTCGTCGTCGTGGGCGACAAAGAGGCCGAGGCGCGCAACGTCGCGCCGCGCTCGCGCGACTTGAACAAGGACCTCGGCGCCATGCCGCTCGACGCCTTCGCCGAGCTCGTGGCGAACGAGGCGAAGCCCCCGCGCGCGAATCGTTCGACGAGCCTTGCGTCGTCCTGAACAATCGTTTCTCATGCGACGCGGCTCGGCCCCGAGCCGCGTGAGAGTCGGCCCGGCGCGCATGCCGCCCCGCCCAGAGGAGAAGTAGCCAGCACATGTCGATGAGACGTTTCGATCCTCGTCAAGCCCAGCGTGGACCCCAGATC
Organism: uncultured Polyangiaceae bacterium; assembly: GCA_964467935.1. Lineage (GTDB taxonomy): Bacteria > Myxococcota_A > Polyangia > Polyangiales > Polyangiaceae > CAYYKK01. The sequence goes on from CAYYKK010000295.1 coordinate 3,888, forward strand.
CGAATCAACCAGCGCATCCGCGTGCCGGAGGTCCGCGTCATCGGCGACGATGGCGAGATGCTCGGCATCCTGCCGACGCACGAAGCGCTCCGCAAAGCCCAGGAGCGCGGCCTCGATCTGGTCGAGGTCAACCCGAAGGCCGAGCCGCCGGTCTGCAAGATCCTCGACTACGGCAAGTACAAGTACGACGAGAAGAAGAAGGCGGCCGAGGCGCGACGCAAGCAGAGCGTGGTCGAGATCAAGGAGATCAAGCTCCGCCCGAAGACGGACGATCACGATCTCGACTTCAAGACCCGCGCCGCGCAGCACTTCCTCGAGGCCGGCCACAAGGTGAAGTTCACGGTGCGCTTCCGCGGCCGCGAGATCACCCACCCTCAGGTGGCCCAAGAGCAGCTGCAGTGGATCGTCAGCAAGCTCGACGAGATCGCGAACGTCGAGGTGCGCCCCGCGATGGAGCAGCGGACGATGACCCTTCTGATGGCTCCGAAGCCCGGGGTCATGCAGAAGGTCGCCGCCGCCCGCGCTGCCGCCGAGAAGGCGCGGCAGAAGGGCCGCTCGGCCGAGGTCGACAAGGAAGAAGCACAGCGTGACGAAGCGCTCGCGCGCCTCGAGCAGCAGCTCGCGGACAAGCACGAGAGCGAAGGGCACGACGACGACGACGACGAGTGAGGTCGTCCGCGGGCGGACCTTCTTTTTGCGCGCTCCACCGCGGTGGCGCCCGAGGAAGGTCGCTCCAAGGGTTCTCGTATCTGGTCTGCCGTGAACGAATTCGGAGGAAGAATGAAGAAGCTGGTCTGTCTCGCGTTGGTCGGTGTCGCCGCTCTCTCGGGTTGCAAGAGCAAGGAAGAGAAGGCCGTCGACCTCGTCGAGGCATACGCCAAGATCCTCGACGACACCGCGACCGATTGCGACAAGGCCGGGAAAGCGGCGCTCGACTTCGCCAAGGCTCACGAGTCGGACTTCAAGGAGCTCTCGTCCGCCCCGAAGCCGGAGGGTGACGACAAGAAGAAGTTCGAGGAGAAGTACAAGGACCGCATGATGAAGGCGATGGAGAAGACGATGGGCGTCGCGACCAAGTGCGCGACGAACGACGGCTTCCAGAAGAACATGCAGGAAGCCTCGAAGCTCATGTCGATGGGCAAGTGAGCGCGCGCGGCGACTGACCGAGTGGTCGTCGCACGAGCGAGGAGGCCGATCCCCACGGGGGTCGGCCTCTCTTCATTTTCGCGGCGTCGTCACCGCCGCTCGCGACGCTCGTCTCCGCCGGGGTCGTGCCGACGCGTCCCGCGAGCTCAGTGCGGGATGAGCCCGGCGAACCAAGCCCCGCCGACCGCGAGCACCGCGATCACGACGACGACGAGCACGGCCTTGATGGCCCCGCCCCCGCCCTCCTTCGCCGGCGTGCGACCCGACCTCGGCGCGCCGCCGGCGGCGAGGTAGCTCGGCACCTGGGGCACCGACTGCCGACCCGCGGCCTGCGAGGACGGCGGCGGCGTCGAGTCCGTCGCCGCGGGGGAGGACGTGGAAGGGCCGGCGTCGACGTCCGAGGGCTCCGGGGACGACCCTCCGTCTTCGAGCGCAGAGAGATTGCCGATCTGGATCCCGCTGATCGTCTGGCGGAGGTTCAGCTCCTCGCGCGAGGGCTTGCCGGCAGGGACGGAGCTCATCTCGTCGGCCCAATTGCCGATGTCCTCGAAGCCGAGCTTGAGCGGCTCGTCGGCCTTCGCCGCCTGGGCCTGCGCGGCGGCCCCCTTGTTGTCTTGGAGCGAGGTGAACTCGAACAAGGCCTCCTCGATCAGCTTGTCGATGATGCTCGCCTTGTTGGGCGACGCCTTCTTGCGAAGCGACATCGCGCCGCGCACCAGCTCGGCGATGTCGAACGAGCTGACGGGCTTGCCATAGCGGTAGAGGAAGCTCGTGAGGTCGCGGCCCAAGTCGCGCGCGGAGCTGTAGCGGGTCTTGATGTCCTTCGCGAGCGAGCGACGGATGATCCGATCGAGCTCCTCGGGGACGTCCTTCCGCATCGCCGCCAGGGCGGGAACGTTGGCCTGTTGCACCTGCTTCACAGTTGCAAAATCGGTGTCACCGAGGAACAACCGCTTACCGGCGAGCAGCTCCCAGAGGATGATGCCGACCGCGAAGATGTCCGTGCGGTGATCGACCTCCTCGCCCAGCGCGGCCTCCGGAGAGAGGTAGCTGAACTTGCCCTTGATGATGCCGGGCTCGCTCTTCTCGAGCTGGCTCGACGCCTTCGCGAGGCCGAAGTCCACGATCTTCACCTCGCCGAACTTCGTGATGAGGATGTTCGGGGGCGACATGTCGCGGTGGACGATGTGGAGGGGCTCGTCGTTGGTCCCGACGAGCTCGTGCGCGTAGGTGAGGCCTTCACAGATGCGCACGGCGATGAGCACCGCGATCTCGACGGGGAACGAGCGCCCCGCGTTTCTCAGGTAGTCGACGACCGCCTTCAAGTCGGCGCCGTCGACGTACTCCATGACGATGAAGTAGGCGTTGTCGCCGACGCCGATGTCGAACGTCTGCACGCAGTTCGAGTGCGAGAGGTGCGCGCCGAGCCGCGCCTCGTCGAGGAACATCGAGATGAACCGCTTCTTCTCGCTGAGGTGCGGCAGAACGCGCTTGATCGCGACGCGCTTCTTGAACCCCTCGATGCCAGCGCTCTCCGCGACGAACACCTCGGCCATGCCGCCCGAGGCGAGCCGATCGATGACTCGATACCGCTGCTGCTGGTGCGACTCCGTCATGGTGCCCGATTAGTACACAAAACCCGGGGCCTTTGCCGCGGATTCTCTCGCGCTCTCGGCGCCTCCGGTCACCGCGACCGGGCGCGTCGGGTCCCCTTGAGGGTCGGCCGCGCCTCCTCCGGGATCGTCGGCGGCGCCGGCGGAGGAGGCGGCGGGAGCTTCGACCGGCCGGCCTGCGATTCGGGCCGATAGAGCGGCAAGGTGAGCGTCACGGTCGATTCGGACACGTCGAGGACCTGACGAGACAGCTCACGCAACGACGCCGGACGATCGAACGCCGGTGGTGGCGGGACGGTGTCGCCGCCGCGGCTCACGGGCGCGAGCTCGGGCGGGAGCGCGCCATCGCGCGTCTCGACTTGGAAGATCATGCCGGTGCGGAGCAGCTGCGATCGGCCCGTGTCGGCGTCGTGCTTCACGAACAGCGCGGCGGCGCCCAAGAGCAGCTCGCCCGCGAGCCCCCCCTCCTGCGTGAGGTCGAGGCACGCGACGAACTGGGCGCCGATGCACTGCCGGATGTCGGCGGGGACCATGCCCGTGGGCGAGATGATCCAGCGACACACGCCACCCTCGTCGAGGAGGTACGTGCACGTCTTCGTGTGAACGGCGTACGCGACCTCGGGTCCCACGCGACGAGTACTATCAGGAACCGTCCTCGGGCGCCTCGGTTCCCTCGGCCACGACCGGAGGGGGCACCTCGCTCGCGACCGCGACCTCGCCGCGCGCGCGACGCTCCTCCTCCGCGAGCCGCGCTTCCTTGATCGCGCGCTCGGCGAGCAGGGCCTCCTTCTCCTCTCGGATTTCGGCGAGGGTGGGCTCGTCGTCGTCCTCGGGGACGAAGAGCAGCGCCGAGAGCGGCGGCAGAGTGACGGAGATCGACTGAGCGAAGCCGTGCGAAGGGTGCGGGTCGTGCCGCACGACGCCCAGGTTGCCGACGTTGGTGCCGCCGTACACCTCCGCGTCGGAGTTGAGCACCTCTCGGTACGCGCACGCGCGCGGCACGCCGAGTCGATACCCGGGTCGCACGATGGGCGTGAAGTTCGCGACGAACACCACGTGCCGGCCGGTCTGCCGCCGCTCGAGCTTGCTCGCGGGGAAGCGCACGAACGAGGCGACGCTCTGGGGCGCGTCGTTCGCGTCGATCCAGCGAAACCCGGCGGCGTCGCCGTCGAGCTCGTAGAGCGCGGGGGTCGCTCGATAGAACGCGTTGAGATCGCGCACGAACGACTGGATGCCTCGGTGACCCGCGTGGTCGAGCAGCGGCCACTCGAGCTCGCGCTCGAAGCTCCACTCGGAGATCTGCCCGATCTCCCCGCCCATGAAGAGGAGCTTCTTTCCCGGGTGACACCACATGTACGCGAAGAGGGCGCGGAGGCTCGCGCGCATGCGCCAAGGATCGCCGCTCATCTTGCCGAGGAGCGATCGCTTGAGGTGCACGACCTCGTCGTGCGACAGGGGCAAGAGGAAGCGCTCGCTGTACGCGTACATCAGGCCGAACGTGAGCAGCCCGTGGTGGTAGGAGCGGTAGATGGGATCGAGGGCGAAGTACTTCAGCGTGTCGTGCATCCAGCCCATGTTCCACTTCACGTCGAAGCCGAGGCCCCCCGCGTAGGTGGGGCGCGTCACGCCCGGCCACGTGGTGGACTCTTCCGCGGCGACGATCGCGCCAGGGAAGCGAGCGTGGACGCGATCGTTGAGCTCGCGCAGAAGCTCGACCGCCTCGAGGTTCTCGCGGCCGCCATAGCGGTTCGGGAGCCAATCGCCCTCGTGGCTCGCCGAGTAGTCGAGGTAGAGCATGCTCGCGACGGCGTCGACGCGCAGGCCGTCGACGTGGAACTCCTCGAGCCAGTAGAGCGCGCTCGAGACGAGGAAGTTGCGAACCTCGTTCTTGCCGTAGTCGAAGATGAACGTCTCCCAGTGCTTGTGCTCGCCGCGCCGCGGATCGCCGTGCTCGAAGAGCGGCGTCCCGTCGAAGCGCCCGAGCGCCGCGGCGTCCTTCGGGAAGTGCGCCGGCACCCAGTCGAGCAGCACGCCGATGCCGCGTTGATGGAAGCGATCGACGAGCAGGCGCAGCTCGTCGGGCGTGCCGAGCCGGCTGGTCGGCGCGAAGTAGCCGGAGACCTGGTAGCCCCACGAGCCGTCGTACGGGTGCTCCATCACGGGGAGGAGCTCGACGTGCGTGAAGCCCATGTGCGCGACGTACTCGACGAGCTCGTCCGCGAGCTCGACGTAGGAGAGCCAGCGCGTGCGCTGCGCCTCGTCGGGCTCGGGGTGGCCGTCGTCGATCTCCCGAGGCTTGCGCCGCCAGGAAGGCAGGTGCACCTCGTAGATGCTCATCGGCTTCGCGAAGAACGGGCTCGACGCGCGCGCCTGCATCCACGCGTCGTCGCCCCAGACGTGCTTGGCGCGCGTGACGACGGAGGCGGTCTCGGGGCGGAGCTGCATCGCGCGTCCGAACGGATCGCTCTTGTGGATGGTCGCGTGGAGCGTCCTCAGCTCGAACTTGTACTGTGCGCCCTCGCCGACGCCCGGGACGAAGATCTCCCACACGCCGCCGTCGAGCCTCCGCATCGCCGCGTTCTTGCCTTGCCAATCGTTGAAGTCGCCGATGACGCGCACCGCGACCGCGTTCGGAGCCCAGACGGTGAAGCTCGTGCCCGCGACGCCCTCGATCTCGCGGAGGTGCGCGCCCAGGTGATCGTGGATGCGCTCGTGCTTGCCCTCGCCGAAGAGGTGCAGATCGAGCGAGCCGATGGTCGGCGTCTGGAACGCGTAGGGGTCGTGGGCGACGTCGACGCGACCGTCCGGATA